>JAFIEE010000016.1 GCA_020832705.1 Paracoccaceae bacterium
CTTGGGGTCGGAGCGCAAAGCGCCCTCGTGGCGTGCAGGCGCGGGGGGGGGGGGCCCCCACGCCGCCACGAAGGCGCTTCTGCGTCACGCGCGGGTCCGCGCCCCCGGGACCGGCCCGGACCGCCGAGACGAGAGCGGCATCATCCGCCCGCGCGGCGTGCCGGCGCGATCGTCCTGCAGTCCGCAGGGACGGTCCGGTACGTCTGGCCGGGGCCCCGCATCTTCGAAACCATCGCGGCGAAGCGGCAGATCACCAGCGAATACCCATGATCCCGCCACGATGAACCACACGCCATCGGCATGGGCGGGCTTGCTCCGATGAATGCGCATCTGGTCGCAGGGAGTCCGCGCTCGAATCCTGCCGGTCGTAGCGGGTTTCGCTCTCAGCTGGCGGTATCGACGGCTCTCAGGATCGGAACCGGCGTAGTCGCTCTCCGGCGCGCAGCGTTCCATATCAGGTCGTGCAACTCGTTGTCATTGGGTTGGTAGTCGAGCGGGGCGTCAAGGAATGTGTCGCGGATGGAGGGCAGATCGAAAGCACTGCAGGCGCCTTGAAGACGGTCGAGAATGCGCGCGAGTTCACCGGATTTCAGGGAGAGCTCGGTGGCCGTCATGATGCGCGGGTGGTTCGTGCCTGTCGGATCGTTCCCGACCAGCAACTCCTCGTAGAGCTTGTCGCCCTTGTTCAGGCCGATGATCTGGATGCCGATATCCCCGCGCGCCTTGTCCTGGCTGTCGGTCTTGTCCATCATGTACGGCTTCAGCCCGTGCAGCCGGATCATGCTGTGTGCGAGATCGAGGATCTTCACCGGCGCGCCCATGTCGAGAACGAAGACATCACCGCCTTTCGCCATGGCGCCGGCCTGAATCACCAGTTGCGCAGCCTCGGGGATGGTCATGAAATAGCGGGTGATCTCGGGATGGGTGACGGTCACGGGGCCGCCCTGTTCGATCTGGGCCCGGAAGCGCGGAATGACCGAGCCCGATGACCCCAGGACGTTGCCGAAGCGCACCATCGAGAAGGTTGTTGGCCCGGGGTCCTGCGCCCTTGCCTGGCAGACCAGTTCTGCGATGCGCTTGGATGCTCCCATGAAATTGGTCGGTCGCACCGCCTTGTCCGTGGAAATCAGAATGAAGTTCTCGACGCCCAGCTCGGCTGCGGCATCGGCCATGACCCTGGTGCCGAAGACGTTGTTCCGAATGCCCTCGACCACGTTCTCCTCGACGACGGCCACGTGCTTGTAGGCGGCCGCGTGATAGACGGTCTGCACGCCGAAAGACCGCAGGATCGCGCGCACGCGCCCCGGGTTCTGGACCGATCCCAGAACCGGCTCCAGGCGCAATGACCGCTTTTGCGACGCGATCGTTTCGCGCAATTCGAGCGCGATCGAGTAGAGGGCGAATTCCGAGACCTCGAGCAGGATCAGGGCAGCGGGATCGTGATGGATGATCTGGCGGCACAGCTCGCTGCCGATGGACCCGCCGGCGCCCGAGACCAGCACGACCTTTCCGGTGATGTTCTGCCCCATCAGGTCGAGGCTCGGCGGGATCGGATCGCGCCCCAGCAGTTCCTCGGGCGTCACGCGCCGCAGATCGCTGAAGGAGGCGCGCCCGGACACGATATCCGCCATGCCCGGTATCGTGCGGATTTCGGCGCCAAGCTGTTCAAGACCGGCGACGATTTCGCGTCGGCGCGAGCGGCTGACGCTGGGCAAGGCCAGCAGGACCGGCGCCTTCGGGTGGTCTTCGATGAGCTTGGGCAGCGCTGACGGTGCATGAACGCAACGCCCCCCGATCAGTGACCCCTGCAACGCGGGATCGTCGTCGACGAACGCGACCGCCCTGTATTCGCGGCCATGCAGCAGGGCACTCTGAAGCTGACGGCCGGCCTCGCCAGCGCCATAGATGATGACAGGCTGCCGCTTGTCGGCGCCGGGCTCGCGAATGAGACTGCGCATCAGGAACCGGACCCCTCCGATCGCACCGAAAAGCAGGATCGCGAATATGCCGGGAACCGATCGCGGGATCGGCGCGGCAAGAAGCTGGGACGCCAGGAACAGCACGGCAGATGCGGCCAGAACCCCCGCGCCGATGGCAATGAAAGCCTGTGCGGTGATGAACCTCAGGATGGATCGATAGAGGCCAATATGCCAGAAGGCCAGGATCGCAACCGGCAAGACAGGCAGGAAAGCCAGCCAGACATCCGGGTTCGCGGCGAAATCCACATGTTCGAGCCGCAGCCACATGGCGCCGATGAAGCAGATGGTAACAAGCACGGCATCGGTCGCGATCTGGATCAGTCGCTTCTGAACCCGTGTCAGTCGAAGCAGTCCGCCGATCAAGTCCGTCTGCATGAATCGCCGCCCCTCTAATCAACTGCGATAAGGTAGCTCACCCCTTCATACAACCACAGGAGGCATCCCGCAATGCAACTCGCTCCTGACGCCAACAGTTCCGGCGGGTCAGCTGCCTTGTCGCCTTGAAACCTCGTTGTGGTGTGCAGGGCACCCCCCCTGAACGGCCCGGCGGAATGACCGGGCGCATGCTGCGCAACATATGCCTGTGTACGGTGTTTCGAGCAATGGTGAAACAGTGCCGTGACGAAGGGCCTCGCTTTCGTGCCGACTCAGGCCGGAACCTTCCAGGTTGCCAAGGTTGAGGGCGCCCCGGGCAGGCGTCAAGCCCCGTGCATGCGCGTGTATACGCGCGGGTCAGTCAGGCATGCATGGTAGCACCGCTCCTGCACGAGCGAAAGATGAATTCCGGCCAAGCATTTGACTTGTCAGCGTGCCGACGTTTCCTTTGCGTTCGCGGGCCAGACATTTGCATGCCACGAGTGCATCTGTTTTTCGGCGGCTCGCGCGACATGCGCGACATTAACGAAGAAAGGCAACCTTTGGTTGCAATTTCTAATTCGCACACCATTATCGTGAATCCGTTTCGATTTTCTCGGCAAATTCCGTAAGGTAAAGCACTGCCGAGGGCGCGCGCCACCCGAAGCGCTTTCGAAAAATCTATATAAAACAGCTAATTAAAGGTTTTTTCGCAAATTGACAGCCTTTGCCGGTTTTCGGTCCGCACAGGCTGGATGACCTGGCATCGCGCCGGCCAGAGGGCGCGAATCGCCTTCCCTAGCAACGGCCTGCCTGTCAAGACATTGACTTGAGAAAAATGCTCGTCATTAGTTAAATTCGAATAAATTTTGCGCAAGCCGGGAGATGGTGCGATGACGACGATTTATGTGGACGCGGGTTACACGGGCGGCATGAGCAACGGGTCGATTGGCGATCCGTGGACCACCATCCAGCAGGCGGTCGGTGCGGCAAGCGATGGCGATACGATCCAGATCGCTGACGGCACCTATTCCAATGTGACGATCGACAAGCCGCTGACGCTGACGGCCGAGAACCCCGGTGGGGTGCTGATCAACGGTCCGGGCTTGGCAAACCAGGCCGCGATCATCATCGCGGCAGGCGTCAATGACGTTACCGTTAATGGCCTTGGCATCAATGCCAGCGCTGGGGACCTCGCGGCGTTTTATGCGCTCGGCGACAACAGCAACCTCACTCTGACCAACAACCAGATCGACGGTGGCGCCCATGGCCATGCCTTCCTTTCCGGAGTGGCGGGTCTTGTTGGGCTTACCGATTCGTCCTTCACCAACAACACTTTCAACGGTGAGGGCACGACCCCGGGAACTTCATCCGTCGTCTACATCAACGGTCCGGCCAGCATTGCTGGCGCCAACGCGACAGGTAACGATTTCATCGGCAACACATTCTCGGGCGCGCCGTCGGGCGGGCTGCTGTTCGGCATCGAGTCCTCGGGGGGCGAGATCACCGGCAACACCTTTGTGGGCACGGCAACCTACGCGCAGCTGGAGGTCTTCGGGACGGGCATCGTCATCACGGGCAACAGTTTCGACGCTGACGGACCCGCTTTTCTTGATGGCACCGGCAGCTACGACCTTTCGCAGGTTCAGGCAGCCAACGGGCTTCCCATCACCGGCACGTCCGGCAATGACGTGAAACAGGGCACGATCAACGACGACACCTTCATCGCCTCGGGTGGCAACGACATCATCTTCGGCAATGGCGGGTCCGACACCTACGACGCCTCGGCCGCGACGGTCAGCCTGAATGTCGATCTGGGCGCGGGCTTTGCCTTCAGCAGCCAGTTCGGGTTCGACACGCTGGTGGGCATCAGCAACGTCATCGGCGGGTCGGGCGCCGACAACATCGTCGGCAGCGCGGGCGACAATGTATTCTTCGCCTCGGCCGGTAATGACACCTACAACGGTGTCGGTGGCGTCAACACCTATGACGCCAGCATGGTGTCCGGCACGATCTTCGTGAACCTGCTCAGCGGCACGGTGTTCGGCTCGGGCGTGGACAGCGACAGCCTGACCAATGTGCAGAACATCGTCGGCACCGGGGGTGACGACTTCTTCGTCATCGGTGCGGATGACAACGTGATTGACGGCGGCGCGGGCAATGACTTCGCCTTCTTTGCTGCGGCGTTCGACGAGTTCGATATCTCGCTGCAGGGTGCGAATGTGATCGTCGACCACACCGGCGGCACCCAGCAGTTCGGCACCAACACGCTGACCAATATCAGCACGCTGACCTTCAACGACGGCCAGAGCATCATCGTCGTCAACGACGGCGATTCGATCCAGGACGCCATCGACGCTGCCAACCCGGGTGCGACGATCCTTGTCGCTGCCGGGGACTATGAAGAAGACGTCGACGTCAACAAGGATGTCACGCTGCTCGGTGCGAATAACGGCACGGCCGGCGACGCTGGGCGCGGCGCGGAATCGACCATCAAGGGCAACGTGACGGTCACGGCCGCGGGCGCGAGCATCGACGGCTTTGCCTTCAGCAAGCCCGACAGTGCCACGACGGCGAACGGAACCAACTTCGACGGCTGGAATGGCATCAACCTGGTGGTCGATGCTGACGATGTGACCGTGCAGAACAGCGTTGTGGAGGCATTCGGCGCTGGTCCAGGCTTTGCTGGCTCGGGCTTCGTGCAGTTGGGGGGCGATGGGGTCGAGTTCTCGTCGAACCTGGTTACGGCGGGCGCGGGCTATGACGCGCTGGAGGATGCGCGCGGTGTCTCCGGTGTCTGGGTCAACGGCGACGCAGGCGATGTCATCACCGTTTCGGGCAACAAGATCGAGGTGTCCACGGCCAATGCCGATGGCATTTTCGTGTTCAATGGCACCGCCACCATCGACAACAATGACATCAGCGGCACCTTCGGCGGCATTGTCGCGTGGAGCGGCTATGGTGACCTGTCGATCACGGGCAACGACATCTCGGACTATCAGGACACCGGCATCCGCCTGCTGGACAGCACGCTGGACCCCGATGTGACGGTCAGCGGCAACACCGTGGGCGGCGACAAGCCGTTCTCGGCCCAGTTCGCCGTCAGGGTCACCGACGGGGTGGAGCCTGCGGACACACTGCTGGGCAACACGGACCTGATCTTTGCCGTGCGCGCTGCCAATGACTTCACCGGCGAATTCGGCGTGATCGCCAACGGGCAGGTGCATCTGTTCACCAATCAGGCCGATGCCCAGGCCGAGGCGGTCAGCGATGGCGCCAACAGTGTCATCTACGACTTCGAGAACGACGAGTTCCTGGTCTTCAACGGCATGCAGATCGCCCCGGCCATGGCCGCGGCCGAGGCTGGCGACACCATCAAGGTGCATGACGGCACCTATGATCAGGTCGTCGTGGACAAGGGCGTGACGCTGCTGTCGGTCGATGAGGGCGGCGGCGGTGCCACCATCGTCGGCAACGGCACCAACCAGACCGGCGCGGTGCAGATTGCCGAAGGCGTGTTGGATGTTACGCTGGACGGGTTCACCATCGAATCCATCGCGGGCAACCTCGCCGGGATCAACGCGGTGGGCAGCAACAGCAATCTGACCATCATCAACAACACCGTTTCGGGCGATGCCACCCATGCCTTCCTCAGCGGTGGCTCGGGTGGCGCGGGGCTGAGCAACTCGTTCATCGACAACAACAGCTTCACCGGGGCGGGGCCGCAGTCGGTCGTCTATGTCAACGGCCAGACAAGCCTTGAAGTGGACTCCGAGAACGTGAATTTCACCGGCAACACTGTCACCGGCGCCCCCGGCGCCGGGTTGCTGGTGGGGCTGGAATCCACGGGTGGGACCGTGGCCAACAACACCTTCGCGGGCGAGTCGAGCTACACCTCGCTGGAGCTGTGGGGCGCGGGCAACGACGTTGAAGGCAACTCGTTCGAGGCTGACGGCCTGCAGGCGATTGCCGACCCGAATGCGGCCTATGACGGCGCGCAATTGGTGGCCGACAACACCTTCGCCACCGGCACCGCCTATATCGACAGCACCGGCAATGTCTTCACCACCATTCAGGCAGCCGTGGACGGCGCGAGCGGGGGTGACGAGATCGTCGTCTCGGACGGCTACTTCATAGAAACGGTTACCCTGAACCAGGCTGTCACGATCAAGGGCAACAACGCAGGCATCCAGGCAACCTTGGGTCCACGGCCTGACGAAACGGTACTGGAAGGCCAGTTCATCATCGAGTCGGATGGGGCGGGTATCGACGGCCTGACGATTCTCGGCATGGCTCAGATGGGCAGCGGTGTTCGTGGCGATGGCGCGAGTGCACACAGTGACATCTCAATCGTCAATTCGGTTTTCCTGGGCCAGACCGCGCAACCGATCCTCTGGGGCTTTGGCCAGGGCGGTGGAATCGGCAGCGAAAACTGGACGGTCAGCGGCAACTTTATCGACAACCTCATAGGCAATGACGCGACCGGCATCTCGCTGTTCAACATCACCGGGCTTGATCTGCAAGACAACGAGATCCGCCACGCCGATGGGAACAATGTAGGGCACCGGGGGATCGGTCTGGACGGCATCCAGGACGGTTATGTTCATGGCAACACCGTCGAGTTCCAGACCAACACTGGTAGCTTCTGGGGCATCCAGATCAGCATGACCGACCGTGAGGCCAAGGATCTGGTGATCAATGGCAACACCATCAACGACGCGCTGATCGGTATCCGTGGTCAGAGCCAGCGGGACATGGAGAATGTGCAGATCACCGAGAACACTCTGACGGGTGTAAGCGGTGGTGTGGTGCTGAACAACGGGTTTGCCGGTCCCTCTGTGGACGATGTGACGATGAAGGACGTCACCATCACCGACAACACCATCGATGCCTCGGATGTTGCGCTGTGGCTGAGCAACCAGCATGAGGGCAACCCGAATGGCCCGGTCACTTTTGAGGATGTGACCTTTACCGGCAACACCGTTGACGGCGGCGTGGTGTCGGTGGGCGGTGATCCGTTCGATCTGGCTGGGACCGAGGTTCCCGGGCTTGGGTTCATTTACGGACCGGGCGGCATGCAGGAATTCGGCTCCAGCGTGACCATCGCGGGCGAAGTCCGGGTTGAAGGCGCGGGTGAGGACGACCTGTTCGATGTGACCGGCACCGGCAGCCTGATCGCCGATGGTGGCGATGGCGATGATGTGCTGCTTGGCGGCGCGGGCGATGATACTCTGATCGGCGGCTCTGGCGATGACGTGATCGCCGGGCGCGGTGGTGCGGATACCGTGGTCCTGGGCCAGATCTATACCGTTGACGGCAATGGGGATTTCATCCTCGGCGGGCCGGATGATCTGGGAGCAACGGATTATTTCGTGCTCAAGAACAAGTCCGATGCCGAAGGCGCCAATGAGGACCTGTTCGTGGGCGGCGCCCCGGCCGAGGAGTTCGGCAGCGACACGGTGCAGGTCTCGGTGGGTTCGGGTGCTGATGCGGCTGATGTCACCAAGATCTACGGCTTCACCCTGGGCACCACTGCGGGCCGTGGCGACACTCTGCAGATTCTGGACGTGGCCACGCAGGCGGC
Organism: Paracoccaceae bacterium; assembly: GCA_020832705.1. Taxonomy (GTDB): domain Bacteria; phylum Pseudomonadota; class Alphaproteobacteria; order Rhodobacterales; family Rhodobacteraceae; genus Rhabdonatronobacter. The sequence goes on from JAFIEE010000016.1 coordinate 7,918, forward strand.
GCTTCAGACCCAGGTGGCGAGCTTCGAGGTGGCCACGAACATGACCGCCTACAGCGACGTGTTCCTGGGCAAGGAGTTCTATTCCTTCAAGCTGAACTTCGCCAGCGGCAAGACGGTCGAGCTGATCGACCTGATCGCTACGGATGCAGTGGTTGATCCGACCTTCGCGGCGATCCTTTCGTCGGCGGCGGGCGATGGCGCCTATGGGTCCCCGCAGGACAACCAGGGCCTGATCGGCGGGTTGCTCGACGCCATCTCGGACAACATCCAGACTGCTGACGAGGCGCTGGGTGCGGACGAGATCATGGTGATCGACGGCGTCGATGGCAGCTTGCAGATCTTCACCGACATCCAGACGGCGGTGGATGCGGCCAATGGCGGCGACACGGTGTTGCTGGGCGAAGGCACCTTCACGGTGTCCAGCCAGATCAATGTCAACACGTCCGTGACCTTCGTCGGTCAGGGCGAGGGCGTCACGATCATCGACGCCAGCGCCTCCACCGGCTACGGCATCTCGGCGCAGGGTGGGGCGGCCGATGGCATTTCCTTCGCCGATTTCACCCTCTACGGCCCCGCGAATGCGACCCCCAACGCCTTTGGCCTGAAGCTTTCGGGCATGGACGGCGCCAGCGTGACCAACGTCACCGTGCAGGGCTCGGGCCGCAGCGAGGTCGACCTGAACGGCGTCACCAACGCGACCCTGACCAATGTCACGGCGAATGGTGCATCCGTTGCCACCGGTGATCCGACCGGAGGCGTGGGCTTTGCCATCTCCAACAGCGATGGTGTGACCCTGACCGACATCGCCACCGACGGGCTGAACGCCTGGGGCGGCGTGGCGCTGTTCGCAGGCTTCGGCGGGCCTGGTGTTGAGGGAAACAACCAGAACATCACGTTCAATGGCAGCTTCGACGTGCAGGAGCAGGTGGCGATCTATGCTCAGGAGGCAGATGGCGCGGGCTTCACGGTGTCGGATGTCACCTTCCCCTTCGATGACGTCTGGGAGATCACGAATGACCAGGCTTCCGAATACACCTGGTTCTTCGGCAGCGAGGCCGAGGCCGTGGACTTCGCCACGGAAGGTGCCTTTGCCGCGCGCGGCGTGATCAAGCAGCCTGATGGCGAGTTCCTGGTGGTTGACGGCATGTCGATCCAGGCCGCCATCGACGCCGCCGAGCCGGGCGACACCATCAATGTCGGTGAAGGCACCTTTGACGAGGCGCTGACCGTCGATAAGCCGCTGACCTTTGTCGGCCCCAACGCTGCCCTGGCCGGGAATGATGACGACAACCGTGAAGACGAAGCCGAGATCATCGGCGGCGGCATCTCCATCCAGGCAGGCGCCGCAGGCACCACATTCGACGGCTTCAAGCTGTCGCCTGACAATGTGGTCAACGCCATCGAGATCAGGGCCGAGGATACCACGCTGACCAACAGCGTGATCACCGCGCATCTGTATCAGAAAGCGTCCGGCCTGACCTATACCAACAACCTGGCGGGCGGCATCTCGGGCCAGGGCGACTATTCGGGGAATGTGATCGTCGCTGACGGTGCCGACGCCATCCGGACGAACTGGACCATCACCAACAACGAGTTCTTCGACTTCGACCGTGGGATTGTCATGGCCTCGGGTGGGTCCAACGGAACCAGCTATGGTGACATCACTATTGCAGACAACATCTTCCGGGACTTCGCCGACGGGCGCGCGGTTCAGGTTGGTGACAATGCCAATGTGACCGGCACCATGTCGATCACCGGAAACGAGATTACCGGGATACTTGACAGCGTCACGGGCGAGCCTGCGGCGTCCTTGGGCGGTGTGATGTTCAGCGGGCCGGTGCAGATTGCGCCGGGGGTGGATGTCAACATCGATGACAATGACTTCAAGGACCTCGCCTTTGCTTTCCTGTCGAACAGTTCGCCCGAGGGCGGGGCAAAGGTGTTCTTCGATCAAGCCTTGAACAGCTTCGACAATGTCGGGAATGTGGGGACGGAGGTGCTGTATTTCTCCGCAACCGTCATTGATATTGAAGCGGATGTGATCTTCAACGACCCGGCGCTGACATTCGATGACCTGACCATCACGCACGTGGCTGGAGATGGGGTGTTTGGCCAGGATTTCGGCAGCGGAGGTATCTTCACGGCCGAGGCCAACGGCACGACCATCACCTTTGACGGGATCGGCACCCTGAACTTTGCCGGGGAAACCGTGCATCTGGTGGGTCCGGGCGCGTTCCAGTCCATTCAGGACGCGGTGGATGCCGCGGAGGGCGGCGACACCATCGTGGTGTCCGAAGGCACCTATGCCGAGCATGTCACCGTCAACAAGTCGGTCACTATCGTCGGCGCCAATGAAGGCAACGATGCTGGCGGTGCGCGCGACCCTGAAAGCGTGATCGACGGCTGGGTGCGGGTGACGGCCGATGACGTGGTGCTGGACGGTCTGCAACTGACCGAGGGCGGCACGGTTCTGGGCCAGAATACCAACCTCTATGTCGGTGGGTCTGATCTGACCGTGCGCAACACGGTGTTCGAGCGCGACGCCTCGGGCGGCTTCAATGAGCATCGCGGCATCATCACCGAAATGAGCGGCGGTGACGGCCTGACGGTCGAGGACAGCAGCTTCTCGGGCTTCGCCACGGGTGTGTTCCTGAACCCCGGCGCCGCCGGGGCCGAGGTCACCGGCAACAGCTTCGACGGCAACAATGTCGGGCTTTCGGATGACGGCCCGGATGCCGCAGACATCAGCGGCAACGACTTCGCCAACAGCGATTTCGAGCATATCGGGATCGGGGTGTCTGCACCGGGCGCCACGGATGTGGGGGCCTTCGTCGGTGCCAACACCTTCGGTGGAGCAACGGCGCCGGTGACGATCTACGCCCTCGGTTCGGGCCAGGAGATCACCGGCACCTCGGGCAATGATGTCTTCGTCAACCCCACTGCCAACGCCACCACCTTCATCGGTGGCGGCGGGGTCAACACCTTCAACGGCGGCGCGGGGGCAGAGACCTTCTTCGCCACCACCGATGACACGGTGAATGCCGGCGCGGGCCTTGATACCGTGGTCTTTGCCGACGGGACGGCGATCGGCGACATCCAGACCATGGCCGATGAGAACCGGCTGAACGGTGTGGAAGTGATCCGCATCGACGGCGCGGACCCGAATGTTGATCCGGCGACCTATGTGGTGCTGGACGGCATGTCGATCCAGGCCGCCATCGATGCCGCCGCGAACGGTGACACCATCGAGATCACCGACGGCACCTTCGCCGAGCCCGTGACGGTGGACAAGTCGGTCACGATCCTTGGCGCCAATGCCGGGGTGGCCGGGACTGCCACCAGCCGCGACGACGAGTCGGTGATCGAAGGGCGCATCACGGTCATAGCGGATGGTGTTGTGATCGACGGGCTCTACTTCGACATGGACGAATCCGGGGCCACGGGTGGTCAGGGTGTCCTGTCGCTTGAGGGAGCCGGCGCCGAGGTGCGCAACAACGTGTTCGAGATGGGGGAAACCTCGACCAGTGTTCCGAATGCGATCCGGATCTCGGGCGATGGGGCGACAATCGAGGGCAACCTTGTGGACCGCGCCGGCGCCATCGGCTCGGGTTCGCTGGACAATCCGGCAATCGAAGCGGATGGCACGGACAATGTCGCCATCACCGGCAACACGCTGGTGCAGGGGATCATCGGCATCGTCACCGGCGACGGGTCTCAGGTCGACACGGGCCTGCAGGTGACGGGCAACACCATCACCGCCGCTGCGCCCAACAACGACTCGATCTTCATCACCGGGCCGGGTTTTGGCGCCTTGCCAGACGCCTTTGGACCGCTGCCCAGCGGGCTGGTCAATCTGTCGGGCAACACCCTGACTTCGGGCAGCCCAGGTATTAAGTTGCACGGCACCAATCAGAATGACAACTTTACCACCTATGCAACAGGCAGAGCCGATTTCTTTGAAGGTTTTGGTGGGAACAACATCTTCCCCAACAGTGGCGGAGGCGACAGGCTGATCGGGGGAGATGGAAACGACTTCTTCTTCAGCGGAACCGGCAGCAACGAGATCGATGGGGGCGGTGGCGTGAACACGGTAAGCTACGCCTCGGTCACGACCAGTTTCCTGACGATCGATCTGGCGGCAGGCACAACGACCTTCGTAGCGCTCCCGCGCGAAGACAGCCTGGAGAATATTCAGAACGTCATCGGTGGGAACGGTGGAAATACGATCAGAGGGAACAGTCAAGCAAACGAACTCCGTGGTGGCGCCGGAAACGATACCATTGTCGCTGGTGGGGTCGGCGCCGGCGAGTTGGACTTGCTTTGGGGAATCGCGGGCGACAATGTCTTGGTAAGTGGCGCTGGAGAGACCCGAATGTTCTCGGGCTCCGGGGAAGACGTTTTCCAGTTCCTCAGTGTTTCCGATATAGGCTCCTCGGCAACAGGTGGCATTGATCGAGTATTCGGGTTCGAATCGGGTCCGGGTCCGGACGGGGACAAGTTCGATTTCAGCGAACTGCTTGGGCCCGGTGAATTTACCTTTATCGGGACGAGCGACTTCAGCGCCTCAAACGCACCAGAGCTTCGCTACACTGAAACAAGTACGGGTAACAGCCTGTTGCGAGGTGATGTGAACGGAGATGGGGTAGAGGATTTCCGTATTCTCGTACGAAACGTCGATGTGCTAACTGACTCAGACTTTATTCTGTGACCTAAAATTCGTTAAGGCGGCTCGGAGCAATATGCTCCGGGCCGTTAGTTGTGTTTAACTCAAACTTGGTAGCCGGGGACCGCATGCTTACTGATGCGGGAGCAGTTGAACTTCGCAGGGCACGCAACCAGAGCGCGCATCTGTTCCTGTCGGTCTTCATCTTCAGCATATTCGTCAATCTGCTGATGCTGACCGGCCCGATCTACATGCTGCAGGTCTATGACCGGGTGCTGGGCAGCCGGTCGGTGGAAACGCTGACAGCGCTGACGGTGCTCGTGGCGTTCCTGTTCGGCATGATGGGGGTCTTCGACTACGCGCGCGGGCGGGTGATCGCGCGGGCCGGTGCGCGGTTCCAGGCCATGCTCGACGCGCGAACCTTCAGTGCCTCGATGCGGCAGGCCGTGGCGCGCGATGCGCCGGGCGGCGCCACCGGGTTGCGGCATCTTGAATCCGTCCAGCGGCTTTTTACGTCGCCCGCGCCGATGACGTTCTTCGATATCCCGTGGACACCGCTTTTCGTGGTGGTGATCTTCATGCTGCACCCGTGGCTTGGAATCCTGGCGCTGGTGGGGGGCACGCTTTTGATCCTGCTGACGCTGGTGCACCAGTTTGTCACGCGCCAGCCGGTGGGGCAGGCGCAGGCCAGCGCGCACCGTGCCGACCGTTTCGCCGAGCGGTTGCAACAGCAGGCCGAAACCATCCAGAGCATGGGCATGGGCGCCGAAGTGCGCGCGATATGGCAGAAGATGCGCAGCGATGCCCTGGACAGGACCGTTTCGGCCAGCGACCGGACCGGGATCTTCACCACCGCGACCAAGGCGCTGCGGCTGTTTCTGCAATCGGCCATGCTGGGGCTGGGTGCCTATCTCGTGTTGCTGAACCAGCTTACCCCGGGCGCGATGATCGCGGGCTCAATCCTGCTGGGTCGCGCGTTGGCGCCGATTGAACAGGGGATCGGCCAGTGGCCGTTGGTGCAGGCAGCGCAGCGCGGCTGGAAGGGTCTGGGCGAATTGTTGTCCCAGGTGCGCCCCGAGGCCGAGCGCACGCCCCTGCCGCGCCCGAAAGCCCGGCTGCAGGCTGATCAGATCACGGTTGTGGCGCCAAGTGAAAGCAAGCCCCTGCTGCGCGGCATCTCCTTCGAGGTGTCGCCGGGGCAGGCGATGGGCGTCATCGGGGTCAGCGGGTCAGGCAAGAGCACGCTGGCGCGGGTGCTGACCGGACTGATCCAGCCGGTCAGCGGGACGTTGCGTCTGGATGGCGCAACGCTTGACCAGTACCCGCCGGACACGCTGGGCAAGTATCTGGGTTATGTGCCCCAGACGGTCGCGTTGCTGGAAGGGACCGTGGCACAGAATATTGCCCGGATGGAAAACGATGCCGACAAGGCCAAGATCGTCGAGGCAGCGAAGATCGCCAACGCCCATGACTTGATCCTGCGTTTCCCAGATGGCTATGACACCTTCCTGCCCGATGGAATCGGGCGCCTCTCCGGCGGGCAGATGCAGCGCATCGCGCTGGCGCGCGCGCTCTACAACGACCCGGTGGTGGTGGTGCTGGACGAGCCGAACTCGAACCTCGATGCCGAAGGCACCGCAGCGCTCAATCATGCCATCCGATCGCTGAAGTCCGAGGGCAAGGCGGTGGTCATCATGGCGCACCGGCCGGCAGCCATTGCCGAATGCGACGTGTTGCTGATGCTGGAGGACGGCCAGAGCCGCGCCTTCGGCCCGCGGGACGAGGTTCTGGCGAAGGTATTGCAGCCAAACCGCCCGAACGTCGGAACAATCGCGCCCGGCGGTGCCAGACAGTCCGGGGGCAAGACATGACCGCCGCCGACACTGCATCACCGCGTGATTTTTCCAGCGGCCTGTCGGTCCGGGCGCCCATGCTGGTCGGGATTGTCGGTCTGGTGCTCTTGCTGGGTGGGTTCGGCTACTGGGCCGCCTTTACCTATATCGCCGGGGCAGTGACCGCCTCGGGCAGCGTGGCGTTGCTGGAAAACCGCCAGATCGTCCAGCATCTGGACGGTGGCATCGTTTCCGAACTGCATGTGCGCGAAGGTCAGACCGTCGCCCAGGGTGATATGTTGCTGCGGCTGGACGACACCTTTCTGCGCAGCGAACTCTGGATCCTCGAGGGCGAGTTGTTCAGCCTGCAATCCCGCCGCAAGCGGCTCGAGGCGGAACGCGATGGGGCCGAGACCATGAGCGCGCCACCCCTTCTTGCCGATGCCCGCGAAGACGACCCGCGCGTCGCCGAGGCCTGGGAAGGTAATGTCCATCTGTTCGAGGCGCGGCGAGAGACCATGCTGCGCCAGGTCGAACAATTGCAGAACCGTCAGGTCCAGACCGAACAGCAGCGCGTCGGGGTCAGCGCCCAGCACGAGTCCATCGCCCAGCAGATCGAGATCATCGAATCCGAATTGAGCGCGCTGACATCACTGGTGGAGCGGGGCCTGTCCGAAATGCCGCGCCTGCAGGCCATGCGGCGTGATGCCGCCGCCCTGGCCGGTCGGTTGGGCGAACTGGAAGCGAAATTGGCGGAACTTGCGGGCCGGGTGGTCGAGATCGATATGGAAATCCTGCGCATGCAGATCGAACGGCGCGAGCAGGCAATCACCGAAATCAGGGACGTGGAAACCCGCGAAAACGAGTTGCTCGAGCGGCGCCGGGCGGTTCTGGACCGGCTGAGCAGGCTGGACATCCGCGCTCCGGTCGGCGGTGTGATCTACGATCAGCAGGTGTTCGGCCCCATGGCCGTCACCCAGCCTGCACAGCCGATCATGTATATCGTGCCACAGGATCGTCCGCTTGTGATCCATGCGCGGGTCGACCCCATGCACGTTGACGAGGTCTTCGTGGGGCAGGAGGTTTCGCTCCAGTTCTCGGCTCTCGACCAGCGTACGGTTCCGCCGATCGAAGGTTATGTCCGGCATGTCTCGCCCGATGTGTTCGAAAGCCAGTCGACCGGCGAGATGTATTACCTCGCCGAAATCGACATCGCCCCCGATCAGGTCGATATCCTCGAAGGGATCCGGATTGTCCCCGGCATGCCCGTCGATGCCTTTATCCGCACGGGGGAGCGTACGCCGATCCGGTACCTGACCCAGCCGCTGATGGACTATTTCAACCGCGCTTTCCGCGAACGCTGAGCGCGCCGCCTCACCGGCATTGCCGGCGCTGCGCGCGCTTCGGGGTCTATGCCCGACGGTCGAGTTGCGCGGTCACATGGGTAATGACCTCGGCCTGCTGGTCATCGGTCATGTCGCTGCCCGATGGCAGGCACAGCCCCTGTTCGAACAGGCCCTCGTCCACACCGCGCCCGTGATAGGGCGCGCCATGATAAAGCGGCTGCATATGCATCGGCTTCCACAGCGGCCGCGCCTCGATCTGATGGTCGAGCAGTGCCAGACGGATGGCTTCGCGGTCGGTGCCGGTCTGCGCGGGGTCGATGGTGATGGCGGTCAGCCAGCGTGTGGAATACTGCCCCTCGGGTTCGGGCATGAAGGTAATGCCCGGACGCGACAGGGCCGCCTTGTAGCGCGCAAAAATCGCGCGCCGCCGCGCCACGCGGTCGTCAAGCACCTGCATTTGCCCCAACCCGATGGCCGCGCAGATATTCGACAGGCGATAGTTATAGCCATAGGTCGAATGTTCATAATGCGGTGCGGGATCGCGCGCCTGCGTGGCAAGGAAGCGCGCCTGATCGGCCCAGTCCTTGTGCTTGGTGACCAGCATGCCGCCGCCCGAGGTGGTGATGATCTTGTTGCCGTTGAAAGAGAGGATTGCCGCATCTCCGCCGCTTCCGGCCATTCGCTCGGCCCTGTAGCGCGCCCCGATGCTTTCGGCGGAATCGACCACCAGCCGCACGCCGTATTGATCCGCCAGCGCCTCTAACGCGTCCAGATCAACGGATTGGCCATAAAGATCGGTGGGCACAATCGCCTTGGGCAGGCGGTTTTCGCGCGCGGCCCTAGCCAGTTCCTCGGCCAGAATACCAGTGTCGATGGTCCAGCTTGCGGGGTCGAGGTCAAAGAAGCGCGGTGTTGCCCCCAGATAGTTTACAGGAAAAATGCCGCCTGCGAAGGTCATCGAGGAAATCCAGACCTCGTCCCCCGGTCCCACTCCGGCAATGCGTAATGCCAGATGCAGCGCCGCCGAGCCTGACGACAGGCCCACGCAATGCACCCCCCCGCCCAGATAGTCAGCGACCGTGGCCTCGAAGGCATCAAGCTGGGGCCCGAGCGGGGCCACGAAATTCGACGCAAAAGCCTCGGCCACGCAGGCCTGCTCATGGCCGGACATATGCGGGCGAGAGAGGTAGATGCGCATGGATTATCCCTTGATCAATGGCTTGGCAGGGTTTCCCACCACGGTCGCCCCCGCTGGCACGTCACGGGTGACGACAGCGCCCATGCCGATGACCGCATCCGCGCCAATTGTAAGGCCTTGCCGTATGACGGCGCCGGAGCCGATATAGGCGCGGTCCCCGATTGTGATGTTGCCGTTGCATTTCACGCCCGGCGCGAAGGTCACAAAATCGCCGATCCTGCAATCATGCTCGACATAGGAGTAAAGATTGGCGTGGAAACAGCGACCGATGCGAATATTCGAGGTGAGCGTCACGAATGGTGACAGGCAGGCACCCTCGGCGATCTGAACGTCATCCATCTGCACGACAGAGGCGTGGCGCGCTTCGATAAGCGGGATATTGGCCGCGTCACATTTCAGCGCAAGCGTTTCGCGAATGCGCGCATTGGCAATGGCAAGACAGGCGGAAATTGTGGCTGCGTCATGCCCGAGAAACCTAGTCCAATCAATGACGGCATGACCGTTTACCATAGCGCCTGACTGCCCGTCATCGATGAACACGATCTCCCTGTCCGGATATTGCGCACGTATGATCGGCAGGATCCCGCGCCCGCAGCCGCTGGCGCCGTAGACCCCGATCAGCTTGGTCATGATTCTGGGCCTGTGAATTTGGGCATCGTGGCCTCTCCCGCCGCGGAAATCCCCTCGCGCTGGAAGACCTTGCGGATGGTCAGCCAGATGATCTTCAGGTCCAACCAGAGGCTGCGATTGTCCACATACCAAACATCCAGCGCGAATTTTTGATCCCACGATATCGCGTTGCGCCCGTTGATCTGTGCCCAGCCCGTCACGCCCGGACGCACTTCGTGCCTGCGGGCCTGCTCAGATGAATAAAGAGGCAGATATTCCATCAAGAGCGGGCGTGGGCCGACTAGGCTCATCTCGCCTTTCAGCACGTTCCACAACTCTGGCAACTCATCCAGCGAGGACGACCGCAGAAAGCGCCCCAGCCGCGTCAGCCGCTCGGCATCTGGCAATACCTTACCTTGCGCATCCACTGCATCGCGCATTGTACGAAACTTGATCATCTGAAAGGGTTTTCCCTGCAACCCCGGACGGGTCTGTCGAAACAGGACTGGAGCCCCCATCTGATGCCGGATCAGGATCGCCACCACGAACAGAATAGGGGAAAGCAGAAGCAGACCGATGACGGCACCAAGCAAATCCATCCCTCTTTTCATCAATGCTCTCCAGCCTGCGCACGCTCAGCTCAGTCATTCTCAACCCGAATGCACGATATTGACCGCATATTCAACCAGCCGCGCACCCAAGCGCTGGCAGCATCTGCAGGAGTGCACATGAACCCCTTTGCCAATCGCGCCGGCTCCTTGTCCGGCCCCGCCACCGATGCCTTGCCTGTCACGCCCAGCGATTCGACCGACCTGCCGCATATTGCACTTGGTGTGTATGTCGAGACTGGTGGCGCGCTCAGCATTGACACTGTCAACGGCGATACACGCAGCCTCATGGTGGCTGATTTCACGATCCTGCCCATTGGCGTGCGTCGTGTGCGGGCAACCGGCACCACGGCGAGCGGAATCCATGCGCTGGTACTGGCATGAAAGTCATAACTGACCTGTCCGTAACCTCCGCGCCCCATCGGGCGCGGCATGGCTGGCACCCGGATTGGCTGTTTCTGACCGGTGAGCAGGGGGCTTGGTTCGATCCCTCGGACCTGTCCACCCTTTTCCAGGATTCCGCGGGCACGCTGCCCGCAACCGCAGATGGAGATCCGGTCGGCCGGATGCTCGACAAGAGCGGGAACGGGCGTCATCTGTTTCAGGATATCAGCGCTGCCCGGCCCGTTCTGCGCATATCCGGCGGGCTGACCTGGCTTGAATTCGACGGCGTGGACGATCGCATGGTTTTCGCCGAAATGCCGAACACCGGAACAACCACGGCCATCCTCGGCCTCTGGCGCACGAGCGGAAGCGCTACAGCATCGGTTCTGGGAACCGGTGGCTCGGGCTATTTGCGCAACTCCAACGGCACTTTGGTCAAGAACGATGGCGGCAACAACCCGCAGGTAGACACGCCGGGGCCGTTTCCGATCACAGCGCCGTCAGCCTTTGCCGTCCGCATGGAAGACGGTTTCATCGAGGCAAGGCGGGCAACGGGCGGCTGGTTCTCGGCCTCTGTTGCCGGGAATGCCAGGACGGATTTCGAACTCCTTGGCGCGTTCAGCCAAGGCACCGGTGCCTTGCCGCTGCCGATGCGGTTTCATGGCGGCATCCTGCGCGAGGGTTTGCTGAACGAGAGCGACATATCAGGTGGCCTGCAATTCCTTGATGCGAGGATGACCTCATGACCGATCTGACACGAAACCGCCGCACGATCATCGTCCCCGAGGGCATGATCGACGCCGTCAACCACGCCTTGGGCTTGTCGATTCAGGCTGCAGGCTGGTGCGATGGCGATGGTCACCTGTATGCCGCCGCATCGTATCTTTCCGACACCGATATCACCGAAGCGGACCTGCCGGGTCTTCCGGTCGCGGTATTCGACCGGAAAACGCCGGTGGTGCGTCACCCCGGACAGGTGCATGTCGTCAACGGGCGCGATGGTGCAAGCACGCTGGATGCCCTGGGGCTTGCGGCCTCTGAGCCTGACCTGTCCTGAACCCGCGCCGTCATTGGTCATCACAGGCCCATGGCGCCGATCATGACGGCGTTCACCTTGTGCACATCGTATTTTTCGGTCGCGCGCTGGCGCGACGCGGCCCCCATGTGGTGGATCAGGTCCGGCCTTGTCAGGAAACGCTCCATCGCTGCCGCCAGCGCATCGGCATCCCGCGGAGGGACCAGAAAGCCGTTCACCCCGTCCTCCACTGTCTCACGACAGCCCGGCGTATCCGTGGTGATCACCGGGCGCCCCATCGACATGGCTTCCAGCACAGTGCGCGGCGTGCCCTCGCGATATTTGCTTGGCAGCACAAAGACATGAGTATCGGCAAGCGCGGGGCGCACGTCACTCCGTGCCCCCTGCCAGACTACATGCCCGGCCTCCTGCCAGCCGCGCACCTCGGTCTCGCTTATCCCGTCGGGGTTGGGGTCAAGCGGACCGACAAGATGGAACTCGGCATCCGGCCATTTGCTGCGCAGCGACGCCGCTGCCGCAACATACTCGCGGATTCCCTTGTCGCCCAGCAGACGTGCGATCAGCAGAAACCGCATTGGCGCATCTGGAAGCGGTGCGGGCGCGAATGTCGATGTATCCACCCCGGAGCCGTTGACAACTAGCACCGGCAGTTCGGGCGGCAGAATGCCCCAGCGGTCGAAATCAGTATGGTCATCCGGGTTCTGAAAGAACACCAAAGTTGCGCGGCGCAAAGCAAGGGTATAGAGGCGGCGCGCGATCCCCCGGACCAACGCGCGCTTGCCATGCGCTTCGCCAGTGAAGGCATAGCCAAGCCCGGTGATCAGTGCCACGCGCTGCGGCACCCCAGCCATCCAGGCCGCCAGCCCGCCCCAGATCACGGGTTTGATCGTGTAGCCGAGACAGACATCAGGCCGCACCCGGCGCATCAGGCGATAGTGCGCCAGCATAGAGCGCAGATCACCAACCGGTGACAGCCCACTGCGCGCCATAGGGTAGGCGTGGCAGGCCACACCGCGCGCTTCAAGCCAGGCCCGTGTCTCGGTGTCCGTTTCCAGTTCGGGTGCCGCAGCAACGACTGTGTGACCGCGCGCGAGCATGGCTTCCAGCAGTGGTCCGCGAAAATTACGCAGCGAGGATGCGAGAGATGCGATGATCAGGATACGTGCCATTGGTGGCTTTCGTTTGCTCGGTCAGAGGCGCAGATCTGCTTCTGACGGCGCGAGTATGCTCTTGAGGTCATAGAGCACATGCTCCCTGTTGCCGAAGGCGCGGATCGTATCGGCGGAAAGCGCCCGGAATTCGGAATGTGCGACCGCAATGATGATGCCGTCATACGCGCCTGCCGGAACCTCTGACAACAGCTTGAGACCGTATTCCGCCTCTGCCTCGCTGGCGTCGGCCCAAGGATCGTGTCCGCGCTGATCGGTGTCGGGACGGTGATGATGAAGGTGTTGCAGCCCCTCAGGTCCTCCGGGTCACTGGTGAACCGCAAACCGTTGGCCGAGCGCAGGTCGGCGGCATCAACCTCGCGCGTGCTGTCGACACCGTCCTGCAGGGCGCTGATGCGATCCGCCTTGATGTCAAAGCCGATGACCGGCCGGGTTTTCCCGAACTCGACAGCAAGCGGCAAGCCCACATATCCAAGCCCGATCACCGCGATCCGGGCTGACTGCAGATCGTTATTAAACAATGAGTAACTCCTGTCTCAACGGACGCATCAAGCTGGTCATCGGCCCTTACGGGACGCCAGCGCTTCTTCGAACACCTGCAGGTAACGAGCACACCAGGCGTCGTTGGCAAAATGGGTCTCGGCATGGACCCTGGCGCTCTCCCCGACACGCGCCAGGGTTTCCGGCTCTTTGATCAGCCGACCGATCGTCTCGGTCCAGCGGGCTGGATCATCAATAGGCAGAACCCAGCCGGTTTTCCCATGATCGAGTACCTCCGGGATACCGCCACGATCGCTGCCAAGCACCGGCAGACCCAGCGCCATGGCTTCCTGAACCGCATTGGGCACGCCCTCGTCCTTGGATGGCATAACCAGAAGGTCACTGTCGAGCATGAGGGCATGGACGTCGTCGCGCCAGCCCAGAAAGCGCACCTGATCCGTCAGACCATACGCCGCCACCTTGTCTTGGAGCGCGCGCTCGTAGGAAGAGCTATACGTGCCTCCGACAAGGCGCAATTCGATCTGCTGGCGCATATGGTCCGGCAAATGGTGCAGTGCCTCGATCAGGAAGGCCTGATTCTTGCGATCACCTATCGTGCCAACCTGCAGGATGCGGAACCGATCTTGCGCTTTTCGGGGCTCTGTCAAAACGCGCGCCCGCGCGGCCAGAAGCGCGGCCATATCGATGCCCGGGGTCAATATCCGGAACTTTTCTTCATGGCGTTGTGCAAGCCTGCTACCAAACAGGTTGCGGGCCGCATCATGCTGAAAAACGACGCAACGCGCGAGTGCCAGTCCCAACCGGTGCAAAAGACGCACTGCTCCACTTGAAGGAAGTTCGTAACCGACATCCCAGATCAGCGGACGGCGTGAAAGCACTGCGCCCGGTGCTGCGAACGCAATGCTTTTGCTGCTGCGCATCCAGACAACATCACCTCGCGCGCTGCGCACCACCCGACAAAACCGCAAATTATGTTCCACAAGCGCGCTTGCGATCCGCAACCGGAAGATCAGACCACCGCCAAATAGCGCCTTCTCGCGCATTGCCAGAACGCCAGTCAGGGACAGGGGGGCAGTCTCGATTCCGGCCTTATTTGCTGCCTGCATCAGGGCAGTATCCGGTTCTGTCACCAGGATCGGCACTGCGCCCAGTTCACGTATCCCAGAGGCGAGTATCAACAGCCTTCGGGGGGCGCCAGTCAATGCGCCAGCCCCTGGCAGATAGAGCAGGATCCTCACCTTGCTTTCCCGACCCCGACAGTTTGCAAGTTGTCCTGGCTCCGGCACCAGTACAAGTGCAGACGCTGACTTACGGCAATCATGATATGCTTTCCCGATCTGTCAGGCTGCCCAATGATTCTTGTAGAATTTTTTGATCCGCAGCGAAATACGCCGCGATATCTGCCCGCAGAGTAGGATCCAGCGGCGCTTTGTCGACCTTCCGATCGTTCAACTTGCGCAACACCCGACCTATCCCGCTGCCACGTCGCAAACCAAGAAACAGCCGCAGCCTTGCTCCTTTCCGGTGAAGTCGTTGCAGAAGCTTGCTGCGATGGCCGCGCGCGGGGTTCTCGTTTGGAAAATCCTGCCTTTTGTCATCCGCAGCCCCCAGAAAGGCCAGTACGCGACGGTAGTGCAGGGCGGGCTGGGCGCTCAGCCCCTCCAGCGGGATATGAAGCAGCCGTTCGGCGGGCACGTGGCGCAACAGCCGGGTCACCTGTGCCCCCAATAGACACGCAGCGCCATACTGAAGGAACGCGGGTTCCGTGCAGTCAGGCGGAATATGCCGCCCGGCGCGGCGTTCTGCCTGCAGCGCCCAGGCACGCGCGAAATCGGGCTCGTCCTCGTGGAGCACGCGCAGATTATGGTGATGCAGGGACCGCGCCATGTCTACCGGGTTGCGGGTCATGATGATGAAACGTGCCTCGGGCATGATCGTCAAGATGCTGGGCACTGCATCATGCGAGAAGAGATACCAGGTTGAAGCCTCGCCTACAGCCAGATGTTCTGGCCCGGCCCCTTCAAACAGCCGCCAGTAGGCGGCCTCGGTGGTGATATTGCGATTGGCCAGATCAGTGCTGAAAAAATGTGGCTCTTTCATCGGCGAAAGAAACACTTGCGGATGTGCCTCAAGCCAGCGGGCAAGTGATGTCGTCCCGCATTTCGGGGCACCGAGGATGAAGAAATTCGGTCGCACGCGCTTCACGTCAAAGCCAATCGCTTTTGTATTGGGTTGCGCAAGGGCCGGAGCCAGAACCGCAACCGAAGCACGCTGATGACCGGATCAGGCCAAAGCGCTGCCTGATGTCGGCGCAAACCGGGACATCTGTCGGGAATGGGCAGGTACTGCAGAAACCTCATCTTCCGATCCTTAAACCAATGGATAACAGGCTACCCTGAATGCCGCATCCTCGCAACTTTCGGCGCGGTAGAAGCTGTGTGTGGCGTCGGCTGCCGGACAAACCTGTCATGTTACCTTCGCGCCGCTTTTGCCAAGCGCGTCTGTGTCTGTAGCATTGCGGCGCAAGGACCATCTGGAACAAATGTAGATGATAATCGCGCAAAACACCAGGAAATACATAGAATTAATTGATGCTACCGGATCAAAATAAACAAGCGAGCGCGCAAACCAGAGCATGAAATACAACTTGAGTACGAAACGAATACGCGGCCATGTGATGCGATCAAGATATCGGAAGGTAAGCCTTGTAAAAAAACCAACCAGGAACGCAAAAAGCACAGGGCCGAATATGTAGTTGGTATAGATCCCGTATCCCATCATATCCACCGGGATACCTCCTAATCCGCCCGGATTCGCGACAGCAGTATGTAGCACTGTTATGCGGTCGAATCCTAGATCAAGAAACCGCGTCGGAATAATCGAAAGGATACCGTAGATAATGTCAACCCCATAGCGCAGTTCAATCAAACCCTTCTCCACGGTATTCATGGCGGTGGCAAGCCCAATACTGGGGAACGAGAGTTCGACAATAAAAAATTCAAGTGGTGACGATTGATCCACACTTCTTGGCACTATTAGTTCAGCATCGGTAAAAAAACCATAGATGAAAAACAGAATCTGATAGCCATAGAGCAGCAAGAGACTCGCTACCAGGAGTATTACTACAGCGCGCGCAACAGATAGATAACCAGCTGACGTCATGATGATCAGAATGAGCGCTGCATGTTGTGTTAGTTGTAGTCGACCACCCTGGAAGAACAGCATCAGAAAACTCAGACATAGCGCCAGGAGAAATCCGATCCCAACCGGTAAGGTACGTCGACGCTCCAGCCAGAGCGCGATAAATAACAGCACTGCAACCTTGGTAAAATCACCGAACGGGCGCATGAACGAAAAGGGGTTAGAAATCTCGAAGCGGCCGGTCCGAAACTCTCGTGCCACCTCCAACGCTCTGAAAATGCCTCCAAAGGCGTTGAAGTACAAGAAGAACCCAAAGGTGCCGAGTGCAAGTATCACCCAAGAAACCAGCACCGCAGTTTGACGTTCGGGCTGATCGCGCAACAGCCCGCGCGAGGGCCGCAAGGTAATAAGTGGCAATCTGCCACCCAGTGCCCAACCCAATGGAAAGGTCATGGCCGCAATCCAGATCAGGATAAGTGCGATTACGTAGTGTTCTGTGGTCAGAAGTGGAAGCTGAGACCGCAAAGAAGTCACAGGGAACGAATCGACACCAAAAACCATAAAAAGTAACGGGATGAGAATATGAAACATTGCAAGGTAGGAAAAGAAATAGATTGGATAATGAAGAATGCCGTTGCGCAAGCTCAATGACAGGATGATAGCAGACAGGATCGCGAAGCTAATAAGGTATAGCAGAACCAGCATTCAGCGAGACTCGTCCAGACTTTCGAAGAGATCACATATCCGGGCTTGGGCGCGATGCAACGAGAAATGCTCGGCTCTCTCGCGTAGGCGCGAAGGATCGAAGTCCCGATCGAGGGCGGTTGCGAGCTTATCTGCCAGATCCTCAGCATCTCCGACCCGGGCGAGCAACCCGATCTCGGGGCTGTCGATCACCTCGGCCGGGCCGGTGGGGCAGTCGGTGGCCACCAGCGGGCAGCCATGTGCCAAGGCTTCTATCAGGACGTTAGGGAAGCCTTCGTGGCGCGAGGACAGCACCACCAGACGTGCCCTGCGATAAAGCGGAGCGACATCCGCGACATGGCCCAGAAACGTCACGTCGTCGGCGATGCCGAGGTTGTGGGCAAGCTCTTCGAGGCGCGCGCGTTCGCCCCCCCCACCAGCCAGCACCAGCCGGCAATCGTGCTTGCGGCGCAGGATCGCGAAGGCCCGAAGCAGCGTTTCATGGTCTTTCTGTGGTGCCAGACGGGCGACGCAGAGCAGCATCGGTGGATCGTCCGGGCTGCGCACGCTCGGCGTGTCGGGCAGCGTGACGCCGTTGGGGATGTGATGGATATGCGCGCGCGGTACGCTCCAGACCTGCGCAAGCTCGTCGACCATGTCTCGGGTCAGGGCGATTACCCGGTGGGCGCGCCGCAAGGCGCGCCGGAAGCTCCAGCGCTTCAGCATCCGCTTGGGCGGGGAATAGATCGCCTGCATCCCGATGGGCGAGTTTGATACCCGTAGCATCACCTTGCCAGTAAAGCCTGCGACAATTGCGGCCAGCGTGAACGGGGCCATGTTCGATGGCCCGATCACCAGTGCGCGCGCGGGCCTGATAGCGCGAAGGGCGCGGATCAAGCCCGGCAGCGCCAGAAGGTTGCGCCGTGCACCCAGCAGTCGGAGCGACACGCGCGTGTCCAGAGCCTGCTCCAGTCCCTCGTCCTTTGTGGTGCCGCATACCAGCGCCACCTTGAGCCCGGCGTCGGCCAGGGCATTGGCGTAGATGACGGCGTTGCGCCCGGCGCCGCCGGACAGCGACAGCAGGTAGATCAGAAGCGTGCCTTGCTGCCCTGACATTCTATCGGACCCGATTTGAGAGTCGAAGTTCACGAAGCACCCTAGCGTAGCAGATGAGGTAATGAAGCCCCATGACCAGACTGAAAAGCAAAACGAACCGACCTGCGGTCAGTTCTAGCACCACCGTGCCGCCGAAAACGCCGACCACAAGAGCGAGGCGTATCAGGTTGAGTTGGAAGTAGACCTGCTCGCGCCCCAGAACACTGAGAACATTCATCACAGGCGCGGCAGCGAACTGGAAGGCAAGAAAGATCGACAGGGTGGCGGCGAAATGTCCCGCCTCGGCCCAGGCGGGACCAAAGACGAGTGGAAACAGCGGAGGCGCTGCTAGTACCAGCATGAGCGCAATCCCTGCCCCGATGACTGCCAGCAGCGCCGTCACGCGCAACACGGCACCGCGCAATGCCGCTGGGTCGCCGCGACCCAGATGCGCCGCTTCGCCAAAGAAGGCCTGCCCCATGGTGCGTCCGATCAGATTCATGGGCATCGAGAGCGCCATCATTGCCAGACCGAAAAGCCCGGCAGTGGTCGCGCCATAGATGGCTGCAATAAACAGCACCGGCGCCTGGGACGAGGCCAGCAGGATAAGTTGCGACGGCATGCGGTAAACTGGGAAGCCGCGATGGCGCCGCGCTGTGACACGCATCCGTGACACACTCACGTGGCGGCGCAGACGCCCGAGTTCGTTCCAGAACCTGGCCAGAAGCCACACAATCGCGCCCCCCTGGGCGATCATATGTCCGAAGACCAGCCCGAAGGGCGGTGCCATCACAAAGGCAAGTCCGATCTTGGCGCCATTGCCGGCAAGGCTCTGGCCGACTTCGGCGCCGGCCATGATACGATAGGCCCGCCGCCGCGTTGCCCAGAGCTGGAGACTGAGTGCCGAGGACAGAATTGCGGTGCCCAGTGGCAAGAGCCACCATACCGGCGCCAGAACCTCCACTGACAAGATCCGCAGCAGGGGATCGCCGCCGGCCAGCAGGCCAAGCCATAACAGCCCTGAAAGCCCCAGGATCAGGGCAAGACAGACCGCCAGAAGATTGGCCGCGGCCACGTCGGTGCGTGGAACCGGTAGCGCACGGTGGTACTGCAAGGTAAGTGTCGGCACCAGCAGCATCAGAAGTGACGCAAAAACCGCCAGCGCCCCCATGTCTCCCGGTGTATACAGCCGGGTGATCACTGGCAGGCTGACCAACCCGATCAGCTTTGACGCGCCCGAGCCTCCGGCGAGCACGGCCATGCCTTTCAGCACACGGCTGGTGAAGGCACGAGAACGGTTGCTCACACTTTCCACCTCAAGCCGGGATCCCGAGTGACTCACGCAGGGTTCTCCATTTGCATCTTGAAATTGTGTGCGCTTGATTGGCGAATGGGAGCCATTGCGGGTGAACGGGGCGAGAGAAAGCACGACGCATTCCCGTGGGCGAAGCGGCGGATCAAATTCAAGCGGTACTCTGTTTCGTCAGGGCGATTTCAAACGCTTTCTCCATGACTGCGCGCTGCTTCTTGGAGACGACCTTTTTTTCAAGCTTGAGATCGTTGATCCTTGTCAGCCCCGTGTTTCGCGTGATCCCGAGCGCGCGCTTGAGTTTGACTGCAGTCTTGAATGCGCGGCTCAAGAAGAGGGAGCGCGGACGCCGCGCCTCGTTCTGCGCGGTGAAATCCGTGCGGCCGTCATCGGGCAGGCCCAGGAACTTCAGCACGCCAAGATATGCGCTTCGTGCGTCAGCGCGCATGTCCTCGAGCCGCAGCACCAGCAGGTGCTCGGGGTGAACACGCCGGCGAAGCCGTTGCAGCAACGGCTCCAGAGTGCAGACTTTTCGGTACTGCAATACTTCAGGTTCCACACAATCGCGCGGCAGATCTTCGCCATGCGCCCGGCGGTCCTGCGCGGCCCACGCGGCCTCGATGGTGTCAAGGGGTTCATGCAGCTTGAAGCGGTTGTGGTAATAGAGCGAGATCGCCATTTCGACAGGATCACGGGTCATGGCGATGAACCGGGCATCAGGATAGGCGCGCAGAATGTTGGGTACGGCAGCATCAGAATACAGATACCAGGTCGAGGCCTCGGCCAAGACGCGCGCCTCGGGCGGCGCGTTGGCGAACAGGGCGTCGTAATCGGCCTGCCGAGTGATCGTGCGGTTGTTCATGTCGGTGTTGAAGAAGTGCGGCTCCTTGATCGGGCTCATATGGATCGCCGGATGCCTGGCCAGCCAACGCGCCAGCGATGTGGTTCCGCATTTTGGTGCGCCAACGATGAAAAGGCGTTGTGTCATGACAAATTCTCACTGATGATTGGATCATTTTCATAGCTACGATACCACCGCACGAACGCCCGCACCCCCTCGCGGAAACGGGTTTGCGGGCTATAGCCGGTCAGGTGGCGCAGCAGGGACGCATCGGCCCAGGTTGCCGGCACGTCGCCGGTCTGCATGGGCATGTAGTTGCGGATCGCCTTGTGCCCCAGTTCCTCTTCGATAGCCTCGATGAAATCCAGCAGGCGCACCTTGTCGGAATTGCCGATATTAACTACCCGAAAGGGAGCGGCAGGGCTGAGGCTGTCGCCCTCGACCGCCGTTTCCGGCCCACCGGGCACGGCGTCGATCAGCCCGCGAATGCCGCGCACCAGATCCGTGACATAGGTGAAATCGCGCCACATTTCGCCATTGTTGTAGATGTCGATGGGCGTGCCTTCGAGAATGCCCTTCGTGAACTTGAACAGCGCCATGTCCGGGCGCCCCCAGGGGCCATAGACCGTAAAGAAGCGGAACATCGTCGTCGGCATGCCGTAGATATGGGCATAGGAATGCCCCATCGCCTCGTTGGCCTTCTTGGTGGCCGCGTAGATCGTCAGCGGCGTGTCGGCCTTCTGGGTCTCGCCAAAGGGCATGTCCGTGTTCGCGCCATAGACCGAACTGGTCGAGGCCATGAGCAGATGCCCGACCTCGCAGTCACGCGCGGCTTCCATGACATTGAAGGTGCCGATGATATTGGCATCGATATAGGCGCGCGGGTTTTCGAGACTGTAGCGCACCCCCGCCTGCGCGGCCAGATGCACGATCACGTCAGGGCGTGCGGCGGTCACGGCTGCGGACAGCGACTCGGCATCCTCGAGCATGGCCTCGGTCGCCGTGAAACGCTGGTGCTGGCGCAGCAGCGCATGGCGCTTCTGCTTGAGCGTGACATCGTAATAGTCGGTCATGCCGTCATATCCGGCAATCTCCCAACCCTCCTGCAGCAGCAGTTCGGCCAGATGGAATCCGATGAACCCGGCGGTTCCGGTGATGAAGGCCCGCCTCACTGTGCCGCCGTCCGTGAAATCGCGAGTCCCGGATCGGGCTGCGCACGCCCGACGGCGGCATAGCCCTCGAAACCCGCTGCCAGAACCGCATCAGGCTCATATATGTTGCGCAGATCGGCCATCACCGGGCGCGACATTGCCTTCGCCAGCCGCTTCAGATCAAGCGCCCGGAACTGATTCCACTCGGTCAGGATCAGCAGGCATTCGGCGCCCGCTGCGGCTGTATAGGTATCATCCATCCACTCCACCCCCGGCAGAAGCGCCTCGCCTTCCCGACGTCCATGCGGATCGACCACGCGCACCTTTGCCCCGCCGCCCACCAGCGCAGGCACCACGGTCAGCGAGGGCGCCTCGCGCATGTCATCGGTTTCGGGCTTGAAGGTGACACCCAGCACGGCAATTGTCTTGCCATTGACCGAGCCCCCACAGATGTCCACGACCTTGTCGATCATCCGCCGCTTGGTCAGATCATTCACCGCAATCACCGTCTCGGTGATCCGCTGGGGCACACCATGTTCCTGTCCGATCCGGGCGAGCGCGCTGGTATCCTTTGGAAAGCACGACCCGCCATAGCCTGGCCCTGCATGCAGGAACTTGTTTCCGATCCGGCCATCCAGCCCCATGCCCCTGGCCACGGATTTGACATCCGCGCCGACACGCTCGCACAGCGCGGCGATTTCATTGATGAAGCTGATCTTGGTGGCCAGAAAGGCGTTGGCCGCATATTTGATCATCTCGGCCGATTCCAGATCAGTATACACGATGGGAAAATCACGCAGAAAGAGCGGGCGGTAGATATCGCCCATGATGTCCCGCGCACGGTCGGATTCCACCCCGACGACCACGCGGTCGGGCTTCATGAAATCATCGATCGCGGCCCCTTCGCGCAGGAATTCGGGATTGGAGGCCACGTCGAAATCGGCACCGGGGCGTGTTGCGCGAATGACCTCGGCCACCTTGCGGTTGGTGCCCACCGGCACGGTCGATTTCGTGACCACCACCGCATACCGGGTCAGGGCCTTCGCAATCTCTTCGGCGGCAGCCATCACATAACTCAGGTCGGCATGACCGTCCCCGCGCCGGGTGGGTGTGCCGACCGCGATGAACACTGCATCCGCACCGCCCACTGCCGAGGTCAGGTCAGTGCTGAAGGTCAACCGGCCGGCATCGACATTGCGCGCCATTACGGCGTCCAGCCCCGGCTCATAGATCGGCACCTCGCCCCGTTCCAGCATGGCAATCTTTTCGGGCATCTTGTCGACACAGACCACGTCATGGCCGAAATCCGAAAAACACACCCCCGAGACAAGGCCAACATAGCCCGTGCCGATCATCGCAATTTTCATGTCTCGAACACTCCTGAAGAAATCGGGACACTCGTCCGCTCCCGGCCTCTGCGACGCAGCGCACGTTGAAGGGTCCGGGTGGCGTCGCGCATGCCGACTAGCTTCCCGTCTTCAACTTCGTGCGAATCTCGGCAAGTTCCCGCTCCGAAAGGTCGGCCCGGACCGCTTCTATCTCGGCCTTCAGCGCCTCATATTCGGCCATCTTGCGGATCAGAAACTTGCGCGTCAGCCGCGCCTTCTCGGCAATTCCCTTCGGCGTCAGCTTGTAGGCGTAGCGGCGCTTGTCCTCGGCGGCGGTGAAATTCGCGAGCTTCAGGATCCCCTTCTCGACCAGCGCGTTGAGCACGTAATGAATGCCACCCGTGCTGACCCCCACCGCACTGGCCAGTTCGCGCTGGCTCATCTCCGGGTTGTCCTGTAGCAGGCGCAGGATGCGGAACCGCACATCCTCGCGCAACTTGTCGCGCTGGGTCGTCATGGTTGCAAGGCCTTGTCGCAGGCTACCGCACAAGGACTGCCCGGGAGGCGCCTTGATCTTGACGGTGTCGCAATGTGAAGCCGGGCCGACATGATCGCTCTGTTTCGAGCGATACATTCCCGGTGCTGACCTTGCAAGTCGGAATTTGGTTGATCTGGTCTGGTGTTGCGCGCGGCGGGCAAGGTAGCCGAACTCGACATGGCCCGCCGGGCTGGATCTGCAGCAGCCCGCGCTTCGTCTGCTCTATAGCGCCTGGCCCGCCCCCTGCAAGGACGAATGCTGCAGATGCAAACGACGCATCCGCGCGGCCGCGCGGGCGGGTCTTGCGTTGGCGCTCCGGAGCGATCACGCGGATGCAGAATGAGCGCTCGGGCCCGGCCCGCCTGCTGATGGCTCTGCAGCCATCGCCGCCCGCTGACGGTCCGATTCGCCACAGGGCTGAACTGCCAGCCTGCGCAGGGACCAATGCCGCCCCGGGGGCCGGTTCCGCGGCATCGCGCAGACCAGCCCCGGGGTCGGGGTCACTCGGCGGCGATGTTGTCGACGACACGCAGGGTGTAGGTCGCGGCATAGGTCTCTTGCGCCGCGGCCACGCCCGCGCCATAGGGCACACGCGCCCCCGCTGCGTTGAGCGCCATTTCCACGACTCCCAGCGCGCTCAGGCACATGCCCTCGTTCAGATCGCCCAGATGGCCGATCCGGAACGCCCGGCCCGCCAGCGGCCCCAGCCCGGCGCCCAGGTAGCAGTTGAACCGGTCCCGCGCGACGGCGATGACCTCGCGCGCGTCGACCCCGTCAGGGGTGTAGATCGCGGTGACCGTGTCCGAAGCACAGGCCGGGCTTTCCGCCACCGTCCGCAGGCCCCAGGCCCCGACCGCCGCACGCACGCCGCTGGCCAGCCGGTGATGCCGGGCAAAGACCTGGTCCAGCCCTTCGGCGGCCAGGCGGTCCAGCGCGGCGCGCATCCCGTGCAGCAGCGGCGCGGGCGGGGTGTAGGGGAAGCTGCCCGCCGCATGGGCCTTCACCATGTCGCCCAGGTGAAAATAGCCGCGCGGCATGGTGGCCTTTTCGGCCCGCGCCAGCGCGCGCGGGCTGAGCGCCAGAACGCCCAGACCGGCGGGGCACATCAGGCCCTTCTGGCTGCCCGCAATGGCCAGGTCCACGCGCCAGGCGTCCATCTCGAACGGGACCGAGGCGATGGAGGACACGCCGTCCACGAACAGCAGCGCCGCGTGCCCGCAGGCGTCCATTTCGGCCCGCACCGCTTCCACGTCCGAGGCGACCCCGGTCGCGGTCTCGTTCTGGGTGACAAAGACCGCGCGGATGCGCCCTTCGCGGTCCTCGGCCAGCTTGCGGGCAAAGGTTTCGACCGGGCAGGGCGCGCCCCAGGGCACGTCCACCACATCCACCTCGAGGCCCAGCCGCTCGGCCATCTCGACCCACAGGGTCGAGAACATGCCGTGCCGCGCCATCAGCACCCGGTCGCCCGCCTCCAGCGTGTTGGCAATCGCCGCCTCCCACGCGCCGGTGCCCGAGCCGGGAAACAGCGCCATGGTGCCTTCGGTGGTGCCGAAGACCGGGCGCAGGTCGCGCAGGATCGGCGACAGCAGCGCCGCGAATTCGGGCGCGCGATGATCCTGCATCGGCACGGCAAGCGCGCGGCGCACGTCTTCGGGAATGTTGGTGGGGCCGGGAATGAACAGATGGGTCAGGCCGGTTTTCATGGTGGATCCTCCGCTTTCCCGGCGTCTGTGCCATGCCGGGGGAAAAGTGGGAAAGGAATTCGGGTTCTGCTGTAAATGCGAGGTTTTACGGATTTCAGTTCTGTAAAGTTGTGAACTTCACAGCCTGTGGGATACATGATATTCAATACACGGACGGAATCGGAGGGAGGATGCCGCCATGCGCAAGACATTCATCGGCCCGCATCTGCGGCGCCTGCGCCGCGAGCGCGGCCAGACCCAGGCCGACATGGCGCGCGCGCTGGGAATCAGCCCGGCCTATGTGAACCTGCTGGAGAACAACCAGCGCAGCGTCTCGGTCTCGATCCTGCTGCGGCTGCTGGAAACCTATGGCGTGGACTGGCGCGACATCGCCGAGGACGACACCGGCGCCCGGCTGGCCGACCTGCGCGGGATGCTGCAGGACCCGATCTTCGACAACGCCCGCCCGGACCTGCAGGAACTGCGCGGCGCGCTGGCCCATGCGCCGCGCCTGCTCACCGCGCTGACGCAACTGCACCGGGCCTATCTGGCGGTGACGGACCAGCTTCAGGCCGTGGCCCTGCGCACCGGTGAGGGCGAGCCGCTGCTGGGCACCTCGCCCGAGGCGGCGGTGCATGACTTCTTTCGCCGTCACCGCAACCATTTCCCCGATCTGGAAGACGCCGCCGAAGGTTTCTGGGAGGGCGCGCCGCCGTCCACCGACGACATATATGCCGTGCTCAAGGCGCGTCTGGCGCAGCGCCACCGGATCGCCGTGCGGCTGGCCCCGGTGGCCGAAATGCCCCGCACCTTGCGCCACCATGACGAATCCCGCGGCGAGGTGCTGCTGTCCGAGGCGCTGGACCATCCCAACCGGGTGTTTCAACTGGTCCATGTGCTGGGGCTGATCGAATGCAGCGATGCGCTGGACAAGCTGCTGTCCGGTGTGCGCTCGGACAGTCCGCAGGGGCGCGCGCGCTGCCGGGTGGAACTGGCCAACTACTTCGCCGCCGCGCTGCTGATGCCCTATGACGCCTATCTGGCCGAGGCGCGCGCCAGCAAGTATGATTTCGACCATCTGGCCACGCGCTTCGGGGTCAGCTTCGAACAGGCCTGCCACCGCGCCACCACGCTGCAACGCAGCGGGGCGCAGGGCGTGCCGATGTTCTTCCTGCGCATCGACAAGGCCGGGAACGTCACCAAGCGCTTCAACGCCACCGATTTCCAGTTGGCCGAATACGGCGGCGCCTGCCCGCGGCTGGACGTGCACATGAGTTTCCGCACGCCGGGCCGGATCATCCCGCAACTGGTCGAGATGCCGGATGCCTCGCGCTATTTCGTCTTTGCCCGCACCGTGGACCGCCCGCAGTTCGAACGTCACGGACAGGACAACCGGCTGGCCGTGGCCATGGGCTGCACCATCGATAATGCCTCTGAGATCGGCTATGCCGAGGGCGTGGCGCTGGGGGATGCCCGGGTCACGCCGATCGGCATCAACTGCCGCATCTGCCCGCGCGCGGGCTGTGAACAGCGCGCCCATCACGCCCCGGCGCTGACCGCACCGGTGGACGAGCGCCGCCGCGGGGCCACGCGCTACGATTCGGTGCAGGGTTGAAGGGCAACGGCTGATCGGCGCGGCCCCTCATCCCATGCGTGCTGCGGCCCCTGCGGCTGGCAGGGGCAAGCGCTCTCGGGGCGGCGTGCAGGGGCGGGCGGTGGGTCCGGACCGAGGGCGCTTTTCACGGCGCGCCCGGATGCCCGCCGGACCGCGCATCGATGACCACGCAGGCAGCTTGTGCCCAAGGTGGCCGAACAGGGGTGCATGAACCGCCCCCGCGCGGGGCAGACCGCCCACCCGCCCGCCCCGGCCCGGGCCGGGCCCCGCGGGGGTGGCGAACCGTTGCAGGGGGGCCGAGGGGGGGGGGGGCAGGGCGGCCGGGGGGTCGGGGCCGAGCTGGCGCTCCACAGACGCCCGCAGGC
>JAFIEE010000207.1 GCA_020832705.1 Paracoccaceae bacterium
GGCTTGAAGCGGAAACCGCCCGGTGTCTCGATGCTGCCGATCAGGATTTGCAGCATATGCAGCGCGCGGCAGGTCTGGAAGCCGTTGGAATGGGCCGAAATACCGCGCATGGCGTGCATGGCGACGGGGCGGCCGGTCATGGTCTGATGCCGCTGCCCGCGGAAATCGGTCCAGGGCTGGTCTATGGTGATCTCTTCTTCAAAGGCCACGCGGGCGATTTCGGCGGCGATGGTGCGGATCCGGTCGGGGGCGATGCCGCATTTTCCGGCCACGGCCTCGGGGGCGTAGTCGGGCGCAAGGTAACGGTCGGCCAGATGGCGGAAGACGGGCAGATGGGTGGCCCCGTCGTGTTCGACCCCGTGCGCGAGGTCGGGGGCGATGCCGGGACTGTCCCAGGCCACGGCCTGCCCGGTGTGGCGGTCGCGGACCTGCGGCTTGCCCGCCGGGTCGCGCAGGAACAGCCCGGTGCTGGCGTCCACGAGGTAAGGCGCATTGGTGTAGCGGATGAGGTAATCGAGGTCGATCTTGCCGGCGCGCAGGAGTTCATGCACCAGCGACAGGATGAACAGCCCGTCGGTGCCCGGAGTGATCCCGACCCAGTCATCGGCAATGGCATTGTAGCCCGAGCGGATGGGGTTGATACCGATCACCCGCGCCCCGCGCGCCTTCAGCTTGCCAAGGCCCATCTTGATGGGGTTGCTGTCATGATCCTCGGCCACGCCGAAAAGCAGGAACAGCCGGGTGCGCTCCCAGTCGGGCTGGCCGAATTCCCAGAACGACCCGCCCATGGTATAGATGCCCGCCGCCGCCATGTTGACCGAGCAGAAGCCGCCATGCGCCGCCCAGTTCGGCGTGCCGAAAGCCTGGGCCCACCATCCGGTGAAGCTCTGGCTCTGGTCGCGGCCGGTGAAGAAGGCCAGTTTCTCGGGCGCCGTATCGCGCAGGGGGCGCAGCCAGTCGGTGGCAAGGGCAAGCGCCTCGTCCCAGGTGATTTCCTGAAACTCCCCGGACCCGCGCGGACCCGTGCGCTTCAGGGGCGCGCGCAGGCGGGCGGGCGACAGGTGCTGCATGATCCCTGCCGAACCCTTGGCACACAGCACGCCCTTGTTCACCGGGTGGTCGCGGTTGCCCTCGATATAGGCGACCTTGCCGCCCTTCATGTGCACATCGATCCCGCAACGGCAGGCGCACATGTAGCAGGTGGTCTTGCGGATGGTATCGCCGACCCTTGGGGAGAGATCCGGCGGGTTTGCGTCGGGCATGGTGCGATCCTTCCGGGTCCGTTCCGCAAAGCCGCGCGATGCCGGAACAGTGTTCCGCTCAAAGAGCAGAAACCCGACATGCTTGTCCAGATCGAAAGCCGCGTCGCGCGCTCAGCGCCGCACTCGGTGCCAGACGAAATGGCCGATCCAGACCGCGACCCAGCCTGCCGCAGCCAGCGCGCCCATGGGCAGGCTGAGCAGCATGAACCAGCCCATCACGCCCATTCCGTAGAGCAGCCCACCCAGATCGACGCCGAAGAACACGCAAGGGTTCACAAAGCCTTCATTAAGCTCGCACCCCCCGAGCGTAGCGATGCCCCCGGCAATGAGAACCGAAATCACCGGCAAAAGGGCCACAAAGGCGATGACCGCCAGGACGAGCAGGTAGGTCTGCCATGGGAAGACGGGTTTCATCGTGCGCGCTCGCTGACGGGTATGTAGGTCTGGTGATGCCGGATCGGCCTGTATCGCGCAAGTCTGCGCTGCGCCGGGAGCAGCGCGCCCACGTGCCCGCGGGTCGCGGGCACCCAGTAAAGGCGTGAAGGCCCCGCTTGCGGGGGCTTCTCCGCAAGGTCAGGGCTGCGGGCGGTTCAGGGCAGGGGGTGGGCGCGGGTCACGTCATGCTCCCACAGCCAGGCGAATCGGCGCAGCGGCGCGCGCGGGGCGATGTGCCCGCCGATGCGCAGCGCCAGATGCGCAAGCGGGCGCAGGGGCGCGCGCAGGTGATAATTGCGGGCGTTGGCATTGGCCGCGGCGACGATCCGGCGCGCGCGCCCGTCGCGGGCGGTCTGATAGGCGGCCAGCGCGCGCGGGATATCGGCATGGCGGCACAGCATCGCGGCCAGCACCCAGGCATCTTCCAGCGCCATGTTGGCGCCTTGGGCCATGAACGGCAGGGTGGGGTGCGCCGCATCGCCCAGAAGCACACCATGGCCCAGGAACCAGTTGGGCGCCACCGGGTGCCGGAACAGGCCCCACAGCCACGGGTCACGCACCTGCGCCAGCCATCCGGGCACCGGGCCGCCGAAACCGGCAAAGGCCGTGCGCAGATGCTCCGCATCGTCGCGGATGTTCCAGCCCTCTTCGGCCCAGGCGCTGCGCTCTTCCACCGCGACGATATTGCGCAAGTGCCCGCCGCGCAGCGGGTAGCTGACCAGATGCCGCCCCGGCCCCATGAAGACCTGCGCCTCGGGCGCGTCATCGGGATCGCCGGGGATCAGCGCGCGCCAGGCCACCTGTCCGGTGAAGGCGGGGCGTGCAGGGCCGAGGAGGGTTTCGCGCAGGCATGAGTGCAGCCCGTCCGCGCCCGCCAGCAGATCCGAATCGAGGGTGCGGCCGTCCTGCAGCACCGCGCGCGGGCGCGGACCGTGCGGGTCCAGCGCCAGCGCCTGCGCGCCCAGCAGGCATTCGGCGCCCGCAGCGCGCGCGGCCTCGGCCAGCAGGGCGACGAGGTCGGCCCGGTGGACCAGATGGAACCCGGCGCCGTCGGCGGGCAGGGGGATACGCAGCACCGGACCGCCCCGGCGGCCGTCCCGCAACACCACCGCGCGGGCGCGCAGTGATGCCGCCGCCAGTTCCGGCGCCAGACCCAGCGCTGCCAGCACCGCCGCGCCATTGGGGCTGATCTGCAGGCCCGCGCCCACCTCGGTCAGCGCCGGGGCCTGCTCCAGCACCGTCACACGCCAGTCGGAGTGCCGCGCCAGCGCCACCGCCAGCGCCAGCCCTGCCACCCCGCCGCCGATGATTGTTGCGCTGCGTTGGGTCATGCCTGGTCTGCCCCTGTCATGCGCCATCTACGGCGTGCCATTTGTGCCCGGGCGACGAAAAAGGCATCGAAGCCGCTGCTTCGATGCCCGGTCCGGGTCCTGCCTGCACGCGCGCGAGACGGGCGGGCGCGGGGAGCACGCGCGCACCACCGCCGGTGCGGCTCAGGTGTCGCGGTGCACGCGTTCGCGGCGTTCGTGGCGTTCCTGCGCTTCCAGCGTCATGGTCGCGATGGGCCGCGCGTCCAGCCGCTTGAGCGAGATCGGTTCGCCCGTCACCTCGCAATAGCCGAATTCGCCGGTCTCGATCCGCCGCAGCGCGGCGTCGATCTTGGCCACCAGCTTGCGCTGCCGGTCGCGGGTGCGCAATTCCAGCGCGCGATCGGTCTCTTCGCTGGCGCGGTCGGCGATATCGGGGATGTTGCGCGAGGAATTGGCCAGCCCCTCCAGCGTCTCGCGGCTGCCGTTCAGGATCTCTTCCTTCCACGCCAGCAATTTGCGCCGGAAATACTCAAGCTGCCGGTCGCTCATGAACGGCTCGTCTTCGGCCGGGCGGTAATCCTCCGGCAGGAAAATCTCGGGCTTCATTCGGTCTTCCCCCTGCTCGCCTGCAACTGGTTCACGCGACTTCAACATTCTGCCTGATTGCCTTTCCTTCTTGCGGCGGGGAATAGCCGATGCCGGGGGCGTTGTCACGCGGTTTCCTGCCGATTGCGGGCGCGGCAGGCCGGGCGGGGCCGCCGATGCGCACGCCGCGCGCAGCGGGCTTGCGGCGGGCCCGCACCGGAGCGGCAGTCGGCTTGCGGCGCCGCCCCGGGGGCGCTAGCTTCCATCGCACGCGTGCCCGGGGGAATCCGCCGCGCGTGCTGTCGTCTTCACTTGTCCGGGGGTGCCCATGGTCTTTGACTCGACCGAAACCTATGTCGCGACCGATGATCTGCGGGTGGCGGTGAATGCGTCCGTGACGCTGGAACGCCCGCTGCTGGTCAAGGGCGAGCCGGGCACCGGCAAGACCGAACTGGCCCGCCAGGTCGCCGCCGCGCTTGGCGCGCCGATCCTGGAATGGCACGTGAAATCCACCACCCGCGCGCAGCAGGGGCTTTATGAATATGACGCCGTCTCGCGCCTGCGCGACAGCCAGCTTGGTGACCCGCGCGTCAATGACGTGACGAACTACATCCGCAAGGGCAAGCTGTGGCAGGCCTTCGAGGCCGAAGACCGCGTGGTGCTGCTGATCGACGAGATCGACAAGGCGGATATCGAGTTTCCCAACGACCTGTTGCAGGAACTCGACCGGATGGAGTTCTTTGTCTACGAGACCGGCGAGACCGTGCGCGCCCGCCACCGCCCGGTGGTCATCATCACCTCGAACAACGAAAAGGACCTGCCGGACGCCTTCCTGCGGCGGTGCTTCTTTCACTACATCCGGTTCCCGGACCTGGAAACGATGAAGGCCATCGTCGCGGTGCATTTTCCGGACATCAAGGACCGGCTGCTGACCGCAGCGCTGACGCAGTTCTATGAGCTGCGCGAGGCGCCGGGGCTGAAGAAGAAGCCCTCGACCTCGGAGGTGCTGGACTGGCTGAAGCTGCTGCTGGCCGAGGATCTGTCCGCCGAGGACCTGAAGACCGGGGGCGCGAACGCGCTGCCGAAGCTGCACGGCGCGCTGCTGAAGAACGAGCAGGACGTGCACCTGTTCGAGCGTCTGGCCTTCATGGCCCGGCGGCAGGCGCGATGAGCGGGGCGGCAAATGACGGGACACCTGCAGGCGGCGATCTGCGTATCCGGCGCTTGCGCCCCGAGGACCGGGCCGAATGGGGCGCGCTGTGGCAGGCGTATCTGGCGTTCTATGACACCGAATTGCCGGCAGCCGTCCATGACACCACCTTCGCGCGCCTGCTGGACGCAGCGCCGGACGGGCCGCAGGGGTTTGTGGCCGCGCGTGACGGGCGCGCGGTGGGGTTGGTGCATTACCTGTTCCACGCCCATTGCTGGCGCCCCGAAGGCATCTGTTACCTGCAGGACCTGTACGCCGCGCCGGAGGCACGCGGCACCGGCGTCGGGCGCGCGCTGATCGAGGCGGTCTATGCGGCGGCGGATGCGCGCGGGGTGCCCGGCGTCTACTGGCTGACGCAGGATTTCAACGCCACCGCTCGGCGGCTTTATGACCGGATCGGGGTGGCGACGCCCTTCATCCGCTATGTGCGGGGGACGGGATGACGTTTCGGTTGCCCCTGATTGCACGATTGTGCGCCATGGCCGGCGGCGGGGGGGGGGGGGGGGGGGGGGGGGGGGGGGGGGGGGGGGGGGGGGG
>JAFIEE010000208.1 GCA_020832705.1 Paracoccaceae bacterium
GCGCCCTCGGGGCGTGCGGGGTGGGTGGGCGGGCGCGGCCCGAGGGCGCTTCCGCGCCCACCACAACGCCGGACATCACCGATTCATGCGCTTCAGCCGACCCAGCCCGAAAGGTTGCTTTCGATGACCTGCGCCAGCGCGTCGATATGGGCGGCATCATCGTTCAGGCAGGGAATGTAGGTGAAATGCTCGCCGCCCGCATCCTCGAAGCTTTCCTTGATCTCTTCGTTGATCTCTTCCAGCGTCTCGATGCAGTCGGCGGAAAAAGCGGGCGCCACCACGGCCAGCCGTTTCACCCCCTGTCTGGCCAGATCGGCGACATGGTCCACCGTGTAGGGGCGCAGCCATTCCTCGGAGCCAAAGACCGACTGGAAGGTGGTCTGGATCGCATCCTCGGTCCAGCCCAGTTTCTCGCGCAGAAGCCGCGTGGTCTTGGCGCACTGGCAGTGATACGGATCCCCTTCCAGCAGGTAGCGCTTGGGCATGCCGTGGTAGCTGGCCACCAGCACCTCGGGCTTCTCGTCCATCGCGTCATAGGCCCGCTGCACCGATTGCGCCAGCGCGTCGATATAGGCGGGGTGGTCGAAATAGGGCGCCACGGTGCGCGCGGCGGGCTGCCATTTCTGTTCCATCAGCGCGCGGAAGAACTGGTCGCAGGCGGTGGCCGAGGTCGCGCCGGCGTAATGCGGATAGAGCGGGAAGAACAGGATCTTCTCGCACCCGGCCCTGACCATTTCATCGACCCTGGAGCGAGTCGAGGGGTTGCCGTAGCGCATGCAGAAATCGACCATCACGCCATCGCCGAAGCGCGCGCCGATCACCTCGGCCAGTCTGGCGGTCTGATCCTTGGTGATGGTCATCAGCGGGCTTTCGCCCTTGTCGTGATTCCAGATCGACTTGTAGTTGGCGCCGCTCGTGAAGGGCCGTTTGGACAGGATCACCAGTTGCAGCAGCGGCTGCCATTTCCACGCCGGATAATCGATCACCCGCTTGTCCGACAGGAACTCGTTCAGGTAGCGCCGCATCGACCAGTAATCGTAATTGTCCGGGGTGCCGAGGTTCGCGATCAGCACGCCGATCTTCGCCCGCGGGACCGGCGGATGGTCGGGCTGGGCATGGGCCAGACGCCCCTCGCCGGGGTGGTCCATGTGGACGGGGCAGCGTTTCGGCTGCGCGGCAGGGTCTGCATCAAGCATCACGGTATCCTTCATAGCACTCTCCCCTGTTGGCCGCCACCGCAACGCGACATAACGGGTTCGGCCGCGGAATCAATCTTTGCGCGGGATTTTGATACTGTCCGGCAGCGGCGCCTCCTCGGTGCCCAGCGCCTCGGCCAGCCGGTGGCGGGCCGATCCGGGGCGCAGCGGTTGCGGCTGGCTGGCATCGGGCGCCCAGCCGGTCAGGAAGATCAACTCGAACGTGGCCAGCAAGCGGTTTCCGTCAGCCGGGAAATGCGCGCGCCAGAGCTCTTCGGCCCGGTCGAAGAGCGCGCGCGGCGCCGGGCGGCGGGCGCGCGCGGCCAGGGCATTGCGTTCGCCCATGGCGCGCAAGTCCGCGGCCCAATGCCGCAGGTCGCGATAGGCCGCGCGGATGGTCACGCTGTCGGCCACCGGCAGCGCCAGGCCCGCGCGCTGCAACAGCGCGCCCAGATCCCGGATTTCGGCCATGGGCAGGACACGCGGCGATAGCCCGCCGGTCAGTTCCGCCTCGGCCTGCGCCAGCGCCGCGCGAGCTTCGGCCGCCGTCTGCCCGCCAAGGGCGACCGCCAGCACCAACCCGTCCGCGACCAGCGCCCGGCGGGCCTGGATCAACTGGCCGACCGGGTCGGCGGCCCAGTGCAGCGCCATGGCGTGGATCACCAGATCATGCGCGCCGGGTTCCAGCGCCAGCACCGGATCGTCGGGCACCACGGTCGCACCGGGCAGGAAATCCGCCCAGACCTGCGGCAGGCCGGTCACGATCGCCGGGCGCGTAAACCTTCTGTTAACCTCGGCGAGGCGATGCTGAAGCTCCGCGCGCGCCTCGATGTGCACGAACGCATCGGGCGCCGCGCGGCGGCGGTTGCGGCGCAGGGCGTCCGGGTCGGCGATGGCGTGCGGCTGGGACATGCGGCCTCGGGGTGGGTTCGGGTGTGATGTAGGGGAGCGGAAGGATGTTGCAAAGCCTGTTGCGCGCGATCTACCCGCCGCAATGCCTGACCTGCGACACGATGACCGACACCGAACACGCGCTCTGCCCGTCGTGCTGGCAGGCGGCGGGGTTCATTCACGGGCTGGTCTGCGACGGCTGCGGCCTGCCGCTGCCGGGCGATCCGGAGGTGGAAACGGCGCTCTGCGATGAATGCCTGCGCATCGCGCGTCCCTGGGAACAGGGCCGCGCGGCGATGCTCTATGGCGAGAAGTCGCGCACCATCGTGCTGGGGCTGAAATACTACGACCGCCATGATTACGCCCGCGCCGCCGTGCCCTGGCTGCTCCACGCCGCGCGCCCGCTCCTGCGCCCCGGCATGCTGGTCGCACCCGTACCACTGCATTGGCTGAGGCTGGCCAAGCGGCGCTACAACCAGGCTGCGCTGCTGTCGGCAGGGCTGGCACGGCGGGCCGGGCTGGCGCATTGCCCCGATCTGCTGGTGCGCACCCGGCCCACCGGCACGCAGGACGGGCGCGGCTGGCGCGGGCGGTTCGACAATCTGGCCGACGCCATCGCCCCGCACCCGCGCCACGGCGCACGCATGGCCGGGCGCGATATCCTGCTGGTCGATGACGTGATGACCGCCGGCGCCACCTTTGCCGCCGCGACCGAGGCGTGCATCGGCGCCGGGGCGGCCTCGGTCCGGGTGGTGGCGCTGGCCCGCGTTGCGCCGGGCCGATAATGGCGTATAGTCCGCACCGATCCCCGAACCCGGACACCTGCCCATGCAACCTGTCGAAATCTACACCTCGCCGCTGTGCGGATTCTGCCATGCCGCCAAGCGGTTGCTGAAATCCAAGGGGGTGACATTCACCGAAATCAACGTGCTGACCAACCCGGGCCGCAAGCCCGAGATGATTCAGCGCGCGGGTGGCGCGCGCACAGTGCCGCAGATCTTCGTCGGGTCCACCCATGTCGGCGGCTGTGACGAACTCTACGCGCTGGAGCGGGCGGGCAAGCTGGACGCGCTGCTGAACGCCGCAGGCGATTGACGGAGACGCCCCCATGCGCGCCGCCCTGATCCAGATGACCAGCAGCGATGATCCGCAGGCGAACTGCGCCACGGTTCTGGCGCACCTGCGCGCCGCCGCCAAGGCGGGTGCGCAGATCGCCCTGACACCCGAGGACACGAATTGCGTTTCCACCTCCGGGAGCCACAAGCGTGCGGTGCTGGCGACCGAAGCCGAGGACCCGACCCTGGCCGCCGTGCGGGCCGAGGCGGCAGCCCTCGGCCTGTGGGTGCTGCTCGGCTCGCTGGTGCTCAGGACCGATGACCCGAACGGCCGCTTCGCCAACCGGTCCATGCTGATCGGCCCGGACGGCGCGGTGACGGCGCGCTACGACAAGATCCACATGTTCGACGTGGACGTGTCGGAAACCGACACCTGGCGCGAATCGGACGGGTTCCGTCCCGGCGATCAGGCGGTGGTGGCGCAGACACCGCTGGGCAGCTTCGGTCTGACCATCTGTTACGACCTGCGCTTTCCGCATCTCTATCGCGCACTCGCGCAGGCGGGTGCGCAAGTCCTGACGGTGCCTTCGGCATTCCTTCCCGAGACCGGCAAGGCACATTGGGAGGTGCTCTTGCGCGCCCGCGCGATCGAGACCGGCGCCTTCGTCCTGGCACCCGCGCAGACCGGCGAACACGCGGCGCAGAAAGGTCGGGCGCGGCGCACCCACGGCCATTCCATGGCCGTGGCGCCCTGGGGCGAGGTGCTGGCCGATGCCGGGACCGCGCCAGGCATGACGCTGGTGGACCTGGACCTGTCCCAGGTCGATCGCGCCCGCACCCGCATCCCCGCGCTGCGCCATGACCGGGGCTTTGCCGGGCCATGACCGAGGCACGGGTCGGCGATATCGGCAATGTGCTGTTCAGCGAATTGCTGATCACCGACCAGTTGGCCCGCGCGCGCCTGTCGCGCGTGCTGCCCAAGGGGATGGAGCTGTCGCATTTCGCGGTGCTGAACCTTCTGGCGCACGCGCAGGAAGAGCGCACGCCCGCGCAGCTTGCCCGCGCCTTTCACGTCACGCGCGGGGCAATGAGCAACACGCTCGCCAAGCTGGAATGGGCCGGTTACATCCACATCCGCCCCGACTGGGACGACGCGCGGCGCAAGTTCGTCGCGCTCAGCCCGGCGGGGCGGCGGGCACGCGATGCGGCCCTGACCGCGCTGACGCCGCTGATCTCCGAGATGGTGGAAACCGTGGGCACCGACCGCGCCCGCGCCGTGATCCCGGTGCTGCGCGCCCTGCGCAGGGTGCTCGACAGCGGTTGAAGGGCACGGATCGCCGCACCTGCCGGGGGTCAGGTTGCTTCCCGCAGCCGCCCGATCAGGCCCGCAGGAAGGTCAGGTAATGCGGCGCGCGGCCTTCGCGCAGGGCCTTGGCCTCGTATCGGGTGCGGGTCCAGTCCGGCCAGGCCGCATCCATCGGGTGATCGACGCGGCGGAACCCGGCCTGCGGCACCTCCTCGAGCGTCTGGCGCACATAGTCGGGGATGTCGGTGGCGATGCGGAACTCCGCACCCGGGCGCAGGACGCGGGCCAGCGGGCGAAGATGCTCCGGCGTGACGAAACGGCGCCGGTGATGGCGGGCCTTGGGCCAGGGATCGGGGTAGAGCAGAAAGGCGCGCGCAAGGCAGGCATCGGGCAGCACGTCGAACAGGTCGCGCACATCGCCGGGGTGCAGGCGGATGTTTTCCGCCCCCGCACGCCGGATCCGGCCCAGCGCCATGGCCACCCCGTTCAGGAACGGCTCGCAGCCGATCATTCCCGCGTCAGGGTTGGCCAAGGCCTGCGCCAGCATGTGTTCACCGCCACCGAAGCCGATTTCCAGCCACAGCGGCCGGTCATCCCCGAAGAAATCGCGCGGGTCCAGCGTGGCGCGGGCCGGGTTGTCGGCCACGGTCACGCCGCGCATCTGCAGGCGCGGCAGGTCCTCGGCCAGATACTTCTCCTGCGCGGGCTTCAGCGTCTTGCCCTTGACGCGGCCATAGAAATTGCGCCCGGGAACGGCGGATCGGAGCTTGGCGGGTTGCATGCGCCCTCGGTTTCGCTGCGGCGCCGCGCGGTATGCCGGGCAAGGCTGCCAGCGTCAACCCCGCCCCCCGCCCGTCGGCGCCGTGGCGCTCCACCCACCCA
>JAFIEE010000209.1 GCA_020832705.1 Paracoccaceae bacterium
GGCGCCGGGGGGTAGGGGGGCGTTGGGGGGGGGGGGGGCCGTGGCGGGTTGGGGGGGCGCGCGCCCGTGGCCCCCTTTTCCCACAACCCCCCCCCCGCGGGCGACGGCACCGCCCGGCGCGCTTGCGCCGGGCAGCGCCCGCGAAGCGCCATGGGCGGGCGGGCGGGGCGCCGAGGGGGCGCTTCTTCCGGGCCGCGACACCCCGATCCCGGCCGGCCCCTGGTTCGCCCGTCTGTTCAGAGCGGAATGTCGAGCACGATCTTGCCGATATGCGCCGAGCTTTCCAGCCGCGCATGCGCATCCGCCGCGCGCTCCAGCGCAAAGGCACTGTCCATCACCGGCGCAATCCGCCCCGATGCCAGATGCGGCCAGACATGACGCTCCAGATCGCGGGCGATGGCGGCCTTCGCCGCATGCGACTGCGGGCGCAGGGTGGACCCGCTCACGCTCAGCCGCCGCACCATCACCTCGGCGAAGTTCAGCCGGACCTCGGCGCCCTGCAGAAAGGCGATCTGCACCAGCCGCCCGTCATCGGCCAGCGCGGCCACATTGCGCGGCAGGTAGTCGCCGCCGACCATGTCGAGGATCAGGTCGGCGCCGCCCTCGGCCTGCATGACGGCGGTGAAATCCTCGGTCCGGTAATTGATGGCGCGCTCGGCGCCCAGCGCCACGCAGGCGGCGCATTTCGCGTCCGTCCCGGCAGTGGCAAAGACCCGCGCGCCCATCACCCGCGCCAGTTGAATCGCCGTGGTGCCGATCCCCGAAGACCCGCCATGAACCAGAAACCGCTCGCCCGCGCGCAGGCCCCCGCGCAGCACCACATTGGTCCAGACGGTAAAGAAGGTCTCGGGCAGGCAGGCCGCCTGCGCCAGCGACAGGCCCGGCGGGACGGGCAGCGCGTGGTCGGCCTCGGTCAGGGCAAACTGGGCGTAGCCGCCCCCGGGCAACAGCGCGCAGACCGCGTCACCGATGTTCCAGCGGGTCACCCCCGTGCCCACCGCCACCACGCGCCCAGCCCCTTCCAGCCCTGGCAGGTCCGAGGCACCGGGCGGCGGCGCATAGCGCCCTTCGCGCTGCAGCGCATCAGGGCGGTTCACCCCGGCATGGGCCAGACCGATGACGATCTGCCCCGCGCCGGGCACCGGAACCGGGCGCGTGACGGGTTCCAGGACCTCGGGCCCGCCGGGGCGGGCGATCGCGACGGCGCGCATGGTGTGGGGGAGTCTGACACTCATGGGTCTGGGCCTTGTGGCTGGCGGCGGGTGCCTCCGGCGGGAGTATTTGGGGCAAGAAAATGGGGCAGGGTCAGTTCCGGACCGGGACGCCGGAATGGGCGTAATCCCAGTAGAGTTCGCGCGCGCGGCGGGCGAGCGGACCGGTGCCCAGGGTGCGGTCCTGATAGCGTGCCACCGGCATCACCTTGGCGATGTTGCCGGTGACGAAGATTTCCTCGGCCGTATCGAAATCCGCAAGCGTCAGGCTGGTTTCCTGCACCTCGACCCCGTCGGCGCGCAACAGCGCGATGATCCGCTGGCGGGTGATACCGTTGAGGAAGGTGCCGTTCGGCACTGGCGTGAACACCACGCCATCGCGCACCATGAACACATTGGTCGAGGCGGTTTCGGCCACATGCCCGTCCGGGTCCAGCGACAGCGCGTTGGAGAAGCCGCGCTTGCGGGCATCGGCCATGATCCGGGCGTTGTTGGCATAAAGCGCGCCGGCCTTGGCCTCGGTCGTTGCCATATCCGGGCGCGGGCGGCAAAAGGGAGAAACGGTGAGCGAAAACGCGCCCGGTTCGGGCATCGGCAATGATTCGATGCAGATGGCGAAGCCGGTGCTCTCCGGCACCGCGTCGATGATCCCCGGCGTGCTTTCGCGCGACCACATCATCGGGCGCAGATAGAGCGCGGCATCGGGCGCGAACATGCCGCAGCCCTCTTCCAGCAGGCCCTTCACGGTGTCGGCATCCACCGGCGGGATCATGCCCATGACTTCGGCCGAGCGGATGATGCGCGCCGAATGCAGGTCCAGGTCCGGGCGCGTGCCGTCGAACTGGCGCGCGCCGTCGAACACGGTGCTGCCCAGCCAGGCGGCGTGATCGGCGGCGTTGATGATCGGCGCATTGCCGCGATGCCAGCGGCCCGCGTACCAGGTCACGATATCCTTGCCGACCGCCATTGCGTTCCCCCTGACCGCTGCTGCGGGCGCAAGGTGCGCTCTGGGCGCGGCGGGGTCAAGTCCCGCGATCGGGG
Source organism: Paracoccaceae bacterium (assembly GCA_020832705.1). Lineage (GTDB taxonomy): Bacteria > Pseudomonadota > Alphaproteobacteria > Rhodobacterales > Rhodobacteraceae > Rhabdonatronobacter. Next base: position 2,253 of record JAFIEE010000209.1, read on the forward strand.
GCAGAAGGGTCGGCGGGCGCGGGTGGGCTCCAGCGCCCGGGCAGGGTGTCCTGCGCCGCGCCCGCGGGCGCCCGCACCTGACCGGCCAGCCACAGCGGCCCGGCAAAGACGGTCTTGAACACCGGGTTGCGGTTGGCCGCCGCCTTGATCCGCTCGAACTGCATCACGTCATCGATGCGCCGATCGAGGAAGGCCCAGGTCGCCTCGTCCCCGGCGCTGCCGTCGCCCAGCCAGTAGAGCACGGTCGAGGAATAGACGCCCGAGAGGATGGCGCGCTTGGTGTACCAGTTGAGATCCTCTGACGGGTCGCCCAGCGCGGTCCAGATGGTATCGGCGGTGGTCCAGGTCAGCCGCGCGCCCTCGGGCGCCAGATGCGGCAAGGCGAACAGTGTGACGCCCCGGCGCACCACCTCGCGGTCGGCGGCGATCTCGATGCGCGTGCGCACGGCGCGGGCCACCCGGTCGCGGATGCGCAGCGCGCCGATGTCAGCCTGCACCAGGGCGGACTTGAGCGCGGCGTCGCCCCGGCGGTGAAACAGGATCGCCGCATCCACCGCCCCCCGCGGAAAGGCCGCCCGCAGATCGGTCATGCCCAGCCCGGCATCGGCCATGCCCGCGCGCAGCGCGGCCTCGCTCCAGCCGTCAAAGGGCACATGCGGCACGATCGCATCAAGCAGGCGGTCGGCGGTTTCGGACCCGTGCATCATCATCGGCCTTTCTGTCTGCTCCCTCCGTCGGAACTATGGCGGCGACGGCTGTGGACAAGTACCCGGCAAGTTGCTATACGCCGGGCTCCTGCAAGATATCGAAACTCTAGCTTAGGAAGGTGGTGAAGACCACATGCAGGTAAGTGTTCGTGACAACAACGTCGATCAGGCACTTCGGGCGCTGAAGAAGAAGCTCCAGCGCGAAGGCGTGTTCCGCGAGATGAAGCTCAAGCAGCATTTCGAGAAACCGTCCGAGAAGAAGGCCCGCGAGCGCGCCGAGGCGATCCGCCGGGCCCGCAAGCTGGCGCGCAAGAAGGCGCAGCGCGAAGGTCTGCTCTGAGAGCACGTCCACCGGCGGGCCTCGGGTCTGCCGTCCGATCAACCCCCGTGGCCCGTGCCCGGGGGTTTTTCATTGGCGCCACCCCCGCTCAGACATCGATGGCCGTGGTCTGCACCACCGTGCGCAGCGCAAAGGACGAATGCATCTGCGCCACGCCCGGCAGGCGTGACAGGTAGCGGCGGTGGATGCGGGCGAAATCCTCGGTATCGGCGGCGACGATCTTGAGCAGGTAGTCGGCATTTCCCGCCATCAGGTGGCATTCCTGCACATCGGGCACTCGCGCCACCTCGCGCTCGAAGGCGTCCAGCAATTCGTCGCTCTGCCCCTGCAGGGTGATTTCCACGAACACCGTGGTCGGCTTGCCCATGCGGCGGCGGTCCAGCAGCGCCACATAATCCGCAATCAACCCCGAGGATTCCAGCCGCTGCACCCGCCGGTGACAGGCCGAAGGCGACAGGTTCACCCGCTCGGACAGATCCGCGTTCGAAATGCGCCCTTCGCGTTGAAGCACGGCCAGAATGCGGCGGTCGGTTGCGTCTAGCTGCATTGCAGCGCACTTTCCTTCGGGGATTGCGGATCAGGGCCGCAGCTTCTTCGACCAAGAATTGCACAAGTCCGGACAGTTTCAAGCACATTCCGCGCCGACCGTGCGATCCTGCGGCAACAGGATCAGGGGAGGACGCAGATGCTGATCGGATGCCCGAAGGAAATCAAGCCGCAGGAATTCCGGGTCGGGCTGACCCCGAATGCCGCGCGCGAAGCCGTGAATGCCGGTCACAAGGTGATCGTCGAGACCGGCGCGGGCGCGGGCGCAGGCTTCACCGATGACGACTACACGGCCGCCGGGGCCGGGGTGGTCGATACCGCGGCCGAGATCTTCGCCACCGCCGAGATGGTGGTCAAGGTCAAGGAACCCCAGGCCACTGAGCGCAGGCAGCTGCGCGAAGACCAGGTGCTGTTCACCTATCTGCACCTCGCTCCGGACCCGGAGCAGACGCGCGACCTTCTGGACAGCGGCGTGACCGCCATCGCCTATGAAACCGTGACCGACCGCAACGGCGGGCTGCCGCTGCTGGCGCCCATGTCCGAAGTCGCCGGACGGCTGGCCCCGCAGATGGGTGCCTGGGCGCTGCAGAAAGCCAACGGCGGGCGCGGGGTGCTCATGGGCGGTGTGCCCGGCGTGCGCCCGGCCAATGTGGTGATCATCGGCGGCGGCGTGGTGGGCACGGCGGCGGCACGCGTGGCGGTGGGCATGGGGGCGAATGTGACCGTGCTGGACCGGTCCATCGCGCGCATGAGCTACCTGGACGATGTGTTCATGGGGCGCCTGACGACGCAGTTCTCGGACGCAGGCGCGGTCGAGGGGCTGCTGGAGCGCGCCGACATGATCGTCGGCGCGGTGCTGATCCCCGGCGCGGCGGCGCCGAAACTCATCAGCCGCGCGCAGCTTGGCCAGATGGCCCCGGGCGCGGTGCTGGTGGATGTGGCCATCGACCAGGGCGGGTGTTTCGAAACCTCGCGCGCCACCACCCATCAGGACCCGGTCTACGAGGTTGACGGGATCATGCATTACTGCGTGGCCAACATGCCCGGCGCGGTGCCGCGCACCTCGACCATCGCGCTGGGGAACGCCACCATGCCCTTCATGCTGGCACTGGCCAACAAGGGCTGGCGGCAGGCGTCCGAGGATGACCCACACCTGCTGGAGGGGCTGAACACCCATGCCGGGCACCTGACCTATTACGCCGTCGGCAAGGCGCTGGGCATCGACGTGCTCTCCCCGACCAAGGCGCTCAAGACCTGAGTCGCCCCCTTCGCTTCATCTTGCCGAAAATACTCCGGGGGGTGAGGCCGTCAGGCCGAGGGGGGCGGCGCCCCCCACTTCCGCCCGCGTTCACCGCCCGGACGGAACGAAAACCCCCGTCGGGTGCAACTCGCCCCCCTTGTA
>JAFIEE010000017.1 GCA_020832705.1 Paracoccaceae bacterium
GTTCGAACCGATCCTGATCGAAGGCAAGGCGATCCAGCTTCACCCGCTGGTCTGCGCGGCCTTCAACGCCGACTTCGACGGCGACCAGATGGCCGTGCACGTGCCCCTGTCGCTGGAGGCGCAGCTTGAAGCCCGCGTGCTGATGATGAGCACCAACAACGTGCTGTCGCCCGCCAACGGTGCGCCGATCATCGTGCCGTCGCAGGACATGGTGCTGGGGCTCTACTACACCACCATGATGCGCAAGGGCATGAAGGGCGAAGGCATGGTCTTCGGCAGCATCGACGAGGTCGAGCACGCCCTTGCCGCGGGCGAGGTGCATCTGCACGCGAAGGTCCAGTGCCGCATCACCCAGATCGACGAGGACGGCAACGAGGTCGCCCGGCGGTTTGAAACCACCCCGGGCCGCGCGCGTCTGGGTGCGCTTCTGCCGCTGAACGCCAAAGCGCCCTTCGAACTGGTCAACCGCCTGCTGCGCAAGAAGGAGGTGCAGCAGGTCATCGACACGGTCTATCGCTACTGCGGCCAGAAGGAGAGCGTGATCTTCTGCGACCAGATCATGGGCATGGGCTTCCGCGAGGCGTTCCGCGCCGGCATCAGCTTCGGCAAGGACGACATGCTGATCCCCGAAAGCAAATGGTCGATCGTCAATGCCGCCCGCGATCAGGTCAAGGAGTTCGAGCAGCAGTACATGGACGGCCTGATCACCCAGGGCGAGAAATACAACAAGGTCGTGGATGCCTGGTCGCGCTGCTCGGACGAGGTGACCGAGGCGATGAACAAGACCATCTCGGCCCAGCGGTTCGACGAGGACGGCGCCGAGCAGGAACCGAACTCGATCTACATGATGTCGCATTCCGGTGCGCGCGGTTCGGTCAGCCAGATGAAGCAGCTTGGCGGGATGCGCGGGCTGATGGCCAAGCCGAGCGGCGAGATCATCGAGACCCCGATCATCTCGAACTTCAAGGAAGGCCTGACCGTGCTGGAGTATTTCAACTCCACCCACGGTGCCCGCAAGGGTCTGGCCGATACCGCGCTGAAGACCGCGAACTCGGGCTATCTGACCCGGCGTCTGGTGGACGTGGCGCAGGACTGCATCGTGCGCGTGCATGACTGCGGAACGGACCGGTTTGTAACCGCCGAAGCGGCGGTGAACGACGGCGAGGTGGTGGCCACCCTGTCCGAGCGCCTGCTGGGCCGGTCGGCAGCCGAGGATGTGCTGCACCCCGACACCGGCGAGATCATCGTCTCGCGCAACGAGTTGATCGACGAGCGCAAGGCCGACATGGTCGAGGCTGCCGGTGTCATGGCCGTCAAGATCCGTTCGCCCCTGACCTGCGAAGCCGAGGAAGGCGTCTGCGTCAAGTGCTACGGGCGCGACCTGGCCCGCGGCACCGAGGTCAACGTCGGCGAGGCCGTGGGGATCATCGCCGCGCAATCCATCGGCGAACCCGGCACGCAGTTGACCATGCGCACCTTCCACATGGGCGGCGTGGCGCAGGGCGGCAGCCGGTCCTTCATGGAATCCAGCCAGCCCGGCACGGTGGAATTCCGCGATGCCAACACGCTGGAAAACGCCGCCGGAGAGCTGATCGCCATGGGGCGCACCATGCAGATCGCCATCATCGGCGAAAACGGCACAGAGCGGTCCAGCCACAAGGTGTCCTACGGGACCAAGGTGCTGGTCCGGGACGGCGACAAGGTGGAACGCGGCGCCAAGCTGCTGGAATGGGACCCCTACACCCTGCCCATCATCGCCGAAAAGGCCGGTGTGATCCGCTTTGTCGATCTGATCGGCGGGCTGTCGGTGCGCGACCAGACCGACGAGGCCACGGGCATGACCCAGAAGATCGTCACGGACTGGCGCTCGGTGCCGAAGGGTGCCGCGCTCAAGCCCGAGATCATCATCATGGACCCCGAAAGCGGCGAGCCCGTGCGCACGGATGCCGGCAACCCGGTCACCTATCCGATGTCCGTGGACGCGATCCTGTCGGTCGAGGACGGACAGGACATCCGCCCCGGCGACGTGGTGGCCCGCATCCCGCGCGAAGGCGCCAAGACCAAGGACATCACCGGGGGTCTGCCCCGCGTGGCCGAACTGTTCGAGGCACGCCGACCCAAGGATCACGCCATCATCGCCGAAATCGACGGCTATGTCCGCTACGGGCGCGACTACAAGAACAAGCGCCGGATCAGCATCGAACCCGCCGACGACAGTCTGGAGCCGGTGGAATACATGGTGCCCAAGGGCAAGCACATCCCGGTCCAGGAGGGTGATTTCGTCCAGCGCGGCGATTACATCATGGACGGCAACCCCGCGCCGCATGACATCCTGCGGATCATGGGGATCGAGGCGCTGGCCAAGTATCTGATCGACGAGGTGCAGGACGTCTATCGCCTGCAGGGCGTGAAGATCAACGACAAGCACATCGAGGTGATCGTCCGCCAGATGCTCCAGAAGTGGGAAATCCTCGACAGCGGGGAAACCACGCTCCTGAAGGGCGAGCATGTGGACAAGGCCGAGTTCGACGAGGTGAACGAAAAGGCCATGGCAGGCGGGCTGGAACCCGCCAGGGGAGAGCCGATCCTGCTGGGCATCACCAAGGCGTCGCTGCAGACCCGCAGCTTCATCTCGGCCGCGTCTTTCCAGGAAACCACCCGCGTGCTGACCGAGGCCGCCGTGCAGGGCAAGCGCGACCGGCTGGTGGGGCTGAAGGAAAACGTGATCGTCGGGCGGCTGATCCCGGCGGGCACGGGCGGCGTGACCACCCGCGTGCGCCGCATTGCAGCCGAGCGCGACCAGAAGGTGCTGGCCGCCCGCCAGGCCGAAGCCGAAGCCGCCGCCGCCCTGGCCGCGCCCGAAGCCCCGGACGAGGCCGACACGGTCTTCGCCGCGCGGGGTGACAGCGAAAGCTGAACCGGCGCGGCGCAGGTGCTCCGGGCCTGCCTGAAACAACAGCCCCCCGCCTCCGGGCGGGGGGCCTTTTTCGTTCATGCCCGGGGAAACGGTGGCGGCGGCAGGCTTGCGCCACCCAAAGGGATGCGCGGCTGCCAACAAATGCGGCAGCCAGGCATTGACACCCCCGCCGCAATTGTTTCAGCTTTGGGCACTTCGGGTTCTTGCGTTTCCAGCGAGAACCCGTCCGCGGTCCAGGGATCCTCTGGAGCGAATGATAAATGACAACAGGAGAAGGCTATGACCAAATTCTGGATGGCTGCGGCAGCCACGACCGCGCTGATGGCGGGATCGGCGGCTTATGCCCAGCAGACCTTCATCTCGATCGGCACCGGCGGTGTCACCGGCGTTTACTACCCGGCAGGCGGCGCGATCTGCCGTCTGGTCAATCGTGACCGGGCCGAGCACGGGATCCGCTGCGGCGTTGAGTCCACCGGCGGGTCGATCTTCAACCTCAACGCGCTGCGCGACGGCGAGCTTGAGTTCGGCATCGTCCAGTCCGACTGGCAGTTCCACTCCTTCAACGGCTCCTCGCAGTTCGAGGATCAGGGCCCGCACGAGGAGCTGCGCGCGATCTTCTCGCTGCATCCGGAACCGTTCACGGTTGTGGCCCGCGCGGATGCCGGCATCGCCACCTTCGAGGACCTGGAAGGCAAGCGCGTGAACATCGGCAACCCCGGGTCCGGCCAGCGCGCCACGATGGATGTGGTGATGGGCGCCATGGGCTGGACAACCGATGTCTTCAGCCAGGCCACCGAACTGCCGCCGGGCGAACAGGCGCTGGCGCTCTGCGACAACAACGTCGATGCCATCGTCTACACCGTCGGCCACCCCTCGGGCGCGATTCAGGAAGCCACCACCGCCTGCGACACCGTGCTGGTGAATGTGGACAACGACGCCATTCGCGCCCTGGTGGAAGAGCGTGATTACTACCGCATGGCCACGATCCCCGGCGGCATGTATCGCGGCACCGACGCGGACGTGACCACCTTTGGTGTCGGCGCGACCTTCGTCAGCAGCACCGATGTCTCGGACGATGTGGCCTATGCCGTGACCCGCGCCGTCATGTCCGATCTGGACGCGTTCAAGGGCCTGCACCCGGCGCTCGATATCCTCGTGGCCGAGCAGATGGTGACCGACGGCAACTCGGCGCCGCTGCACCCGGGCGCCGAGCGCTACTACCGCGAGGTCGGGCTGCTGGAATGATGCGCCGCAGCGACTGACAGTGACCGACTGGCGGTGCGCCCACGCGGCGCGCCGCCTTTTCATGTCAAGGGGCGCCCGCCCCCTGTCGCGCATGGCAGGGGCACGAGGGCCTGACGGAACGGGGGACAGCACATGGCCGAGCACGGGAAGCCGCAGGGCAAGGCGTCGGGCGACGCACAGGGCAACGGGCAGGGCAAGTCCTACAGCGACGAAGAGCTGCAGGACCTTCTGGCCAGTTCCGACACCGGCGGGCGGGCCCCGACAAACCGCTATGTGGCGTTCCTGATTGCCGCGGTGGCGCTGTTCTGGTCCGTGTTCCAGATCTGGATCGCCGATCCGCAATTCGCGCTGGCGCAGTATATCCCCGGCGTGCGGATCATCGGCCCGGACCAGACCCGGCCCATGCATCTGGCCCTGGCGCTGTTCCTCGCGTTCCTGGTGTTCCCGGCGTTCAAGGGCAGTCCGCGAAAGTATGTGCCGCTCTATGACTGGGTGCTGGCCATCGCGGCCTTCGGCGTGGCCATGTACATTTTCTGGAATGCGCGGGAACTGGCCAGCACGGCGCGGGCCGGGCGACCGACGCAGGAACAGATCTATGTCGGCATCGTGGGTATCGTGCTGCTGCTGGAAGCCTCGCGCCGGGCGCTGGGTCCGGCGCTGACCATCGTCGGCGGGCTGTTCCTGGCCTACAGCTATTTCGGGCAGGGCTGGCTGATCCCGGAACTGATCGAACACTCGGGCCGGTCCTTCAACGGCATCGTCAACACGCAATGGCTGTCCACCGAGGGGGTGTTCGGCATCCCGCTGGGCGTGTCCACGGCCTTTGTGTTCCTGTTCGTCCTGTTCGGGGCATTGCTGGACAAGGCCGGCGCCGGTAATTACTTCATCAAGCTGGCGTTTGCCGGGCTGGGCCATCTGCGCGGCGGCCCGGCGAAGGCCGCCGTCGTGGGCTCGGGCGCCACCGGCCTGATCTCGGGGTCGTCCATCGCCAATGTGGTCACCACCGGCACCTTCACCATTCCGCTGATGAAGCGCGTAGGCTTTTCCAGCGAGAAGGCCGGCGCGGTCGAGGTGTCATCCTCGGTCAATGGCCAGATCATGCCGCCGGTCATGGGCGCCGCAGCCTTCCTGATGGTGGAATTCGTCGGAATTTCCTATCTGGACGTGATCAAGCACGCCTTCATCCCGGCGGTGATCAGCTATATCGCGCTGATCTACATCGTGCATCTGGAAGCGCTGAAGAACAACATGAAGGCGCTGGGCGAGTCGAAATCGCTCTTGCAGATGTTCCTGAAAGTCGCCATCGGCTTCGTGGTGGCCGGAGCGCTGTTCTATGGCGCCGTGGCCGGGGTGAACGCCCTGCGCACCTTTGCGCCGGGCATTTCGGGCACGGTGATCGTGCTGGTCTTGCTGGGGCTGTATCTGGCGTGCCTGTGGGTGGCCGCGCAGCGCGCCGATCTGGAACTGGACAACCCCCATGACAAGAACATCCGCCTGCCGGTGATGAAAGAGGTGTTTCCCACCGGCATTCATTTCCTGCTGCCCATCGTCGTGCTCGTCTGGTTCCTGATGATCGAACGCCAGTCGCCCGCCAAATCGGCCTATTTCGCAGTGATGACCATGCTGTTCATCATCACCACGCAGCGCCCCATCAAGGAACTGATGCGCGGCGGCGCGAACTGGCTGGCAGAGTTTCGCGCGGGTTTCGGCGACCTGCTGGACGGCATGATCGCCGGGGCGCGCAACATGATCGGCATCGCGGTCGCCACGGGGGCCGCCGGGATCATCGTCGCCACCGTGACACGCACCCCCATCGGCACCGAACTTGCGGGGTTGGTGGAACTGCTCTCGGGCGGCAACCTGTTCTTCATGCTGCTGCTGGTGGGGCTGTTCTCGCTCATTCTCGGCCTCGGGTTGCCGACGACGGCGAACTATATCGTCGTCTCCTCGCTCATGGCGACGGTGGTGGTGACGCTGGGCGCGCAGGAGGGGCTTCTGGTGCCGCTGATCGCGGCGCATCTTTTCGTGTTCTATTTCGGGATCATGGCGGATGTGACACCACCGGTGGGGCTGGCCAGTTTCGCCGCCGCGGCCGTGTCCGGGGGCGATCCCATCCGAACCGGGTTTCAGGCGTTCTTCTACAGTCTGCGCACGGTGGCGCTGCCGTTCCTGTTCATCTACAACCCGGCGCTGATCCTTTATGGCATCGACCTTGGCACCACCGAGGGCATCTTGCAGGCGGCGTTCATATTCGTGATCGCGACATTCGCCATGCTGCTGTTTGCCGCTGCCACGCAGGGCTATTTCCTGGCCCGCTCGCGCTGGTGGGAATCGGCGGCGCTGCTGCTGGTGGCCTTCACGCTGTTCGTGCCCAACTTCTGGCTCAACCGCGTGCAGCCCGAGTTCGAGCGCCTGCCCGCCACCCAGTTCGAGGAGGTTCTGCAGACCGCCGAGGCTGGCGATGCGCTGCGGATCGAGGTGCAGGGTCCGGATTTTGTCAGCGGCGACATGCGCAGCCTGACCCTGATGATCGATGTGCCCGACACCGCGCCCGAGGCACGACTGGACGCCACCGGCCTGTGGCTCATGCCGGATGGCGATCAGGTGGCCATGGACGAACCGATGTTCGGCACGCCCTATCAGGACGACCTGTCGGACTTCGACTTCTACGGCGCCGAGCCGGTGATCCTGGCCAACGTGCAGCGCCCTGCCGACCGGATGCCCGAGCAGATCTTCTTCATCCCCGCGCTGCTGCTGCTGGGGCTGGTGATCCTGTTCCAGCGCCGCCGTCAGACCCAACCCGCCTTCTGAGGAGTCGCCCCGATGGCCCGCACCATCCTTCTGCCGATCGACCTGTCCGACCCGCACAGTTGGGAGCATTCACTGCCCGAGGCGCTGAAACTCCTTGCCCCGGAGGGCGCACTGCATGTGGTCAGCGTGCTGCCGGATTTCGGGCTGGCGCAGGTCAGCACCTTCTTTGGCCGCGACTTCGAGAAAAAGGCGCTGCACGAGTTCGGCGAACGGCTGGGCGAATGGGTCGGCGCCAATGTCCCCGATGGGGTCGAGGTGCACCCCCATGTGCTGCACGGCACGATCTATGACGAGATCCTGCGTGCGGCGGACAAGCTCAACGTGGATGTGATCGTCATGGGCTCGCACCGACCGGTGTTGCAGGATTATCTGCTGGGGCCGAACGCGGCGCGGGTGGTGCGCCATGCCCGCTGCTCGGTTTATGTCGTGCGGGGGTAAGACAATGGCGGGGCATGTCTTCGGACGGTCAACGAAGGGCCGGTTGCCACGAGCGGTTGCGGGCGATGGCTGCTATATCATCGACGCGGGCGGCAAGCGCTATCTGGATGGTTCGGGCGGGGCGGCGGTGTCCTGCCTGGGCCATTCCGACCCGGATATTCGCGCCGCGCTGCATGCGCAACTGGACCAGTTGGCGTTCGCCCATACCGGCTTCTTCACCACCGACGCGGCCGAAGCGCTGGCCGATGCGCTGGTGGCCGGGGCGCCCGAGGGGATCGACCGCGTCTATCTGGTCTCGGGCGGGTCCGAGGCGGTCGAGGCCGCGCTGAAACTCGCGCGGCAGTACTTCATGGAGATCGGCCAGCCGCAGCGCCACCGGGTCATCGCCCGGCGGCAAAGCTATCACGGCAACACGCTGGGCGCGCTGGCCGCCGGGGGCAATGCCTGGCGCCGGGCGCAATTTGCACCGCTGCTGGCGGAAACCAGCCATATCGCGCCCTGCTATGAATACCGCGACCGCGCACCAGGCGAGAGTGTCGGGGATTACGGGCTGCGCGTGGCCGATGAGCTGGAGGCCGAATTGCAGCGGCTGGGGCCGGAAACGGTCATGGCCTTCGTGGCCGAACCTGTGGTGGGCGCCACCAGCGGCGCGGTCCCGGCGGTGCCGGGCTATCTGCGGCGCATCCGCGAAATCTGCGACCGCCACGGCGTCCTGCTGATCCTGGACGAGGTCATGTGCGGGATGGGCCGGACCGGACACCTCTTCGCCTGCCTCGAGGACGGCGTGGCCCCTGACATGCTGACCATCGCCAAGGGGCTGGGCGCGGGCTATCAGCCCATCGGCGCGCTGCTGACCAGCGCGGCGATCTATGACGCCATCGACGCGGGCACCGGGTTCTTCCAGCACGGCCACACCTACATGGGTCACGCCATGGCCGCCGCCGGGGCGGGTGCAGTGCTGCGCGCCATCGATGAGCGGGGGCTGCTGGCGCGGGTCCAGGCCATGGGCGCACGGCTGGACACCGCCCTGCACGAACGCTTCGGCCAGCACCCCCATGTCGGCGATATCCGGGGGCGCGGGCTGTTCCGGGGGCTGGAACTTGTGGCCGACCGCGAGAGCAAGGCCCCCTTCGATCCGGGCCGCAAGCTGCACGCCCGGGTCAAGGCGGCGGCGATGCAGGCGGGGCTGATCTGCTATCCGATGGGCGGGACCATCGACGGGCAGCACGGCGACCATATCCTGCTGGCGCCCCCGTTCATCATCACCGAGGACCAGATCGCCGAGTTGACCGACAAGCTGGGCACGGCGCTGGATCAGGCGCTGGCGGCGTGATGCCCGCGGTTCCCGCTTGACCCTGCGGGCCGCTTCGCATACCTGAACGCATCGGCAAGGCCCCGGATTCGTCCGGGGCCACGATTTTTGCACGCTCAGGCGCAGGATCGCACTGCCGGAGAAATCGAAACCGGACCTTCGCAGGTCCAGAGCTGACGGAAGACAGAAAGCATGGCACTCAAGTCGTACAAGCCGACGACGCCAGGCCAGCGTGGGCTGGTGCTGATCGACCGTTCGGAGCTTTGGAAAGGGCGCCCGGTCAAATCCCTCACCGAGGGGTTGACCAAGAAGGGCGGCCGGAACAACACCGGACGGATCACCGCACGCCGCATCGGCGGTGGCGCGAAGCGTCTGTATCGAATCGTGGATTTCAAGCGCAACAAGCTTGATGTTCCGGCCACCGTGGAGCGGATCGAATACGACCCGAACCGCACCGCCTTCATCGCGCTGATCCAGTATGGCGATGGCGAACAGGCCTATATCCTGGCGCCGCAGCGCCTGGCCGTGGGCGATCAGGTTGTCGCGGGCGCCAAGGTGGACGTGAAGCCGGGCAACGCGATGCCGTTCTCGGGCATGCCCATCGGCACGATTGTCCACAACGTCGAGATGAAGCCCGGCAAGGGTGGCCAGATCGCGCGCTCGGCCGGGACCTATGCACAGTTCGTCGGCCGGGACGGCGGTTACGCGCAGATCCGCCTGTCCTCGGGCGAATTGCGGCTCGTCCGGCAGGAATGCATGGCCACCGTGGGCGCGGTGTCGAACCCCGACAACAGCAACCAGAACCTCGGCAAGGCCGGGCGCAAGCGCAACATGGGCAAGCGCCCGTCGGTGCGCGGCGTGGCCATGAACCCGATCGACCACCCCCACGGCGGCGGCGAAGGCCGCACCTCGGGCGGTCGCACGCCGGTCACGCCCTGGGGCAAGGACACCAAGGGCCGCCGCACGCGGTCGAACAAGGCGACGGACAAGCTGATCCTCCGTTCGCGCCACGCACGCAAGAAGGGCCGCTAACACATGGCACGTTCAGTCTGGAAAGGCCCCTTCGTCGATGCCTACGTCCTGAAGAAGGCGGAAAAGGCGCGCGAATCGGGGCGCAACGAAGTCATCAAGATCTGGTCGCGCCGCTCGACCATCCTGCCGCAGTTCGTGGGGCTGACCTTCGGCGTCTACAACGGCAAGAAACACATCCCCGTCAACGTGTCCGAAGACATGATCGGCCAGAAGTTCGGGGAGTATTCGCCGACGCGGACCTATTACGGCCACGCCGCCGACAAGAAAGCGAAGAGGAAATAAGCCATGGGTAAGGACAACAATCCGCGCCGCGTGGCCGAAAACGAGGCGATGGCCAAGTCGCGCATGCTGCGCACCAGCCCGCAGAAGCTCAACCTCGTCGCGGCCATGATCCGCGGGAAGCCCGTCAACAAGGCGCTGACCGATCTGACGTTTTCCAAGAAGCGGATAGCGGGCGACGTGAAGAAGTGCCTGCAATCGGCCATCGCCAACGCCGAGAACAACCACGGTCTGGACGTGGACGAACTGGTCGTGGCCGAGGCCTGGGTCGGCAAGAACCTGGTCATGAAGCGGGGCCGCCCCCGGGCGCGCGGCCGCTTCGGCCGTATCCTGAAGCCGTTTTCGGAACTGACCATCAAGGTTCGCCAGGTCGAGGAGCAAGCATAATGGGTCAGAAGGTCAATCCGATCGGCATGCGCCTGCAGGTCAACCGCACCTGGGACAGCCGCTGGTTCGCCGATGACAAGGATTACGGAAACCTCCTGCTGGAGGACCTGAAAATCCGCGATTTCATCCACGAAGAGTGCAAGCAGGCCGGCGTCAGCCGCGTCATCATCGAACGCCCGCACAAGAAGTGCCGCGTGACCATCCACACGGCGCGTCCGGGGGTGATCATCGGCAAGAAGGGCGCCGATATCGAAACCCTGCGCAAGAAGCTGGCGAATTTCACCGACAGCGACCTGCACCTCAACATCGTCGAGGTGCGCAAGCCCGAACTCGATGCGCAACTGGTGGCCGAGTCGATCGCCCAGCAGCTTGAGCGCCGGGTCAGCTTCCGCCGCGCCATGAAGCGGGCGGTGCAGAACGCCATGCGGCTGGGCGCACTGGGCATCCGTGTCAATGTCTCGGGCCGTCTGGGCGGGGCCGAGATCGCGCGCACCGAATGGTACCGCGAGGGCCGCGTGCCGCTGCACACCCTGCGCGCCGACATCGATTACGCCAACGCCGAGGCCAAGACCGCCTACGGGATCATCGGGATCAAGGTCTGGATCTTCAAGGGCGAGATCATGGAACATGATCCGCAGGCGCGCGACCGTCGGCATCAGGAACTGCAGGACTCGGGCGGCGCCTCGCGTCCGCGCCGCTGATCCCGCGACAGGAGAGAAAAGATGCTGCAACCGAAACGGACCAAGTTCCGCAAACAGCACAAGGGCCGCATCCGGGGCGAGGCGAAGGGCGGGTTTGACCTGAACTTCGGCAGCTACGGCCTGAAAGCCACCGAACCCGAGCGGATCACCGCCCGGCAGATCGAAGCCGCCCGCCGGGCCATGACGCGCCACATGAAGCGTCAGGGCCGGGTGTGGATCCGCATCTTCCCGGATGTGCCCGTGTCGTCCAAACCGACCGAGGTGCGGATGGGCAAGGGCAAGGGCTCGGTCGATTTCTGGGCCGCCAAGGTCAAGCCCGGCCGGGTGATGTTCGAAATCGACGGCGTGAATGACGCCATCGCCCGCGAGGCCCTGCGCCTGGCTGCGATGAAGCTGCCGATCAAGACCCGGGTTGTGGTCCGCGAGGACTGGTAAGACATCGGGCGGGGCGGTCCACAGGGCCCGCCCCGTCTTCGCATGTATCGCCTTGCGCTGCGGGGCGATGCCGCTTATATCACCCGCTCATCCATCTCCGCCGGGAATCAGGGTGACCCTGTGCTCAGGGGCTCTCCGGTGATTGTTGATCGAAGGAACAGGCCATGAAAGCCGAAGATCTGCGTGACAAGACGCCCGACGAGCTGCGCGATCAGCTTGTGGCGCTGAAGAAGGAGGCGTTCAACCTGCGCTTCCAGAAGGCGACCAACCAGCTTGAGAATACCGCGCGCATGCGCGCCGTGCGCCGGGACGTGGCGCGCGTGAACACCGTGCTGACCGAAAAAGCCCGCGCTGCCGCGGCGTCGAACTGAGGAGCCTTCCCATGCCCAAACGCATCCTGCAAGGCACCGTGACCAGCGACAAGAACGAACAGACCGTGACTGTCCTGGTGGAACGCCGCTTCACGCATCCGATGATGAAGAAGACCGTGCGCAGCACCAAGAAATACCGCGCGCATGATCCTGAAAACCAGTTCAAGGTCGGCGACAAGGTTCGCATCCGCGAATGTGCGCCGGTCTCGAAGTCAAAACGCTGGGAGGTCGTGACCGAAGCCTCGGCTTGATCACACCTTCCGGTTTGAACGAAACCCTGGGACCGAACAGAAGCAACGGTTCCCAAAGGTCGGGAGAAACCTATGATCCAGATGCAGACCAATCTGGATGTCGCTGACAATTCCGGCGCGCGCCGGGTGCAGTGCATCAAGGTCCTCGGTGGGTCCAAACGGCGCTATGCGTCGGTGGGCGACATCATCGTGGTATCCGTCAAGGAAGCGATCCCGCGCGGGCGGGTGAAGAAGGGCGACGTGCGCAAGGCCGTCGTCGTGCGCACCGCCAAGGAAGTGCGCCGCGAGGATGGCACCGCCATCCGCTTCGACCGCAACGCCGCCGTCATCCTGAACAACGCGGGCGAACCCGTCGGCACCCGGATCTTCGGACCCGTGGTGCGCGAACTGCGTGCGAAGAACTTCATGAAGATCATCTCGCTGGCGCCGGAGGTGCTGTGATGGCTGCGAAGCTGAAAAAGGGTGACAAGGTCATCGTGCTGACCGGCAAGGACAAGGGCAAGCAGGGCGAGATCAGCCGCGTGATGCCCAGGGACAACAAGGCAGTCGTGGACGGCATCAACATCGCCGTGCGCCACACCAAGCAGAGCCAGACCACCCAGGGCGGGCGTATCCCGCAGGCCATGCCGATCGACCTGTCGAACCTGGCGCTGGTCGATGGCAACGGCAAGACCACGCGCGTGGGCTTCCGCATCGAGGACGGCAAGAAGGTCCGCTACGCCAAGTCCACCGGGGAGGCGATCTGATGCTTGACACCACCACCTATATCCCGCGCCTGAAAGGCCTCTACAAGGACAGCATCCGCGCTGCCATGAAAGAGGAATTCGGCTACGCCAACGACATGATGATCCCGAAGCTCGACAAGATCGTGCTGAACATGGGTATCGGCGAGGCCGTCAAGGACAGCAAGAAGATCAAGTCGGCGCAGGCCGACATGACCGCGATTGCCGGTCAGAAGGCGGTGATCACCAAGGCGAAGAACTCCATCGCCGGGTTCCGCGTCCGCGAGGAAATGCCGCTGGGCGTGAAGGTCACGCTGCGCGGCGACCGGATGTATGACTTCCTGGACCGTCTGATCACCATCGCGCTGCCCCGGGTGCGCGACTTCCGCGGGGTGAAACCGACCTCGTTCGATGGCCGCGGCAACTACGCCATGGGCATCAAGGAACACCTCGTGTTCCCCGAGATCAACTATGACCAGATCGACGAGATCTGGGGCATGGACATCATCATCTGCACCACCGCAAAAACCGACGCGGAAGCCAAGGCGCTGTTGAAGCATTTCAACATGCCCTTCACCGGCTGACGCGGAAGGAGGAAGAACATGGCCAAGAAAGCAATGGTCGAACGCGAGAAGAAGCGTCAGCGGCTGGTGAAGAAATACGCCGCCAAACGCGCCGAACTGAAGGCGATTGCCGCCGACGACTCGCGCCCCATGGAAGAACGGTTCAAGGCGAACCTGAAGCTGGCGCAACTGCCGCGCAACAGTTCGGCCACCCGGCTGCACAACCGCTGCCAGCTCACCGGGCGTCCGAAAGCCTATTACCGCAAGCTGAAACTGTCGCGGATCGCGCTGCGTGATCTGGCCTCGCAAGGCCAGATCCCCGGCATGGTCAAGTCGAGCTGGTAAGGAGATCGCACCATGTCGATGAACGATCCTCTGGGCGATATGCTGACCCGCATCCGCAACGCGCAGATGCGCGGCAAGTCCAGCGTGCGCTCGCCCGCGTCCAAGCTGCGGGCCTGGGTGCTCGATGTGCTCAAGAACGAAGGCTACATCCGCGGCTATGAGCACGTGACCGGTGAAAACGGGCATCCGGAGCTGGAAATCGCGCTGAAATATGCCGATGGCGCACCGGTAATCCGTGAACTGAAGCGCGTGTCCAAGCCCGGTCGCCGGGTCTATTCCGGCGTGCGCGAGATGCCTGCGGTGCGCAATGGCCTGGGTGTTTCCATCGTGTCCACGCCCAAGGGCGTGATGTCGGACGCAAGCGCACGCGCTGCCAATGTCGGCGGCGAAGTGCTCTGCCGCGTGTTCTGAGGAGGGGGCGATGTCTCGGATTGGAAAGAAGCCGGTCGAACTGCCCTCGGGCGTGACCGCCGAAGTGAAGGGCCAGACCGTTTCGGTCAAGGGGCCCAAGGGTATGCGCAGCTTCACCGCCAACGACGATGTGGATGTCAAGCTGGACGGCAACGTCATCACCGTGACGCCGCGCGGCAACTCCAAGCGCGCGCGCCAGCAGTGGGGCATGACCCGGTCCATGGTCGCCAACCTGGCACAGGGCGTCACGAGCGGGTTCAAGCGCGAACTCGAACTGGTCGGCGTGGGCTACCGTGCGGCGCTGCAGGGCAAGGACCTGAAACTGTCGCTGGGTTACAGCCATGACGTGATCTTTGCGGTGCCGGAGGGGATCACCGTCACGGTCCCCAAGCAGACCGAGATCGTGGTCGAGGGCATGGACCAGCAGCAGGTCGGCGAAGTGGCCGCGA
The DNA here is from genome assembly GCA_020832705.1 of Paracoccaceae bacterium. GTDB lineage: Bacteria > Pseudomonadota > Alphaproteobacteria > Rhodobacterales > Rhodobacteraceae > Rhabdonatronobacter. Next base: position 14,670 of record JAFIEE010000017.1, read on the forward strand.
ACATCCGCAAGTGGCGTTCGCCCGAGCCCTACAAGGGCAAGGGTATCCGCTACAAGGACGAGTATATCTTCCGCAAGGAAGGCAAGAAGAAGTAAGGGCGCGACAGATGGCGAACACAAAGCAGAAGCTGTTCCAGAAACGCCGCCTGCGCGTGCGGAACAAACTGAGGAAGATGGCCAACGGGCGTCCGCGCCTGTCGGTGCATCGCTCGAACAAGAACATCAGCGTTCAACTGATCGACGATGTGAAGGGCGTGACCCTGGCCGCAGCCTCGACGCTGGAGAAGGATCTCGGCGTCGCGGGCTCGAACAACCGGGAAGCCGCCGCCAAGGTCGGTGCCGCGATTGCCGAACGTGCGAAAGCCGCCGGGGTCGAGGAATGCTATTTCGACCGTGGCGGGTTTCTGTATCACGGGAAGGTCAAGGCGCTCGCCGATGCCGCCCGTGACGGCGGCCTGAAGTTCTGAGGAGACGATTATGGCAAGAGAAGACAACCGCCGGGACCGCCGCGACCGCGACGAAACCCCGGAATTCGCCGATCGTCTGGTAGCGATCAACCGCGTGTCCAAGACCGTGAAGGGCGGCAAACGCTTCGGCTTTGCGGCGCTGGTGGTCGTGGGCGATCAGCGCGGCCGCGTCGGCTTCGGCAAGGGCAAGGCCAAGGAGGTCCCCGAGGCCATCCGCAAGGCCACCGAACAGGCCAAGCGCCAGATGATCCGCGTGCCCCTGCGCGAAGGCCGCACCCTGCATCATGACATCGAAGGCCGCCACGGCGCGGGCAAGGTGATCATGCGCACCGCCGTGGCCGGGACCGGGATCATCGCCGGTGGCCCCATGCGCGCCGTGTTCGAGATGCTGGGCCTGCAGGACGTGGTGGCGAAATCGCTGGGCAGCCAGAACCCCTATAACATGGTGCGCGCCACCATGGACGGGCTGCGCAATTCGTCCAGCCCGCGCCAAGTGGCACAGCGTCGCGGCAAGAAGGTGGCCGACATCCTGCGCAAGCCCGAGGCGGAAACCGCGCCCGAAGCAGCCGAAGCGTGAGGGAGAGCACCATGGCCAAGACCATTGTCGTCAAGCAGGTGGGTTCGCCCATCCGCCGCCCCGCCGTCCAGCGCGCAACCCTGATCGGGCTGGGCCTGAACAAGATGCACCGCACCCGCGAACTGGAGGATACGCCTTCGGTCCGGGGCATGATCGCCAAGATCCCGCATCTGGTGGAAATCGTCGAAGAGCGCGGCTGACCGGCCGCGCGGGACAGACAGAACCCGGCCGAAGCGCGCGCTTCGGCCGGGTTTTTCATTATGCGCTGCGATTTGCCGCAACCGGGCACCCTTCGCGCGCGCTATCCGGGCCGGGACGCGGCGCGCGGCTACTGTCGCAGAATACGCCCTTCGGGGTCGAAGGGGGGGGCATCAAGCTGCACGGCGCGGTGCGGGCGGCCCAGGATCGCCACGTCGAATGCGGCGCCCGGCCTTGCGTGGGCGGCTTTCACATAGGCAATCGCCAGCGACTTGCCGACGCTGTAGCCATAGGCCCCGGAACTGACCTGCCCAACCGGCGTGCCATCGGGCAGGAAGATCGGCTCGGACCCCGTGGCGTCGGCGTTGGACGCGGCCACGGCATCGGCGTCCACCTCCAGCATCACCATCACGTCACGCGGCGCGTTCCCGGCCACGCGCTCATACGCGGCGCGGTTCAGGAAATCGCCCTTGTCGAGCTTGATCAGCCCCGCCAGCCCGCTTTCCTGCGGCCAGTATTCGGGGCTGTATTCGCGCCCCCAACTGCCATAGCCTTTTTCGATCCGCAGTGACATCAGCGCGCGTGATCCCACCGGCCCCGCGCCGAACTCGCGCCCGGCCTCCAGCAGCGCGGTGTAAAGCGCCACCTGATCGGCTGCGGCGCAATGCAGTTCCCAGCCCAGATCGCCGGTGAAGCTGACGCGGATGGCGATGCAGTCGATCCCCGCGACCGTGATCCGGGCCGAGCGCATGAAGGCGAAATCCTCGGTCGCGAGCGACGCGTTGGTCAGCCGCGAGATCAGCGCGCGCGACTGCGGCCCGGCAACGTTGAAGCCGCAGAGCGCCTCGGTCTGCGACTCGAAGCTGGTGCCCACGGGCAGCGGCACGGCGTTGAAGAACCGCGCATGGTAGCGTTCGGCCATGCCCGAGCCGACCATGAGAAACTCATCCTCGGCCAGCCGCGTGACGGTGAAATCCCCCGCCACACCCCCGCGCTTGCCGATCAGCGGCGACAGACAGGACCGCCCCACCTTGCGCGGCATCCGGTTGGCCAGCAATGCGTTCAGCCAGTCCTCGGCCCCTGGTCCCTTCACCCGGTATTTGGCAAAGTTCGATATGTCGATGATCCCTGCCGTTTCGCGCAGCATCCGGCATTCGGCGCCCACGGGTTCCCACCAGTCCTGCCGGGTGAAGCCGTAGTTTTCGCGCGCCTTGTCCGCGCTACCGGCGAACCATAGCGGGTGCTCCCAGCCGTAGTTCAGGCCGAAGACCGCGCCCATCTCGCGCTGCATGGCATATGCGGGGCGGGTGCGGACGGGGCGGCCAGCGTCGCGTTCCTCATAGGGGAAGTGGATCTTGAAGCGGTTGGCATACTGGTCGCGCACCTTCTCGCGCACGAAATCGGGCTTGTTCGCCCATGTGCCGAAGCGTGCCATGTCCCAGGCGAACATGTCATACTGCGGCTCGCCCTCGATCATCCATTGCGCCGACATCAGCCCCAGCCCGCCCGACTGCGAAAACCCGGGGATCAGCCCCGCGCAGCAGAAATAGCCCTTCCGTTCCGGCACCGGGCCGAACAGCGCGGCGGCATCCGGAGACCAGATCATCGGCCCGTTGATCACCCGCTTCACCCCGGCCGTCGCCGCCACCGGCACGCGGTCCATGGCGCGCAGCATGTTTTCCTCGATCCGCTCCAGATCATCGGCGAACAACTCATGCCCGAAATCCGGCGGTGTGCCATCCTCGGCCCAGAAGCGCATGTCGCGCTCATAGGCGCCGATCAGCAGGCCCTTGCCTTCCTGCCGCAGGTAATACTCGCCATCACGGTCGGCGACGGACGGCAAGCGGCGGTCCAGCGCGGCGATCTCGGCGATGGTTTCGGTGACGAAATACTGATGCTCGGTCGGCTGCAGGGGCAGCTCAAACCCCGCCATCCGCGCCAGTTCCCGCCCCCAGAGCCCCGCCGCATTGACCACCCAGGGCGTGCGGATTTCGCCCTTGGGGGTTTCCACGATCCAGGTGTCGTCCGCTTCCTGCCGCAGCGCGGTGACAGGGGTAAACCGGTGGATTTCGGCGCCGCGCGCGCGGGCACCGGCGGCATAGGCGGCCGTCACGCCCGAAGGGTCCACATTGCCGCCGCCCGGTTCGAACATGATGCAGCGGATGCCGGTGAAATCGACCAGCGGGTGCAGGCGCTCGGCCTCATCGCGCGATACCTCGTGGAAATCGATGCCGTAGCGGCGGCCCTTGGCCTCCTGCAGGCGCAACTGATGCTCGCGCGCCTCGGTCTGCGCCAGATAGAGCGATCCGGGCTGAAAGACGCCGCAGCCCTGCCCGGTCTCGGCCTCCAGTTCCTTGTAGAGGTTCATCGTATAGTGCTGCATGCGCGAGATGTTGGTGTTGTCATGCAGCCCGTGCAGGTTCGCCGCCGCGTGCCAGGTGGAGCCCGAGGTCAGTTCGTCGCGTTCCAGCAGGACCACATCCGACCATCCCAGCTTGGCCAGGTGATACAGGATCGAACAGCCGATCACGCCTCCGCCGATGACGACGGCCTGTGCATGCGATTTCATCACGTCCTCCGCTTCGCGCACCTGCGTTCACCAGACACCACCGGTGCGGGCGGCGCGAGTCCCGTTTCCGACAGAGGCGAAAGCAAAGCCGTCAGGCCGGGGCAGGTGCGCGCACGCGGAACAGGTCCACGCCCTCGCGGTCCTCGCGCGGGCTGACGCCAAAGGCCTTGCGATAGTGCCGCGTCATCCCCGAGGCCGAGGAATAGCCCACGGCAAAGGCGATATCGCTCAGGCTGTCGCCGGAATAGCGCACCATCTGGCGGGCCTCGTTCAGGCGCATCTGCCGGTAATAGGCCAGCGGTCCCAGCCCAGTGGCGCGCTTGAAGGCGCGTTCAAGCTGACGTTCGGACACCGCGACCTCGCGCGCCACATCGCCGATCAGCACCGGGGTTGCAATGTTGCGCGCGAATATGGCGATGGCGCGGGTCACCGGCGCCGGCAGCATGTCGCTGGCCGAGGCGCCGTCCGCCGAAGGTCGGCGCTGGCTGATCGCTTCGGAGCGGACCATCGGGTGCTGGAACCAGCAGGCAACCTCGGTCATCACCCGGCCGTCCAGTTCCGCGCCGATCCGGCGCAGCATGAGGTCGAACACCGCATTCGCGCCCGAGGCGGTTTCCAGCCGCCGGTCGATGGTCATGACCGCGTCGCTCGGGACCGCAAGCGGGAACTCGGCGCGGAAAGCCGCCTCATAACACCAGTGCACCGACACGCGGTGTCCGTCCAGCAACCCCGCGCGGCCCAGCGGAAACACGCCCCCGCTGAAGGCGCCGACCACCACGCCCAGCCGCGCCAGCCGCCGCAAGGCGCCCAGCGTGCGGCGCGGATCAGCCATGTCGGCCTGCGGGCTGGAAATGACATAGAGCGCATCCACCCGGTCCCGATCATGCAGCGCGCAGTCGGCGGCAAAGGCGATCCCCGCGCTGGACAGGCAGGCATCGCCGGTTTCGGTGACGATCTGCCAGCGATAGGTTTCGGTGCCGGAAATCTGGTTGGCGGCGCGCAGCGGTTCGATCGCCGACGACAGGCAGCCCATGGGAAACCCCGGCAGGATCAGCAGCGCGATCCGGCGCGGTGTCCGGACCTGCGTTCCGTCGAAGTCCCGCTGCGGCTTCATGCGCTTGTGCCCTTTGTGTCGGCACGCACCTGCGGCTTAGCCATAGTTACCTTTCACCCGCTCCTTGGTGGGGTCGAAATGCGGCGTGCGCACCACCTTTGCCGACAGCCGCTTCTGCTGGCCATCAAGCTGGCCGATCTCAAGCTCGGTGCCGATTTCCGCATGCGTCACATCCACCCGCGCCAGCGCGATGACACGGCCCAGAATGGGCGAGCGCATGGCCGAGGTGATTTCCCCCACCTGCGCGCGGCCCAGCCGGACACAGTCGCCCGATGCAGGCACGATCCCGCCGTCAATGTCCAGCCCCACCAGCTTGCGCACCGGGCTGGCCTTGCGCCGTTCCAGCGCCGCGCGGCCGATGAAGTCATCGGGCTTGGATTTCAGCGGCACGGTGAAGCCGATGCCAGCCTCGAACGGGTCGGTCTGATCGCAGAATTCCATGCCCGCGAAGACCAGCCCGGCCTCGATCCGCACCATGTCCAGCGCGGCCAGGCCGAAGGGGAGCATCCCGTGCGGCTGGCCCGCCTGCCAGACGGCATCGAACACGGTTTCAGCGTCCTTGGGCGCGCAGAAGATTTCAAACCCCAATTCGCCGGTATATCCCGTGCGGCTGAGCACCAGCGGCGCCCCGTCATAGGCCCCGATCCGCCCGATGGCGAAGCGGAACACGCCCAACTCATCGACCGAAGGCTGCGTCGGCGGGGTCCAGATGATGTCGCGCAGGATATCGCGCGATTTCGGCCCCTGCACGGCGATATTGCACAGATGGTCGGTGGCGGTGCGCACATGGACATTCAGGCCCTTTGCCTGCGCCACCTCGCGCAGGTGCAGCCCCGAGGCATCGGCGCCACCCACCCAGCGGAAATTCGAATCCCCCAGCCGATAGACAATGCCATCGTCCATCATCCCGCCGTGGTCATGGCATACGGCGGTATAGGCGCATTGCCCGACCGACAGCTTGCGCATGTCACGGGTCAGGCAGTATTGCAGCAGCGCCTCGGCGTCGGGGCCCAGGACTTCGAACTTGCGCAAGGGCGACAGGTCCATCACCACCGCGCGTTCACGGCAGGCCCAGTATTCCTCGATCGCGCCGTGGCCGGTCATGTCCTGCGCCAGCCAGAAGCCGTTGTATTCGACGAAATTGCGCGTGTGGCGGGCGAAACACTGGTGAAACCCGGTTTCGCGCGTCGGCTGCACGGGGCTGTCGGCGCTCATGCGATACCCTTTCGATGGTCTGAAATCCTGCCCCGCGTCATAGACCCGCACCTGTATGTCGGTAGGGTTCCAGCCGTTGGCGGGGTCGATGTCGCACGGACAGGCGGTGGAGACGCAGACAAGGTCCGTCAGCGCCTGCAGCATCACATAGTCACCGGGCCGCGACCACGGGTCATCCATGCCGATGGCGTTTGCCGCATCCAGCATGGTGTTGAAGAAGAAGTTGATCGCGGGCCACCCCTTGCGCGGGCGGACGTTCCAGCGCGCCAGATCGCGGGTGATGTTGTCCGAGCAGTTCACATGGCCGGGATAGCCCATGTCCTCGTAATACCGCGCGGTGCAGGCCAGCCCGAAGGTGTCATGCCTCCCGCAGGTATCCTGCACGATCTGCACCAATGGTTCATGGTCCACGCTCCAGTATTTCGAAAATATCCCCGGCTCGGGGTACAGGTTGCCCATCAGCGAGCGCGTGGTGGTGGGGTCGATGTCGCGCTCAAGCCCGTCATCCAGCGCGCGCAGGGAAAACGCCTGAAAATCCGAACATTCGCGCCCCTGCACATCGAGTATCTGGATATACTGGCCCTTGCGCACCTCATAGGCCCGGGCCTCGCCGGGCAGGATGTTGAGATCGGTCAGCGGATTGGCCAGCGGCTCGGGTGGGGCCAGCCCGCCCTTGGCCGCGCCGGGGTTGGCGCGGCGGATGTAGAGCGCAAGCTCTGTCGGTGCGGTCTGCGCCGCCGGGTCCGGCACGGGGCCGGGCGCGCAGACGATCAGCAGCCCGTCGCAAGACGCGTGCAGCCGCACATGGTCCCCCGCGCGCGACCCTTCACCGAACAGCCGTACCGAATCGGCGCGCCCGATGTCGAAGCCGGTGGCTTCCAGCGCGCGCAACACCCGGCGACCCGATGCATCGGCCATCAGTGCGGCCTGCAACCCGCCCGGCGCACCCTGCCCCTTGGCGCCGATCATCGCCGCGTCGGATCGCCCTTGCGGGTCGAAGAACGTCAGTTCCGCAAGCTGCATCCCCTCGCGGTCCATGATCCAGATTTCATCCCCGGCTTCGATCCGCACCGCGCGCGACCCGCCGCCCGGCACGGGGTGGCGTTCGGTGCCGTGCGGCAGAATCGGCAGGCCCGGCACCCGTGCCGCGCCCAGTTGCGTGACCCGTTCGAAGGGCAGATACAGGCCCATTGTCGCCTCCGTGGCCCAGAGTGGGCGCGCGCGGTCCGTTTCGCTTGGCGCGCGCGTCAGTTGCGCAGATAGGCTTCCATGCTGTCATCCAGCGCGTCAACCCAGGGGGTGTGGTGCGCGGGCGCCATGGTGCCGGTCATCACGGACTTGTAGGAATTGTTCCGGAAGCCCATGATGTCCTGCTTCTTGTGCGTCTTCCATTCGTAGAAGGCCGCGCAGGCGCCATCCACATCGAAGGAAGGATAGTCCGTCTCGGCAATCAGCTCCTTCACATAGTCCCCCTGATATCCGATCGGATCGTCGCTCGCGTCCTCTTCCGCCACACGGCGGGTCACATCGGCGTCAAGAACCGCGCGGTCGGAGGGAATCTCGATCCGCCCCAGGATCGCATCGCGCACCCACCAGGCCTGCGCGTCGAACATGTTGAAGGTGAACCACTGGTCCTGCATGCCCAGATAGAACAGCTTCGGGTTCGCGTTCCAGACCACACCCTTGTACAGGTCCGCGGTCGCCAGCCGGTTGGCGGTGCGCAGCTTCAGCGGCTCGTCCATGAAGGGGAAATGGTGCAGGTAGCCGGTGCACAGGATGATCGCGTCCACCCGTTTCTGGCTGCCGTCCTTGAAGGTGCAGGTATTGCCCTCGACCCTGGTCAGCAGCGGCACCTCTTCCCAGTTGTCGGGCCATTTGAAGCCCATGGGCGCGGTGCGGTAGCTGACGGTGACGGATTTGCATCCGTATTTCCAGCACTGCGAGCCGATATCCTCGGCCGAATAGCTGGTGCCGATGATCAGGATGTCCTTGTCCTTGAACTCCAGCGCGTCGCGGAAATCATGGGCATGCAGAACCCGCCCGTTGAAGCCGTCCAGCCCATCGAAATGCGGCACATTCGGGGTCGAAAAATGCCCCGAAGCGCAGATCACATGGTCGAATTCCTCGGTATAGACCTTCTGCGCCTTCAGATCCTCGGCGGTGACGCGAAACTTGCCGGTGTCTTCCCTGTAGGTGACCCAGCGCACCGGATGGCGGAAGCGCACCCAGTCGCGGACCCCGGCCTTTTCCACCCGGCCCAGAATGTAGTCGCGCAGCACCGCGCGCGGCGGGTATGAAGCGATCTGCTTGCCGAAATGTTCCTCGAATGTGTAATCGGCGAATTCCAGCCCTTCCTTGGGGCCGTTGGACCACAGGTAGCGATACATCGAGCAATGCACCGGCTCGCCGTATTCATCCAGCCCCGTGCGCCAGGTGTAATTCCACAGCCCGCCCCAGTCGTCCTGTTTTTCAAAGCATACGATCTCGGGGATTTCGGCGCCCTTTTCCGCCGCCGACTGGAAGGCGCGCAACTGCGCGGTGCCCGAGGGGCCGGCACCGATAATGGCGACTCTCTTCTTGCTCATGAACTCGCTCCCTTTGGTCCTTGACTTATCGTTGCTGCGCCCCGGCGGGGGCGGGGTCAGCGCTGGCGCCGGTCCAGTCGGGCGCAAAGCCCAGGATCACCGCATCGCGCGGCAGCGCGGGGTTGAACAGCGCGTTGTGCCACCAGGTCGCCTGCCATGCGGGGTTGTGTTCGGCAAGTTGCCAGACCCGCACCGGGATATCGAACCGCTGGTTGAAGGCATCGAAGCGTAGCCGCAGCCGTTCGGCCTGCCGCAGCGCCGCCGCGCCGGGCGAGCCGGGCGCGAAACTGGCGCACAGCATGTCCGAGAATTCGTGCGGTTTCTGGTAGTAGAATTCCGAAAACAGCTTCAGCGCGGCCTCGCGCCGGGCCGCCGGGTCATTGGTGCGGCGCACCATGTGCTGCATTTCCGGTGTCTTGTCATGGGGGCCGGTCTTGTTCATCACCGTGATGATCTGGCCCAGACTGTCGCCGCCCTCGGCGGGCAGCACATCGGGCATGATGCCGGGGCCGGGGCGGCCCAGGTCCTCGCGCATCATCATCTGGCGCACGCGGCATTGCCAGCGCAGGAAGGCCATGCGCAGCGCCCCTGCGGCGCTGTCGGCAGGCGGGGCGGGTTGGGGCCAGAGCATCTGGCGCGCCTGTTCACTCATGCAACCTCCGTCGATTGCGGCGGGGAAGATGCCCCGCCGCCGCCGTTGATCAGAACTTCATATACGCCTTGCGCAACTCCACCAGCGGGTGGCGGTCCGACATCTGGAACTTGATCAGCAATTCGCGCGCGATCATGTCGCGGTCCTGCTGGTTGTCGGGCAGCGCGATGCTGTCGGGCACGCGCACCCAGCCGTTGATGTTGCGGTCGAACACCGCCGGGTGCCCTTCCTCATAGCCCATATGCACGTCTTCCAGCCAGTTGAGGTCATCCCAGCCCATGACCTCCATGTATTTCGCCAGAAACGGCGTCAGGCGGTCATAATCGGGGACCAGGTTCACATCGTAGCGATAGCCGATGTGCTGGCCGATCTCCTTCTCGCGTTCGGACACCAGCCCGTCGGCATCCTTCAGGAACTGGTCCACATCGGTGATTTCCGAGCCGCGGTATTGCGTGCCTGCCATGTCATTCTCCCTTCACTTGCCTGCGTCGCTCACAGGTGGTGATAATCATCCACGCCCACGGTGTAGTTGGTGCCGGCCAGTGGCACGGCGGCCATGGCGGAAGCCTCCATCGTCAGCGCGGCCAGATCCTCGGGCTCCAGGCTGTGGATGTTGGTCTTGCCGCAGGCGCGGGCGAAAAGCTGCGCCTCGATGGTCAGCGTGTGCAGGAAGTTGTAGACCCGCTCGGCGGCTTCGTCGGGGTTGAGGCGCGCGCGCAGCTTGGGGTCCTGCGTGGCCACGCCCACCGGGCAGCGCCCCGTGTGGCAATGGTAGCAATAGCCCGGCTCCACGCCCATTTCGGATTCGTAATCGGCCTCGGGGATGTCCTTGTTGCAGTTGAGCGCCATCATCACCGAATGGCCCAGCGCGATGGCGTCAGCGCCCAGCGCGATGGCCTTGGCCACATCGGCGCCGTTGCGGATGCCGCCGGCGTAGACCAGGCTGATCTCGCCGCGCTTGCCCAGATCGTCGATGGCGCGCCGCGCCTGACGGATCGCAGCCATGCCGGGCACGCCGGTATCTTCGGTCGCCAGATGCGGGCCTGCGCCGGTGCCGCCTTCCATCCCGTCGATATAGATCGAATCCGGGTCGCATTTCACCGCCATGCGCACATCGTCATAGACCCGCGCCGCGCCCAGCTTGAGCTGGATGGGGATCTGCCAGTCTGTCGCCTCGCGGATTTCCTGGATTTTCAGCGCCAGATCGTCGGGGCCCAGCCAGTCGGGGTGGCGTGCGGGCGAGCGTTGGTCGATGCCTGCGGGCAGCGAGCGCATCTCGGCCACCTGGTCGGTGACCTTCTGGCCCATCAGATGCCCGCCAAGCCCGACCTTGCAGCCCTGCCCGATGAAGAATTCGCAGGCATCGGCCAGCACCAGATGGTGCGGGTTGAAGCCATAGCGCGACTGGATGCACTGATAGAACCACTTGGTGGAATAGCGCCGTTCGTCGGGGATCATGCCGCCTTCGCCCGAACAGGTGGCGGTGCCCGCCATGGTGGCGCCGCGCGCCAGCGCGGTCTTGGCCTCGTAGCTGAGCGCGCCGAAGCTCATGCCGGTCACATAGACCGGAATGTCCAGTTCGATCGGGCGCTTCGCGCGGGGGCCGATCACCGTCTTTGTCTCGCATTTCTCGCGGTAGCCTTCGATCACGAAGCGCGTCAGCGTGCCGGGAAGGAAGGTCAGGTCATCCCAGTGGGGGATTTTCTTGAACAGCGAGAAGCCGCGCATCCGGTAGCGGCCAAGCTCGGACTTGATGTGAATGTCGTCGATCACATGCGGCGGAAAGATCGAGGAATTGCCCAGCCGGTTGGGGTCACGGTTGAGCGGCTTCTTGGTGCGGGGGATGTCGCCATCTGCCATGGGTCACTCCGTCAATGTCGGTGCCGGTATCGGCGTTGCTGGCCCGCCCCGAGGGATGCCGGAGCGGGCGCGCTGATGCTCAGAGGATCAGCTTCTTCTCGTTCGGTTCCAGATTGTCGTAATTCCAGAGCTGCTTGCCCGCGACGACCTTGGTGAAATGGTCCACGCCGCGTTCGGGCAGCAGGCCATACTGGCGCAGCTTCCGGGTCAGCCAGGCGCGGTCCAGATCGGTCAGTTCGGCCTCGACCGCGTCCACCCCCAGCGAACGTATTTCGCCGCCCACATAGATCGTGCCGTCATACATGGAATCGCCCAGGTTCTTGCCCGCGTTGCCGCAGACCACCATGCGCCCGCGCTGCATCATGAAGCCCGAAAGCGCGCCGGTGTCGCCGCCGACGATGATGGTGCCGCCCTTCATGTCGATCCCCGTGCGCGAACCGACCGAACCCTTGCAGACCAGATCACCGCCGCGGATGGCCGCGCCGAAGGTGGAGCCCGCGTTCTTTTCGATCACCACGGTTCCGGCCATCATGTTCTCGGCGCAGGACCAGCCCACGCGGCCGGTGATCCGCACGTTCGGCCCGTCGATCAGCCCGACCCCGAAATAGCCAAGCGAGCCTTCGAAGATCAGGTTCAGCCGGTTGAGGATGCCCACTCCCAGCCCGTGCTTGCCGCGCGGGTTCTGGATGACGACCGTGCCGAACCCTTCGGCCATCAGGTCGCGCAGGCGCTTGTTGACCTCGGTCGTGGTCAGCCCGTCGGCGTCGATCTCGGTGCGCTTGTTGTAATCGACATCCGCCGCCCAGGGGTAGGTGAAGCGCTCTTCCTCGGAGGGCTCAAAGAACACCTGCTGCGTGCGCCCGGTCAGCGCTTCGGTGGTCATGCCCATGTCGCGGGCGCGTTGTTCCTGCCCGTCGGCGGGTTTCTGGGCGCTCATGCCTGCCATACCCGAACCTCCTCATCATAAGGGTCAACCGTGTCGATTTCCTCCGGAAGGATGGCGCGGATCGCCACTTCCTCGGAGGCCATGGCGATCAGGTCATCGCTTTCGTAAAGGACCAGAGGCTTGGCGGCCATGGTGTCCTTGGCCATGCCAAGCTGATCCTTCGTCGCCACCAGATAGGTGAACACGCCGTCGATTTCGTCGATGGAGCGGCGCAGTGATTCCTCCAGCGTCATGCCATTGGCCAGGTTGTGCGCCGTATAGACCGCCAGCAACTCGCTGTCGCAGTTCGACATGAAACGGTGTCCGCGGCGCTCCATCTCGCGGCGCATGTTCCAGTAGTTGGTGATCTGGCCGTTGTGGACCACGCTTACATCGTTATAGGGGAAGGCCCAGTAGGGATGGGCCGAGCGGATATCCACATCCGATTCCGTGGCCATGCGGGTATGGCCGATCCCGTGCGTGCCCTGGAAGCCCTGCAGCTTGTATTCATCGGCCACCCGGGTGGCATCGCCCAGATCCTTGATCAGTTCCAGCCCGTTGCCGAAGCTCAGGATCTCGGTGCCGTCCACTTCCTCGATGTATCTGGCCAGTGCCTCGGTGTTGCCGTCATGGCTGAGCACATAGCGCACGGCATGGGGGCGCACGCGGTCGCGCGCCTTGATGACGGCGCCGCGCTCTTCCATGCGGCGTTCCACTTCGGCGATGCGCTCATCGACGATCCTGTCGATCCCGCGCCCCTTGCCCATGTCCTCCTGCTCGGCGGCCTTGAGCCGCAGCACGTAGTCCCCTTCGACCGGCTCGCCGTAGACGGCGAAGCCGGTGCTGTCGGGGCCGCGGTGCTTGAGGGCCTGCAGCATCGCGGTCATTTCCGATCCCACATCGGACCGTTTGCCGCGATGAATCAATCCTGCGATTCCGCACATGTTTCATTGCTCCTGCGTGTTGCGCCGGGCGGGGTCACCCCCGCGCCGGCCAAGACCCCTGCCCCGCTCAGGGCAGGCATTCCATGTAGAAGTCCTTGTCCCAGTCGGTGACGGTGGACATGAAGCGTGCCCATTCGTCGGACTTGTATTCGTGATACAGGCGATACATCTCGCCCGGCATGCCGCGCTGGACCACCTTGTCCTGTTCCAGCGCTTCCAGCGCCTCGCCCAGGCTCATGGGCAGCTTCTTGACCTGCTTGCCCGCTTCCATCGCTTCATAGATGTTGCGCTCTTCGGGCGCGCCGGGGTCGAGGTTGTTGTCGATCCCGTCATCGGCGGCGGCCAGGATGGTGGCGCCCATCAGATAGGGGTTCACCATGCTGTCCACGGAGCGGTATTCGAACCGCCCAGGCGCGGACACACGCAGGCCCGTGGTCCGGTTCTGAAAGCCCCAGTCGGCAAAGACCGGCGCCCAGAACCCGGTATCCCACAACCGGCGATAGGAATTCACCGTGGAACAACCGATCGCGGTCAGCGCGCGCAGGTGGTGGACAATGCCGCCGATCGCCGCCAGCCCGGCCTTGCCCGGCATCTGTGGGTCGTCGGTGTCCGGCATGAAGGTGTTTTCGCCGCCGTCGACATACATGTAGTTGTCGGCCATCCCGGGCAGGTTGTCCGGGTCATTGCCGCAGCGCACGAACTGGTCCGCGCCGCCGTGCCACAGGCTCATGTTGTGGTGGCACCCCGAGGCCGAGACCCCCATGAACGGCTTGGTCATGAAACAGGCGAAGATGCCGTTTTCGCGCGCCACCTGCGCGCAGATCTGGCGGTAGGTGGTCAGCCGGTCGGCGTTGCGCAGCACATCGTCGAAGGTCCAGTTCAGCTCCAACTGGCCGGGTGCATCCTCGTGGTCACCCTGGATCATGTCCAGGCCCATCCTGCGGGCGTAGCGGATCACCTGCATCGACACCGGGCGCAGGCTTTCGAACTGGTCGATATGGTAGCAATAGGGCTTGGAATAGCCGTCACGCGGCTTGCCGTCCTCGTCGAACTTGAGCCACATCATCTCGGGCTCGGTGCCCACACGCAGCTGCAACCCGTTATGTTTCTTCTGGAATTCCTGGTGCAACCGGCGCAGGTTGCCACGGCAGTCGGCGGTCAGGAAGGCGCCGGGGTCGACCTTTTCCTCGCGGTTGCGAAACAGCGTGCAATAGAAGCGGCCGATCTCGGGCGCCCAGGGAAGCTGCATGAAGGTCTCGGGCTCGGGGATGCCGATCAGTTCGGCCGCCTCGGGGCCGTAGCCCAGATAATCGCCGCGCCGGTTCAGGAACAGGTTCATGGTGGCGCCATAGACCAGCTGGAAGCCCTTCTTGGCCACGCGCTCCCAGTGGTCGGACGGGATGCCCTTGCCCATGATCTTGCCGGTGACCGACACGAACTGAAGATACAGATACTCGATCCCCAACTCGTCGATTTTCTTGCGTACCTCGCGAATCTTTTCGTCGCGACCCTCGGCTTCCACGAAGGCTTCAAGATCTGTTTCCGGCATATGTCCCTCCTGCTGATGTCCGGGCTTTCCGCAAGCGCGCACGGGGGCGCCAACGCGAGGCCAATCATGCCTGACCGCCATTACAGGCCCCGCTCCGATTACGGCCCGGTGCGAACCGCTCCTCCCCGGTTCGAGGAGCAGACTGCACCAATAGGCTACCAATACGCAACCAAATTTTGACCCATTCTGACCAGAAAAATTCAATTGGGCGCCCCCGAGTTTGTCACTATATACAGGGGACGGGTTGCGTGCTGCGCAGGTGTTGTGCACAGGGGACGCGGATTTACGCTGATCGAGGACGCCTGCGGATTTCGGACATGATGACTGTAAACGCGACCGATATTGCAACTGCCCTGAAGCAGCAGATTTCGTCTGGCCGATTCGCGGTCCGGGACCGGTTACCGCCCGAACGCGTGCTGGCCGAACAGTATGGCGTGGCGCGGGGCACCATCCGGCAGGCGCTGCGCCAACTTGAGGAGTCGCGCTTTGTGGAGCGGCGCCCGGGCAGCGGCACCTATGTCACCTGGTCCGACGGTGACGACACCCGCCCGATTTCCGAGATCACGCGCCCGCTTGACCTTGTCGACGCGCGCTTCGCGGTCGAACCGCAGATGTGCCGCCTTGCGGTGCTGCACGCCACCGGTGCGGAACTGGAAAAGCTGCGCGGATTGCTGGGCCGGATGGAGGACTGCGAGGACGACAGCGCCGCCTTTGCCGATATCGACGAGGATTTCCATCTGGCCATCGCCGAGGCCACCGCCAACCCGATGATCGAGTGGATGATGCGCAAGATCCACGAGACCCGCAGCCACGCCCAATGGGCACGGATGCGCGAACTGACGCTCAACCCGGATGTGATCCGTATCTACAACCGCCAGCATCGCGCGGTCGTCGACGCCATCGAGCACCGCAACCCGGAGGCGGCGGCCGAGGCGATGAAGAAACACCTGTCCACGGCGCGCCAGACACTGGTGGGGCTGGCCGATTGACACCGCTTCACGCCCCCGGCGCTGCGCATCGGGGCAATGCCGGGCTTGAGTATTTCGGGCAAGATGAAGCCATGGGCAGGGACTGGGTTCCGCGTGCCGTCTCCGCGACAACTCTGGCGCCGACTGGCAGATGGCCCCGGCACGCAGAGGCGCGATGGGGCTGGGCGGCGATTTCGCACCCGGAGAATTGCCCTGCAGCCGACGGCGGGCACCCTGTCAGGCGTGCTGCGCGGCCGGATCGTAAACTGCCCGGACATGCGCGGCACTGACCCCATAGGCGGCGTGAAAAGCGCTCGCCATCTGCGTGTCAAGCAGGGGCAGCGGGTCGCGGATGCGCAGTTCGGAATCGTTATGATGGTTGATGCCCCGGATGAACATGTCCGGGTCGGTCATGGTAAGGGCGGGCATGTGTTTCCACAGTTCCTGATGCCCGAAGTTCATCACCGTCTGCCGACAGTCCTGTTGCAATGCCACCGCCAGACCCGGGGTCCAGTAGGCACGCGTCACCGGCAGCGCGTGGATACCCGCGGCCGAGGCGCGCATCACATGGCCGCGATTGAAATCGATCGCAACGCGGCGGTTGCGTTCGAAGATCGGCTGCGCCTCGTGCACCGTCCGCCGCAGCCGCTCGACGAATCTGCAGCCCACGCCGTCATCATCGTCCAGACGGAACTGCAGGCTGAAGCGGAGGCCGGGGCGCCGGACCTCGGTGATCGCCCGGGCCATGACGTCACGGTGGCGGCCCGGCGGAAAGGCCCGAATCACCGCCTGCGGCAGATCCGCCAGCAGCGCCTCGAGCCGGTCGCGCTGCGGGAATTCCGTGCCGATCACCACCAGAAAGGTGAAATCCGGGTCGGTCTGGGCGCGCAGGCTCGGCAGGGTGACCGTTTCGAAAAGCCGGAAGCGCTCTTCCAGCCGCGCAGGCGCGTAAAGATAGCGCGCCCGGTCCTCGGGCGTGTCATGCCGGCGCTGGAATCCGCCCAGCGCGGGATACGAAAAGCGGCACAGGCCGATCACCTCGGTCGGCGGTGGCACGGGCACATCCCCCCGGTGGCGCAATCGCCGAAGTACCCCCCGAAACACCGCGCCACGCCCCTGAGCAAACCCGCTGCAAGAGGCTAGCACCCGCCCCGCAGGCCGACAAGCGCGCACGTCAGGATATCCAGGCAAGACCGCCCCGGCGCTTGTTGACAACCCTCCGGAACCCGCCTATACGGCGCGGACCCTGAAGCGCCCGAGCGCTTTCGGGGCGATACAG
Source organism: Paracoccaceae bacterium (assembly GCA_020832705.1). GTDB lineage: Bacteria > Pseudomonadota > Alphaproteobacteria > Rhodobacterales > Rhodobacteraceae > Rhabdonatronobacter. Next base: position 31,571 of record JAFIEE010000017.1, read on the forward strand.
AACTGTATGTGGTCATGATCCGGGCCCCTGATGCCCCGATCCTCTGGAATTCCACCGCGGCGTTCGCCTTAAACCGGCAACGCGTGCGGTTTCGTGCTTTGCGGACGCGCGGAGCATTTGACATGACGAGATGCCCCCGGGACCCCGGCTGACGAGCGCGGGTCGAACGGGCCGCAAGACAAGGCGAGAGCTGATGCCAACGATCCAGCAGCTGATCCGCAAGCCGCGGCAGCCGAAAGTGAAGCGCTCCAAATCCATGCACCTGGAGCAGTGCCCGCAGAAGCGCGGCGTGTGCACGCGCGTCTATACCACGACGCCGAAGAAGCCGAACTCGGCCATGCGGAAGGTTGCCAAGGTGCGCCTGACCAATGGTTACGAGGTCATCAGCTACATCCCCGGCGAAAAGCACAACCTGCAGGAACACTCGGTCGTGCTGATCCGCGGCGGGCGCGTCAAGGACCTTCCGGGCGTGCGCTACCACATCCTGCGCGGCGTGCTGGACACCCAGGGCGTGAAGGATCGCCGCCAGCGCCGCTCGAAATACGGCGCGAAGCGTCCGAAGTAAGGAGATACAAGCATGTCGCGTCGTCACGCTGCCGAAAAGCGCGAAGTCCTGCCTGACGCCAAGTTCGGCGACAAGGTTCTGACGAAATTCATGAACAACCTGATGATCGACGGCAAGAAGTCGGTCGCGGAATCGATCGTCTACAACGCCATGGACCGGGTCGAGGGCAAGCTGAAGCGCGCGCCCATCGAGGTGTTCCACGAGGCGCTGGACAACATCAAGCCTTCGGTCGAAGTGCGTTCGCGCCGCGTCGGCGGCGCCACCTACCAGGTGCCCGTGGAAGTGCGCCCCGAGCGCCGCGAGGCGCTGGCGATCCGCTGGCTGATCATCGCCGCGCGCAAGCGCAACGAGAACACCATGGAAGAGCGTCTGGCGGGCGAGCTGATCGACGCGGTGAACTCGCGCGGCTCCGCGGTGAAGAAGCGCGAAGACACCCACAAGATGGCCGATGCCAACAAGGCGTTCAGCCACTATCGCTGGTAACAATCAGGCCAAAGGACCCACCCCAATGGCACGCGAATACCCCCTTGAGCGCTACCGTAATTTCGGGATCATGGCGCATATCGACGCCGGCAAGACCACCACGACCGAGCGCATCCTGTTCTACACCGGCAAGAGCCACAAGATCGGCGAAGTCCATGATGGCGCGGCCACCATGGACTGGATGGAGCAGGAGCAGGAACGCGGGATCACCATCACCTCGGCCGCGACCACGACCTTCTGGCAGCGCCAGGAAGACCCGACCGCCGAGGGCACCTCGGACACCAAGTTCCGCTTCAACATCATCGACACGCCCGGCCACGTGGATTTCACCATCGAGGTGGAGCGCTCGCTTGCTGTGCTCGACGGTGCGATCTGCCTGCTGGACGCCAACGCCGGTGTCGAGCCGCAGACCGAAACCGTCTGGCGCCAGGCCGACCGCTATCAGGTCCCGCGGATCGTATTCGTCAACAAGATGGATAAGATCGGCGCCGATTTCTTCAACTGCGTCAAGATGATCAAGGACCGCACCGGCGCCACGCCGTGCCCGGTCGCGCTGCCCATCGGGGCCGAGGACCAGCTTGAAGGCATCATCGACCTGATCAAGATGGAAGAATGGGTCTGGGCTGGCGAGGACCTCGGTGCGTCGTGGACCCGGCAGCCGATCCGCGAAGACCTGCAGGATCTGGCCGACGAATGGCGCGCCAACATGATCGAGATCGCCGTCGAGATGGATGACGACGCGATGGAGGCTTACCTCGAAGGCAACGAGCCCGACGAGGCGACCCTGCGTGCGTTGATCCGCAAGGGCACGCTGTCGCTCTCGTTCGTGCCGGTGCTGGCGGGGTCTGCGTTCAAGAACAAGGGCGTGCAGCCGCTGCTGAACGCGGTGATCGACTTCCTGCCCGGTCCGCTGGACGTGCCCGCCTACATGGGCTTTGCGCCCGATGACGAGACCGAGACCCGCAACATCTCGCGTTCGGCCAAGGACGATGACCCGTTCTCGGCGCTGGCGTTCAAGATCATGAACGACCCCTTCGTTGGCTCGCTGACCTTCACGCGCATCTACTCGGGCGTGATCAAGAAGGGCGACCAGATGCTCAACGCAACCAAGGGCAAGCGTGAGCGTGTGGGCCGCATGATGATGATGCACGCGATCTCGCGCGAGGAAATCGACTGGGCTGCTGCGGGTGACATCATCGCGCTGGCCGGGCTGAAGGAAACCACCACCGGGGACACGCTCTGCGACCCGCAGAAACCTGTGGTGCTGGAAACCATGACGTTCCCCGAGCCGGTGATCGAGATCGCCGTCGAGCCCAGGACCAAGGCCGACCAGGAGAAGATGAGCCAGGGTCTGGCCCGTCTGGCCGCCGAGGACCCGTCCTTCCGCGTCGAAACCGATCTGGAATCGGGGCAGACGATCATGAAGGGCATGGGCGAACTGCACCTCGATATCCTGGTGGATCGCCTGAAGCGCGAGTTCAAGGTCGAAGCCAATATCGGCGCGCCGCAGGTGGCTTACCGCGAGACCATCTCGAAAGGGGCCGAGATCGACTATACCCACAAGAAACAGACCGGCGGCTCGGGCCAGTTCGCCCGCATCAAGCTGCTGATCGAACCGACCGAGCCGGGCGAAGGCTACAGCTTCGAATCGCGCATCGTCGGCGGCACCGTGCCCAAGGAATATGTGCCCGGCGTGGAAAAGGGCATCAAGTCGGTGATGGATTCGGGCCCGCTGGCCGGTTTCCCGGTGATCGACTTCAAGGTGGCGCTGCTGGACGGGGCCTATCACGATGTCGACTCCAGCGTGCTGGCGTTCGAGATCGCCTCGCGTGCGGCCATGCGTGACGGTCTGAAGAAGGCCGGGGCCAAGCTGCTGGAACCGGTCATGAAGGTCGAGGTGGTCACCCCCGAGGAATACACCGGCGGGATCATCGGCGACCTGACCAGCCGCCGCGGCCAGGTCACGGGCCAGGAACAGCGCGGTAACGCGGTGGCCATCAACGCCTTCGTGCCGCTGGCAAACATGTTCGGATACATCAACACGTTGCGGTCCATGTCCTCGGGGCGGGCGAACTTCACCATGCAGTTCGACCACTACGAACCCGTGCCGCAGAACATCTCGGACGAGATCCAGAAGAAATACGCCTGATCGGCGCGGGGCGCCCCCCGCGCCCCCCCCCCCCCCCCCCCACAAGGGGAAGACAGATTGCCAAACAGCATTTTGAGCGGAAAAAAACGCCCCGGCAAGTTGGTAACAACGCGCACCGGGGCCC
>JAFIEE010000210.1 GCA_020832705.1 Paracoccaceae bacterium
GTGGGCCCCCCCCCACCCCTTTGGGGGGCCGGCGGCTGCGGCAGACACTATCAGTCGGCCATGACCTCTTCGGTCGCCGCACGGATGCGGCGCACGTTGGCTTCCATGTCTTCCTGGTCGATATAGACCACCGGGAAGAAGGTGTTGCCTTCGGTGATGTCGATGAACGGCTGCGCGGTCGAGGCGTGTTCCGCGGCGGCCATCAGGCGTTCCTTGACGGCGTCCGGCACGCCTGCGGGCACGATGATGGTGCGGTAATCCTCGATGGAGTAGTCGTAGCCCAGTTCGATCAGCGTGGGCGTGTCGGGGTAGAAGGGGCTGCGCTCGGCGGACATGAAGGCCGCGACCACCATTTCGCCCGTAGGCGTGTATTGCGCGTGGGTGCCGCCCGAATAGGCAAAATCGACCTCCCGGCCCAGAACCAGCGGCGCCATGCCGGCGCCACCACCCGTGGGCACAATGGCCAGATCAAGCCCTTCTTCGGCTGCGATGGCACGGATGATGGCCTCGTCCAGCGCGGTCTGCTGCGCGTAGGTCATCGGGTTTTCGCGCCCATGTTCGATGATCTCGTCAAAGGTCTGGAAGGGTTGCTCGGCCGAGGTGACGATCGCGTTCTGTGCAAGCGCCAGCGCAGCAAGATACTCGAAATCGTCGATCTCGTATTCCACATCGGTGATGATCGGGGTGAAGGTCAGTGCGGTGGTGCCGCCGAAGAGGAAGGTGTAACCATCGGGAGCGGTATTGGCGAGGCGGGTAAAGGCGACCGCCGATCCGCCACCAGGCTGGTTGACGACATTGACCGGCTGGCCGAGGAATTCCTCCATCACATTGGCCAGAACGCGGCCCTGAATATCGGTTGAGCCGCCTGGATTGAAGCCGATCACCATGGTCAGCGGGCGCGTCGGCCAGTCATCGGCATAGGCCATCGGGGCTGTCATCATGGTTGCGCCAAGAATGGCTGCGAACGTCTTTTTCATGCGTCTTACTCCTGTTGGACTGTCTTCAGTTGGCCATCAGCGCTTCATTCGCGGTGCGAATGTCGCGGATGGTGGCCTCGGTTTCCTCTGCATCCATGAAGACGATGGGATGCAGGGTGTTTTCGACCGTGACTTCGACAAAGGGTTCATGCTCGACCGCAAAGCGGGCGGCATCCTCAAAAGCCTGCACGATCTCGTCCGGGGTGCCACCCGGCAGGAAGAATGACCGGAAGTCATCCATGGCATAGGGATAGCCCAGTTCGACAAGCGTGGGCACATCCGGGTAGAAGGGCGACCGCTCGCGGGTCAGAAATGCCAGCACGTTCATCTCGCCCGTGGGGGTGTATTGCGCATGCGTGCCGCCGGAAAAGGCGAAATCGACCTCGCCGCCCAGCAGAAGCGGGGCCATGCCGCCGCCGCCACCAGTGGGCACAATGGCCAGATCAATGCCTTCCTGATCGGCAATCAGCTCCATGATGGCCTGATCCATGGGCAGTTGCTGGGCATAGGTCATCGGGGTCTCCTTGCCATGGGCAACGAGTTCCTCGAAGCTTTGATACGGCGCATCCCCGCGTGCCACGACCCCGAACTGTCCGCCGACCAGAGTCCCCGCATAGCGGAAATCATCTATGTCATATTCGGTTTCGGTGACAATGGGCGAGAAGGTTAGCCCAAGCATGACGCCGAACATGAAGGTATGGCCGTCGGGGTCTGCGTTCAGGAAGCGGGTCAGCGCCACCGCTCCGCCACCGCCGGGCTGGTTGACCACATTGACGGGCTGGCCGAAATGCTCTTCCAGTGTCCGCGCCAGGACGCGGCCCTGAATATCGGTTGAGCCGCCGGGCGCGAAGCCGATCACCATGGTCATCGGGCGTTCAGGTTGCCAGCTATCGGCCAGCGCCATCGGCGCGATCAGCATCGTTGCGCCGAAAACGGCTGCGAAAGTGTGTTTCATGGGTGTCCCTCCTTCAGGTCGTATTGCGTCCTTGGGCACGCCAAGACGCCTTGCAGTTCATTCCGAAACCGGAGCACCCGCTGCCGCTTTATCTGTCTGGAATGTGCGGATGATCAGTGCAATCAGCGCAATCAGCGTACACACAATGAAGAACAGGGCGATGGGGCGGTTCAGCAGGATTTCCCAGTTTCCGCGTGACAGGATGATCGACTGGCGCAGGTTCAATTCCAGCATCGGCGTGATGATGAAGGCCACGAGGAAGGTGACGAAACTGTAATCGTATTTCTTCATCAGATAGCCCAGCAGGGCAAAGGCCATCAGGATGATCAGGCCAAAGGTGCCGTAGCCCTGCAGCATCATCCCCGCCAGGCAGAAGAAGATGACGATGGGAATGACCACATGCGGGGGAACGCGGGTGATCTGGGCAAACACCATCAGCCCGTACCAGCCCAGCACCAGCATGATCAGCGAAGCTAGGATCATGCCGGCAAAGATCGAATACAGCAGTTCGGGGTTGTCGCGCAGCAGCAGCGGACCGACGGTGATGCCATGGATTGCAAAGGCCCCGATCAGCAGCGCGGCCGAGACATTGCCCGGAATCCCCAGCCCGAAAAGCGGGATCAGCGCTGCCGGGATCACCGCATTGTCCGCAGATTCAGACGCGGCAATGCCCTTGGGTTCACCCTTGCCAAAGAGTTCTGGCTGCTTTGCGGCCTTCTGCGCCATACCATAGGACATGAAGGAACCCACCGACGGCCCCAGCCCCGGCAGGGCGCCAACGAAGGTGCCGATGCCCGTGCCGCGAAAGATGGTCGGCAGGATGCGCTTGAAGATCGGCATGGTGATGTGATCGTCAGCGCGGTTTTCCAGCCTCACGCTCATGTTGGCGCGGTCGTAGCGGAGTTTCTCGGACTGGATGAACATCTCGGACAGTGCCAGCGTGCCGATGGCCACTGCAATCAGCGGCATCCCGTCCATCAGCTCCGTGTAGCCAAATGTCAGCCGCGGCAGGCCGGTCTGGTTGTCAAGCCCGATGGTTCCCAGGAATATGCCAAGCCCACCCGCGGCAAGCCCCTTGAAAACGTTGCCACTTGACAACCCGGCGATGAAGACCAACGCAAAGGCAAGGATCGCCGCCATCTCGTAGGGGCCGAACATCAGCGCCACGCGGGCGAATGGAATGGCCACGAAGATCAGGATGATCGTGGCCAGGATGTCGCCCATGACCGAAGCGATCAGCCCGACCTGCAGCGCCGTCTTGGGCTTGCCCTGCTTGGCAAGCGGATAGCCGTCCAGCGCTGTCGCCGCAGATGACGCCTCGCCCGGCGCGTTGAGCAGGATCGCCGAGACCGCAGACCCCGCCGCCGTTCCCTTGGAAAGCCCGATGAGGAACGAGATCGCGATATAGGGCGACATGTAGAAGGTCAGTGGAATGGCGATGGAGATTGCCACCGAGCGCGACAGGCCGGGCACCACGCCAACGACATAGCCCAGCAGCACGCCGCCCCCGATTCCGATGAAGGAGGCCAGGGTAAGCGCTTCGGCGGCGGCAGCACCAACTGCGGAAAAATCCATGGCTCAGACCACCCCGATGCGCATCATGTAGACCGACAGGAAATACAGCAGCACCGGTGGCACCACCGAGCAGCCCAGGATCAGCCACCAGCGCCGCTCGCCCAGCAGGAAAAGCATGAGTCCGATCAGGATCGCCCCGAACCAGGTGATCTTTATGAAGTTCATGAACCAGATGGCGACCGCCACAAAGAGGAACGGCCACAGCGCCCAGCCGATGGCAGACCAGTTGATTTCGGTCGTGAGCGGGGAAATGCCGGATACGATCAGCTTCACCAGCCCCTTGAGGGCGACGATACCGCCGCATACGATCATGATCCAGGCCGCGATGCTGGGCACCAGACCCGGCGGCATCTGCGCAAACGGGTTGGACCCGGCGTAATTCGGGATCATCCAGATCAAGGCGAGAAGCCCGAACCCGGCCACAACAAGACCGGACCAGAAATCTGATCTTGGCATAAGCTCCATCCCTGACATTTGCGACATATCGATGTCGCTATCGGGACAGGCTTGCATATTTGTGGCGCGTCCCGCAACCCCCCCAAGCCGCCACTGGCGGGGTGCCCTCCGGATATACCTCGAATGCGTAGGGCGACTGCCCCCCGGTGCGTCGAAAATTGCATCTGCGATGACACTCACGCGCAATGGGTTTGCCGTTCGCACCCCTGGCCGCCGCCTGATCAGGCCGCACCACCCAAACGCCCGCATGGCTCACTGACTGGAAAGGACCGCTGGATCAGCTTGTCCCGGCAGGCGCGGAATTCAGCGAAAGCTGCGGATGCGGTGGCACAAAGTCGAGGTCCGCTCCCGGAAAGGCCACAAAATGCTTGGTGCATCGGATGTGCTCCTTCTGCGTCTTCTCGCTCAGCCCGCGAATATCCATATCTTCGATCATCCGCTGACGCAGCGGGGTGGTCTGCTCCTCCTTCATGGGGCCCTCCTGTCTGACGGTCGGAAAGTCCCCAATCGTCAGCCCGGAACGGCCTGCCACAAGAAAAACCATGAACCCGCGTTATTCATCCAAATCGGCCGGAAAGGTTGCGTGCGCCTGAAAGCGCTGTAGATTCAAGCTGCTAAACACGATCTTCCAGCAGCTCCGGACGCACGCATGGGTGAAACGCTACAGCCGGTCACGCCGCGGTTCAACCGCTCTCTTCGGGTCGAATGCAGGGAGGACCGGTTGACCGGTGAGCCCGGAGCTGTGCTGTTGCGTGAGGTCCTCGAGGCCAGCGGGATCGTCGGATGGCTGGGGGCGCGGCTGAGGGATCCGCGACGGCAGGCGGATGTCCTGCATGACCTGCCGTCGCTGTTGCGGACCGCGGTGTTCCTGGCGGCGCAGGGCTGGCGGGACCACGACGACGCCGATGCGCTCCGCCAGGATCCGGCGATGCGGCTGGCAAGCAGTTCTTCTGCCGGGCTGACGCTGCTGGTGGCGGAACCGGGGCTGGCCTCGCAGCCGACGCTGTCGCGATTCACCGCCATCATGGCGGAGCCCGGCAATCTGAAAGCGCTGCGCGAGGCCAGCCATCGCTTGCGCCACGGACAGCGCAGGCAGTTGTCGCTGGCTTCTGTGTCGGATGCGCCTTCGCGCCGAATGACCGCTCTCCGGCCCAGAGCGGCCGGTCAGCCTGTCAGGCTAGTGTCCCCAAAGCGGCCGCTC
>JAFIEE010000018.1 GCA_020832705.1 Paracoccaceae bacterium
GGGGGGGGGGGGGGGGGGGGGGGGGGGGGGGGGGGGGGGGGGGGGGGGGGCGCCCCCCCCCCCCCGCCGCCAGCGGTGAACGCCCGTTGCGCCCGTCCCGCCGACAGGCGCGCCGCGCCGCCGCGGTCGACGGGATTGCGCGCATCGACCGTGGCCGCCCCGGACCGGACCGGCGCGGGGCGCGACCGGCGCGCGACCGGCTCAGGCGAAGCGCAGTTCGGTTCCCAGACCGCGCGCGCGGGCCTTTTCCAGCATCGCATGGCCAAGGGCGATGTCGCTGAGTGACAGGCCACGGTGCCAGAACAGGATCGTTTCCGCATCGGATTCCCGCCCGGGCTTGCGCCCCACAACGATCTCGCACAGTTCGGCATGCAGCGTCTCGGCCGACAGCTTGCCGGTTTCCACATGGCGGCGCAGCGATCCGAAGGGGCCGCCCTTGCACTGGCCCCAGTCGTCGACAACCATCTTGTCCATGATATCGGTGAGCGAAAGTTCCACCGCACTCATCGTGCCATAAGGGACCACGAAGGCCGCGGGCTTGATCCATTCGGTCAGAAGCATCGGTTGCGGTTCCGGCAGGCGCGAGGCTTCGACCACGATATCCGCGCCCTCGACGCAGCTTTGCCAGTCCTCGGTCACGCGGACGGGTTTGCCCAGGTCTCCGGACAGCTTTTGCGCAAAGCTTTCGCGGCTTTCGGGGCGCCGCGAATGCACGCGGATTTCGTCGAAGTCGAACAGCCGGTCCAGCAGCCGGACATTCCAGTATGCCGTGCCCCGCGCGCCGATATGGCCCAACACCTTGCTGTCCTTGCGCGCCAGATGCTTGGCGCCAAGGGCGGTGACCGCGCCGGTGCGCATTTCGGTGATCGCGGTGGCGTCGATGATCGCCTGCGGCATGCCCGTGCGCGGGTCGAACAGGTTGAGCAGCGCCATTTCCGATGGCAGCCCTTGCTTGTAGTTGTCCACGAAGTCGCCGACGATCTTGACGCCCGCATGGTTCATCGGCGCGATATAGCCGCGCAACACGTTGAAGTGGCCGTTGAAGGACGGATCGGGCATCAGGTGGACGCGCGGTTCGATCACCGACTGCCCCATGCCCTGCGCGTGCAGGCCCGCCTCGACCGCCGCAAGGATTTCGTCATCGGTCATTTCCAGCGCATCGACATCAAGGCCGTTGATGTAGGTCATGTAGATCGGGTTCATGGTGATCCTCTTTCGGGCAAGGTTTCATGGTCGGGTGGGGCAGGCGCCGCGTGGCGCTGCCCAAGCGGTCCGCCGGGCGGGGGGGCGTCCGGCACGATGGCATCGACCAGCCCGGCAAGGCGGCCAACCTCGGGTCCGAAGGGGCGGTCGCCGCCATAGGCCGGGATATGGGCCCGGATGTCGCGGTGCACGGTCGCAAGCGCGGGACCGGGCGCGCCGCCGCCTTGCGCCTGCCGCTGGTCCAGCGCCACCAGGGCGGTGTAAAGCTCATAGCACAGCATCCGGTGGGTCAGGCGGTCCAGCGTCGTCAGGCGATCCAGCGCCGGAAGCGCCATGGTCATCATGTCTTCCTGCCCGAACGAGGTTTCGCCGTGCATCAGCGATGGCGGAACCGACAGGCTGCGCACCTGCGCGCCCAGTCCGAGCGCGGCCTTGTGCAGCGCCACAAGCCCGGCATCCAGCCCAGGTTTGCTTGCAAGCTGCGGCGACAGTCCGGTGAAGCGCGCATCCAGGACCCGGTGCAGGCGCCGTTCCGACAGTTGCGCAACCTGTGCGATGGCCAGCGCCATCGCCTCGGTCCGGGCGGTCAGTTCGGCGCAGTGGAAATTGCCGCTGTGCACCAGCGCGCCGAACACGGGCGAGCCTGGGTCCGGCAGGAACACGGGGTTGTCGCTGACCGTGCGCCATTCGTCCACAACCGCCTTGGCCAGCGCGTCCAGCGCGGCCTGGGCCATGCCGTGGACCTGCGGCACCACGCGCAGCGACACCGGCGGCTGGCGGTCGCCGCGCTGCACGCCGGACCCGTCCAGCCAGTGCCGCAGCCCCGCCGCCGCCTGCGCAAGGCCCGCATCCGGGCGCAGCCGGGCCACATCCGCGCCCCAGCTTTCCTGCGACGCACCAAGACCTTCCAGCGTTGCCGCCGCGGTCAGCGTGGCCAGCGCCAGCGTCCGGTTCAGCGCGCCCACCACGTCATGCGCCATGGCTGATGCCGCGGCGACGCCGTTGATCAGTGCAAGCCCTTCCTTGGGCTGCGGCGCATAGGGGGACAGCCCGCGGGCCCGGAACCAGTCGGCTGCGGGGATCGGGGCGCCGCCGTCGCCATGCACCAGCCCCTCGCCCACCAGCACCTGCCCGACATGGGACAGGGGGATGATCTCGCCGGCCATCCCATGGCCCTGGGAGGGGATCACCGGGGACAGCCCGTCATTCAGCCGCGCGGCCATGAAGCGGCAAAGCTCGGGCGTGACGGCGCTGTATCCCTTCAGGAACTGGGCCAGCCGGATCAGCAGCGCCCCGCGCCCGATGCTGGCCGGATAGGCGGGGCCAGAGGCCACGGCCCGCGCCAGCAGCACATGGCGCGGCATGGCGGCCATCTCGGCGGCGCCGAGGTCCTGTCCCGCCAGCGCGCCCAGCCCGGTGTTCACCCCATAGCAGACAACGCCGGTTTCCAGATGCCGCAGGAACAGCGCCCGCGAGTCTGCCACCCGCGCCAGGGCCTCGGCGCTCAGATCGACCTTGCGCCCCCCCCTGACCACGTCGTCATAGGCCTGCGGTGTCAGGTCGGCAGGCAGGTTCAGAAGGATCATGGCATTGCCTCGGCAGCGAGGGGGCTGCACCGCCGGGTCAATGTCGCCATCGTGCGCTCCATGTCATCCTTGCGCTGGGTCGCGAGGGCGGGTCCTTCAGCATCTGCCTGCCGCGATGGAGTCCCCGGTCACGGGTCCGGTTTTCGGGCAGTTGCGGTGCGTGCCCTGCGTGGGCTCATCTTCTCCAGCCACATTGCAGGAGCCGGAGTCTGCACGCAAGCAGTTTTTTGTGCAGACATATTATGCGCCGGATGCTCTGGACAGTGATGCCGGGCGGTGACGGTCATCTGCGCCACGCCGCGGCCACCCGGAGGATCAGGACTGCAGCGGGAAGGCGGCCAGACCTTGCGCCACCAGCACCGCATCCAGATGCGCGCGCCCCCACAGGACCGGCGGCGGGTCATCGCCCTCATGGGTCGGGTCCGGCGAGAAATCCACGATCAGCGCGTTGATGACCGGCTGAAACGCCGGATCGGGCAACGGGTCCAGCCCCTTCACCCAGCGCACGAATTGCTCCGACACATCGGCCCGTGCGGCGTAATGCGTGACGGCATCGCTATCGCCCAGCGGGATGGTGTAGGACACCGGCCCCCAGCCCATTGCCGCGCCCACGGCATCGGCGGCGGATTTCGTGGCGGCGGGGACGATCAGAACGGCGGAATAGGTCATTCGATGCTCTCCAGCAGATCGCCCGCACCACGGGCCTTGTGATACTTGACCAGCCGCGACACCTCGGCCCCGCTCAGCGTCCGGTCCACTGCCGTCCAGCCGACGATATCGCCCAGCGCGGCCAGCAGCCCCGCAGGTCCATCCGTGATGGTCGTCGGACCGATATCCAGCGACCCCGCAGGCGCAATCGTCACGCCGCGCTCGATCCAGCTACCCTGCCGCCCGAACAGCATCACGTCGAAGGTGCCGCCATCGGGGAAGGCGGTGGGCAGCACATCGTCGGACAGGTCGAAGCGGATGAAGGCGGGTGACGGGAAACCGTCCTCGGTCACGTCAAGCGCGTTACCGACACGCTGGTAGGGGGTTGGTGCCTCGGCCCGCTCGAACTGCGGTCTGCGCACACGGACCTTTTCGGTGCCGTCAGCGGTCCAGTTCTGATTGCCGCTGGCGAACGCAAAGTTCCCATCCAGCATTATCAAACGCCTGCGCCGACGAAAGTCGTTGTCCCCGCCCTGCATACTGATCCGATACCAACCATCCGGCAGGAGCGTCATGGTCGTGACAACGCCCGACGACTCATAGACGACCTCACCAGTCTCAAGGTTGAATGTCGCCCCTGACTGATTACCGGACGAAGGCGAACCGCCTACGCCCAACAGGGTCACACGCGGCCAGTTGACGTATTGAACCTCGACGCTCCAGCAAGCGTCTTCGGGATCGTCCGGGAAGGTCGGTTCGGACGCTTGGAGCCGCTTGGAACCCTCACCGGCGTTAGCGGTCAACTCGAACTCCCCGTTCCCGAGGTCGGAAATCGTGGTGCCGATCTTTTCCCACCATGCGTTATCCAGCGCCTCGGTGTATTGCAGCATGTTGCGCCGACCCGCCACCGGCACCCGCCCCAACAGAGGCCGCAAGCCAGCACTGGCCTGCACCGTGTCAAGCCCGTTCGGGCTCTGATCATTTACCCGTGCGACGGATTGCCCGAGAAGGGCAGGTGTCGCTGCGGCTGAATCTGCGAAAACCGCTGCGAGCTGTGCCGCAGACCAGTAGAAACCGCTTGTCCCGGTCGCGAACAGGTTGCGCGGACTGAACCCCGCGCCGACGCTCAGGGGACGCGATGTCACCGAGAGATCCGTGACAATCTTCATCCCAGCACCAGTGCGTGAATCCCCGTCGCCGTGGTCCCGCTTGCATCGACCTTGCGCACGCCAACGGGCAGGATGGTGAAATCCGGCAATGCGACCTGCCGGGTGTGGCCGGAGGCGATCACGAAGGACACCGTGCCGCCCGTTTCGACATAGAGCGCGATTGCCATCACAGGCAAGTCATCGGTATCGCTGGGCGTTACCGACCGGATATCGGTTGCGGGGCCCTGCAACGAGGCGGCGCGATTGGCGAACGGATTGATCATCGGCGAAGTCCCTTGCTGTTTCCGGCTCGTCCGGGGGGCAGGTCACGCACGTTGCCTTGACCGGCGAATGCCGGGAGGCCGGGACCATCCCCGAAGAGGCCGCGAGCATCCGGGAGCGAGGCGTCAACGGCGCCCGGCGCAATGCAGCGGACACCTGCGCGGCGGCACTCTTCCGGATCAGGACTGTCGGCGGTCGCGCGCCAGTCGCCCGCTCTTGACGACAAGGAGAATGTTGCGAAGCGGTTCGTCGAAAACTGCGAGATCCGTCATCGGATCCCCGGCCAGCAGGATCATGTCGGCATAGGCGCCGGGCGTGATCTGTCCCAGTTGCCCCTGCATCTGCACGATTTCCGCATTGACCGACGTGGCCGAGCGCAGGACATCGACCGGCTTCTGGACCTGACCACGCAGCACCAGTTCGCGGTTCTGCTTCTGCAGGAACGCATCGCCGTGCAGGTCGCAACCCAGCCCCAGCCGCACCCCCGCTGCGGCGCAGGCCTCGACCGCTTCCAGCGTGCGGCGGTTGACGGCGCGGATCTTCTCGGCAGAGCTTGCGGGCAGGCCAAGCTCTGCGGCATGCGCGCCGATCAGTTCACCCGCCGACAGCGTGGGCACGACGAAGGCGCCCGCCGCGGCGATCATGGCGGCGGTATCGGCAGTGATCAGGCTGCCGTGCTCGATGGTCCGCACACCCAGTTCGACGCAGCGCCGCGCGCCTTCGTCGGTATGGCAGTGGGCCATCACATAAGAGCCCCGGCGCGCGGCTTCCTCGACCGCGACGGTGATTTCGGCGTCGGTGAAATGCGGCATGTCGATCGGGGCGAGATCGGTCGAGACACCGCCCGACAGGAAAATCTTGATCTGCGTGGCGCCCTGGCGGAATTCCTCACGGACGGCCTTGCGCATCTCGTCCGGGCCATCGACAGCGCGGGTGATCACCCCCGCATATGCCCCGCAGCCGCAGGGTTCGATGGCCCCGCGCCGCCGCATGTCGCCGTGCCCGCCGGTCTGCGTCAGCGCCTTGCCCGGATAAAAGAAGCGCGGCCCGTCGATCAGCCCGGCATCGAGCGCCATCTTCAGCCCGACATCGCCGCCCCCCGCATCGCGGATGGTGGTATAGCCGCGATCCAGCGCGCCGGTGAGCAGTCGGCCGGCATGCGCGGCCAGCAGCGCCGGATGCATCCGGTCCGTGCCGTAGAAATCATAGCTTGGCGTGTTGGCGTGGTAATGCGCGTCGATCAGGCCGGGCATCAGGAAATGTCCGGCACAGTCAATCCGCCGGGCGTCGCCCGTCCACGTCAGGTTCGCGCCGACCTCGCGGATGCGGTTGCCTTCGACGATGACGCTGGCATTTTCGATCACGGCTTCGTTCAGGCCATCAAAGAGCCGCGCCGAATGGAAGATGCTGATGCTCATTCCGTGGTCCTCAATCCGCCGAGGCGGTCCAGCAGCGCCGCGCCGGTGCGGATCCCGGCGTGGAAAAGCGCAAGGTCGAGGTTCTCGTTCGGTGCATGGTTGGCTTCGTCGGCATTGGCATAGGGGGTGACGAAGGCGGGAACGCCAAGGATCCTGGTGAAGACATAGTCCGGCAGGCTGCCGCCGGCCGAAGGCACCAGATAGGGATCCACCCCGCGCGCGGTGCGGATCGCGTCCACGATCGGCGCGGTATAGGGCGAATCGATCGGGGTGCGCGACGGCAGCATCCCGCCGCGCCCGATGACCTCGACCTCGGGCGCGTGGCGGGCGACATGGGCGCGCACGCAATCAAGCGCCTGTTCGGGGGTCATGTCGGGCACCAGCCGGATGTCGCATTTCGCCATCGCCGCGCAGGGCAGAACGGTCTTGGTGCCCGGCCCGTCATAGCCACCGTGCAGCCCGTTGATGGTCAACGTAGGGTGGAACATCAGCCGGTCGTGAAACGGCCGGTCGGCGGGCGCGTCAAGCCGCGCAAGACCCATCTCTTCCAGGTAGCCGGGCACATCGACGGGCAGCGCCTCGGCGGCGGCGCGCTCGGCCGGGCCGGGCGGGACAATGGGGGCGTGCAGCCCCTCGATGGTGAGGCGCCCGTCGGGGGACTTCATGGTGGTGAGCAGATGCACCAGCGTCCAGATCGCGTTCGGCATGGTGCCGCCGTGATTGCCCGAATGCGCATCGGTCCGACCGGTGCGCACCACCAGATCGAAGCCGACCATGCCCCGCACGCCGAAGGTCACCAGCGGGCGGCCCGAGGGATGCAGCGGCCCGTCCGCAGTCACCACCAGATCGGCGCGCAACCGGTCGGCATGATCGCGCACGAAATCGGCAATGCGCGGGCTGCCGATCTCTTCCTCGCCCTCCAGCAGGACGATGACGTTGCAGGGCAGTTTGCCGTGCACGGCCAGATGCGCCTCGATCGCCAGCAGTTGCGCGAAATGCTGGCCCTTGTTGTCGCCGGCGCCACGGGCATAGATGCGCCCGTTGCGCACCGTCGGCTCGAACGGCGGGCTTTCCCAGGCGTCCAGCGGATCGGGGGGCTGCACGTCATAGTGGCCATAGAGCAGCACGGTCGGCGCGCCGGGGACGTCCGACCGGCGGCCAAGCACCATCGGATGACCGGCGGTCGGCACCGCCTCGGCTTCCATCCCCAGGGTCCGGAGCTGTTCGACCAGCAGCGCCGCGACCGCACCGATACCGATGTCATGGGCGCTGATGCTGGGGTGCTTCAGATACTCTGACAGCCGCGCGACATGGGCTTCGCGGTGCGCGTCGATATGGGCGAAAACCGGATCGAGTGCGTTCATTGCTCGGCCTTCCGTTCAAGGAGCATCGCGCCGCCGGGATGCACCGTGCAGGTCCAGCCGGGGGCAATCAGCGTCGTCGAATCAAGCTGGGTGACAATCGCCGGGCCTTGGAATGTGGCACCGGCGCCAAGCTGCGCGCGGTCAAGGAGCGGCACATCGCAGCGGCCATCGGGGCGGTCGATGGTGACCTGATCGATCGGCGTGGGCGGCGCGCCCGGTGGCAGGGCCGCGGGCGGCGCCGTGCGGGTGGCGCCGCGCGCCTCGATCCGCAGGGTGACCAGATCGACGGCCGAGCCGAGGGCAAAGCCGTAGAGCGCGCGATGCGCCGCGTGGAATCCCGCGACCAGTGCCTCGGCGGTATCGGCCCAGGGCACGGCCAGTTCCGCCCCCTGCCCGCGATACCGCATCAGCGCGACCTTCCGAAGGTTGCGGTCGGACGGGGCCACGGCTTCGGCGTCGAACCAGGCTTCGGCCTGGCGGGTCAGCCGCTCCAGAATGGGCGCGGCGGCGTCCGGGTCGGGGTCGCCCGCGCGCGGCATGGCCTGCGAGAATTCGGCGCGCAACTCGGCCGCCAGAAGCCCGTCGGCGCACAGGATGCCGGGGGCGGGCGGGATCAGCAGGCGGCGGATGCCCAGAAGGTCGGCCAGCGCGCAGCCGTGCAGCGGCCCGGCGCCACCGAAGGGCACCAGCGTGAAGCCGCGCGGATCGTGCCCGCGTTCGACCGAGACCACGCGCACCGCGCCGACCATGTGGTTGTCGGCGATGGCCAGGATGCCGCGCGCGGCGGCTTCGACCGTAAGGCCCAGAGGCTCGGCCACGGTGGCCCGGATCACGGCCCGCGCTGCTGCGGCATCAAGCGCCATGCGCCCCCCGAGCAGCCGCGCCGGAAGATGCCCGAGGACCACATGGGCGTCCGTCACGGTCGCCGCCTGCCCGCCCCGGCCATAGGCCGCAGGCCCCGGATCGGCCCCGGCGCTTTCGGGGCCCACCGACATCACACCGTCGGCCACGCGGGCGATGGAGCCGCCACCGGCGCCGATGGTGACCATGTCGACCATCGGCAGAGGCAGCGGCCATTCGCCGACCTCGCCGTGTTGTGTCAGGCCGATGCGACCGCCCGCAATCAGGCAGATATCCGCGCTGGTGCCGCCGATGTCGACGGTGATGATATCGTCGATCCCGCAGGCAGCCGCGACGGCGCGGGCACCGACGACACCCGCCGCAGGCCCCGAGAGCGCGGTCAGTGCCGGCGCGACCCGGATCTTGTCGCCACCCGCCACCCCGCCGTTCGATTGCATCAGCAGCAGCGGCGCGCGGACGCCAGCCGCCAGCAGCCGCTTTTCCAGCCGGTCGACATAGCGGGTGACCCCGGGCATCACGACAGCGTTCAGAACCGCCGCCAGCGACCGTTCGTATTCGCGCACAACGGGCAGGATGTCACAGGACGCGGTCACCGCGACGTCCGGCAGCAATTCCCGCAGCAGGTCGGCCACCCGGCGTTCATGCGCCGGATTCGAAAAGGCATGGAGCAGGCAGACGGCGACGGCATCCACCTGCATGTCCCGCAGGCTTCGGGCCGCGCGGTGGACCGAGTCCTCGTCAAGGGGTGTGGCAACCTCGCCCCCGGGCAGGATGCGCTCGTCGACTTCGACGACCCGCGCGCTGGGCACCGGCCGGGCGGGTTTGACCCAGTTGTAGAGGTTCTTCGCCCGTGGGATGTCCTGTCTGCCGATGGCGAGCACATGACGAAAGCCTCGGGTCGTGACCAGCGCCGCGCGGGCGCCCTTGCCCTCGAGGATCATGTTGGTCGCGACCGTGGTGCCGTGCAGCACGCGTGTCAGGTCCGCCGCCGGGTGCCCGGCCGCGCCCAGGGCCTGTTCGATCCCGTCCAGAAACGCCGCGGACGGATCGGCGGGCCGACTGGGCGTCTTGGCGCGCCAGATGCGCCCGCTCGCCTCGTCCTTCAAGGCGACATCGGTGAAGGTGCCGCCGATATCGACCGCGACAGTAAGCCCGAAGTCAGTCGAGGGCATCGAGGTATTCCTTGCGGTGAAAGGCCTTTACAGGCGGGCGTTTGGCGCGCAGCGCCGCAGTTGCGGCCGTGTCGACCCGACCGTCTGCAATCGCCACGCCGTAATCACGGGCCGCGGCCTCCGGGCTGACGATCCCGCCAAGCACATCATCGAGGACGCGGGCCGGATCACGGTCGAAGGGGTGGCCATAGCCGCCGCCGCCGCCGGTCTCGATGCGTACGATGTCGCCCTTGCGCAGCGGGTTTCCGTCGGACAGCGGTGCAAGCTCGCGTTCGTCCGGGGTGCCGGGGTTGACGATGATCCGTCCGGTCCGGCCGGACATGCCGCCGGCGATACCCCAGGGCGGGTTCTGAACCCCGTCGATGCGAATGCCGAGCACCGCCTCGTCGGCCAGGATTTCGTATTCGCGCAGGATACCGGCACCGCCGCGGAACCGGCCCGGCCCGCCGCTGTCACAGACCATGCCATAGTGCCGGAAGCGCACCGGGTAGTCGAGTTCGGTGAACTCCACCGGGTAATTCTCCTGCGCGACGAAATAGACCGCGTCGATCCCGTCGGCGAAGTCGCGCGCGCCGTAGCCGACGCCGATTCCGTCGACCAGCAGAAACCGCCGCGCCGCGCCGTCCGCGTCTGTGGAACTGCCCCGGATCATGGCGACGACATAGGCCGCATGGGCCGCCGGGGCGCCGCCGCCTGCGGCATTCACCAGACCGTTGAGCGTGGCCAGAACGCGCATCATGGTCAGCCCCCGCATGCCAAGCGCCGCCGGCCAGCGCGGCTGCACCAGCGAGCCTTCGCGCAGCCGCACCTCATCCAGCGCCAGCGGCCCGCCGGCGTTGCAGACCTGGCCGGGATCGCCGCCAAGATAGAAGAGCCCGAGCGCCATGCCCGGGATGGACGGGTTCATCAGCAGGTTGACCGGGCCGGGTGCCTGGTCGTCGGTTTCGGTGGCGTCGAAAACGAACCGGTCCTCGCCATCGGACCCCCGTTCGCGGGTGATCGCAAAGCGCAGGTGGAAAGGGCCGTTGCCGTGCCCGTCGGCATCAATGGCATCGGTGAAGCGGTGCGTGCCATAGGCGAAGGTCTCGGCCAGCCGCTTGCGGACAAGCCCGCGCGTGCGCGCAAGCAACTGCGCCAGCGCATCGGACAGCACATCGGCGCCGAAGCGCTCGATGATTTCGGCCACGCGCGCGGCGCCCAGCTTGACGCTGGCCATCAGCGCGCTCATGTCGCCCATGCTCTGTTCCGGAAAGCGCGAATTGCGGTGAAAGATCGCCAGCGCGGCCGCGTTCGTCACGCCCTGATCGATCAGCTTCGTCGGCGGAACGATGATGCCTTCCTGCCAGATTTCGGTCGCGTCCGGGCTGATCGACCCTGCACGCATGCCGCCGATATCGGCGAAATGCGCCCAGCTCATCACGAAGGCGCAGAGCCGGTCGCCCCGGAAGACCGGCGCAAGCAGCACCTGGTCGTTGGAATGGCTGACCGCCCCGCGCGATCCGTAGCAGTCGTTATACCAGTAGAGATCGCCGGGCCGCATCGACTCGATCGGGAAATGCCGGAACACAGGCCCGGTGATGTCGCCGAAGATCGGCACCATCGAACCCACCGCCATGACCCCGCGTTCGTCGAAAAGCGCGGTGTAGAAATCCTTCTTCTCGCGGATGAAGGCCGAGATCGCGGTGCGTTCGATCAGGGCCTCCATTTCGCGCTGCGCGGCCATGATCGCGCCCTGGATGATCTCCAGCGTGATCGGATCGCAAAGCGGCGCGTCTTCGGGCCGGACAGCATGCGGCGAGATGTTCATGCCGGGGTTCCCCTTGCGGCCGGGCGGGTGTCGGCCTGATCATAGAGATGGCAATGCACCAGGCGCTGGCCGACACGGGACGGCCCCGGTTCCTCGACCGCGCAGCGCGCATGCGCCATCGGGCAGCGGTCGCGGAAGCTGCAGCCCGAAGGCGGGTTGCGGGGATCGGGCGCGCCGCGCCCGATGGGCAGCGGGTCGTGGCTCTGGTCGGGGTGGGGGACGGGGACCGCAGCGACCAGCGCCTTGGTGTAGGGATGCAGCGGCTCGCGCACAAGGTCCTCGGTCGGCCCGTCCTCGACGATGCGGCCCAGATACATGACGATGGTGCGTTCGCAGACATAGCGCACCAGCGCCAGGTCGTGGCTGATGTAGACGGCGGTCAGACCCATCCGCGCGCGCACTTCGCGGAACACGTTGAGCACGCCCGCGCGCACCGAGACGTCCAGCATCGAGACCGGTTCGTCGGCGACAACGAAATCGGGCTCCAGGATCAGCGCGCGGGCCATGACGATCCGCTGAAGCTGCCCGCCGGAAAGCTGGTGCGGATAGCGGTCCAGGAACTGCGCGGCGTCCGGCAGGCGCACCAGATCCATCACCCGGTGGATGCGCGCCTCGCGCTCGGCCCTGGGAATGCGGGCGTTCTCCAGCGGTTCGGACAGCGCGGCCCTGATGGTGAAGCGGGGGTTCAGCGCCTCGAACGGGTTCTGGAAGATCAGTTGCGCGCGCGTGCGGAACCGGCGCAGTGCCTCGCCCCGGATCGTGGTGATGTCCTCGCCGTCGAAGGTGATGTGCCCGTCGGTGGGATCGTCGAGCTTGAGCAACAGCCGCCCGGTCGAGGTCTTGCCGCAGCCGGATTCGCCCAGCAGACCGACGCTTTCGCCGCGATGCAGGGTAAAGCTGATCCCGTCGACCGCCTTGACCGCGCTCGGCAGGCCGCGCATGGCGCTGACGATGCCGCCGATCGGATAGTGCAGCCGCGCCCCTTCGACGCGCACCAGGGCTTCGGTCTCGGTCATGTGCGCGCCATCCATGTTTCGCTGCGTTCGGCACGGGTGCGCAGCGTGTCGGCCTCGGCCCAGCGGTGGCAGGCGACGACATGGTCGTCGTCCAGGGTCACGGGTGCGGGCACGGTGTCGGTGCAGGCAGGTTGGGCAAAGGGGCAGCGCGCGGCGAAGCGGCAGCCGGGCGGCGGGTGCAGAAGGTTGGGCGGCGCGCCCTCGATCGGGGTCAGTTGGCCGCCCGCCGATGCCAGGTCGGGGAACGCGTTGCGCAGTCCCATCGTGTAGGGGTGGGCGGGACGGGTCAGTGTCGCCGCCATCGGCCCTGCTTCGGCGACATGACCTGCATACATCACCACCACCCTGTCGCAGACATAGGCCACGACCGAAATGTCATGCGTCACGAGGATGACGGAAATGCCCAGCCGGGTCTGCAACTCGCGCAACTGGTCAAGGATCTGGCGCTGCACGATCACGTCGAGCGCTGTCACCGGTTCGTCGGCGATGATCAGCTTCGGATCCAGTGCCAGGGCCAGCGCGATGGCCACGCGCTGCCGCATCCCGCCCGAGAACTGGTGCGGATAGTCGCCCAGCCGCCCGGCTTCGATGCCGACCCATTCGAAAAGCTCCTCGGACCTGCGGCGGGCGGCGCGGCGGCTCAGGTTGCCGCGGCGGCAAAGAACCTCGGCCAACTGGCTGCCGACCGTATAGACCGGATCGAGCGAGTTCATCGCACTTTGCGGGATGAAGGCGATTTCGCGCCAGCGCAGGGCGTTCATCCGACGCTCGGACAGCGCCATGATGTCCTGTCCGTCGAACACGGCCTGCCCGCCGGCGATGCGTGCATTGTCGGCCAGGATGCGGGTCAGCGACCGCGCCAGCGTGGTCTTGCCGCAGCCCGACTCGCCGACCAGCCCGACGATCGCGCCGCGCGGGACATCGAAACTGGCGTTTTCGACTGCCAGCATCTCGGACGTGCCGACCCGGTAGGCGATCGACAGATCGCGTATCGACAGAAGCGGTTCCATCAGCGGTCCAGCTTGGGAAAGAGGATTTTTTCGTAGCCGCGGCTGATGAAGAAGCCGGCGCTGACGATGAGGATGATGCACAGCCCCGGCGGCACGAACCAGTAGTAGGAGCGCTTCGACAGGGCCTGGCTGGCATAGGCGTCCTGCAGCATGTAGCCCCAGCTTATCGAGGTCGGATCGCCGAAACCGAGGAAGCTGATCGAGGCCTCGGTCAGGATCGCCCAGCCGATGGCGATGGAGCCATAGAGGAAGGACAGCGGCAGGACGTTGGGCACGATGTGGCGCAGGATGATCTTCACGTCGGACGATCCCGAAATGCGCGCCGCCTCGACATAGGCGCGGGTGCGCAGGGTCAGCGTCTGGCTGCGGATCACCCTGCCGGTGTCGCGCCACAGGATCAGCGCCATGGCGATGACCACATTCCAGATCGAAGGTTCCAGGAAGGCCGCGAGCACGATGACGAAGGGCAGGAACGGAATGCCGAAGGCGACATCCGCAAGCCGCATCAGCAGCGTGTCGGTCCAGCCGCCGAAATAGCCGGCGACCACGCCGACGATGGAGCCGATCAGCGCGACCATGAACGCCGCCGTCAGCCCGATGACCAGCGCCGAGCGCGACCCCCAGACAAGCTGCGAGAAGACATCGCGGCCCAGCGTTGTCGTGCCCATGATGTAGCCGTCCTCGCCCGGGCGGAGGTCGGCGGCGAGCTGGAAATCATCGGTGAACAGGATCTCGGTCGGATCATGCGTTGCGATCTGCGGCGCGAAGATCGCAATCACGATGAAGGCCGCGTAGATCGCCAGCCCGGCAATCGCCAGCGGGTCATGCAGCGGCAGCCGCAGCCCGGCAAAGGCCCGGCGCAGGCGGCCCGCCCGGCGCGGCGTGTCGGGGTTTGTCACGGCCTCACTCACGCGTCACCCGCGGATCCAGCAGCGCATAAAGCAGATCGGCGATCAGGTTCATCAGGATCACCACCACGGCGATCATCAGGAAAGCGCCCTGCGCCAGCGGATAGTCCGAGGCCGAGACCGCGCGCACCAGTTCGCGCCCCAGCCCGGGCCAGGAAAACACAGTTTCCACCACGACATTGCCCTGGATCTGATAGCCCACGGCAATCGCGAACGAGGTTGTCACCGGCAGAAGCGCATTGCGCGCGGCGTGGCGGATCACGACCGTGAACGGCGACAGCCCCTTGATCCGCGCCATGGTGACGAAATCCTCCTTCATCACGTCCAGCATGTTCGAGCGCATCAGCAAGAGCGGCAGCCCCTGGCTGTAGATAGCCAGTGTCAGCACCGGCAAGGTCAGGTGCACCAGGAAATCGCGCGAGGTGTAAAGCGCCCAGTATCCGTCATATTCCGCGCCCGGGGGCCGGGTGCCCCCGGCGGGAAACCAGCCAAGGGTGAAGCTGAAGACCGCCAGAAGGATCATGCCCAGCCAGAATTCGGGCATCGCGCGAGTGGTCAGCACCACGGGCACCGCCACCTGTTCGACCCTGCTGCCCCGCTTCCAGGCCAGATAGGACCCGGCGAGAATGCCGAAGGCATAGGCTACGATCAGCGACGAGAAGGTCAGGATCAGCGTGTTCGGCAGCAGCGCCAGGATCCGTTCGGTGACCGGCGTGCGATAGAAGAAGCTTTCGCCCAGGTCGCCCTGCAGCAGGTTGCCGAGGTAGATGAAATACTGTTCCCACAGCGGCCGATCGAGCCCGAACCTGGCCATGAGCGCATCCTGCTGCTCGGGCGTGAAGTTCGGGTCGATGTAGGCCGCCATGGGATTGCCCGGCATCAGCCGGAACATCAGGAAGAGGATGGTGACCACCGCCCACAGGACAAAGAGTGTCTGAAGCAGTCGGCTGCCGATGGCGGTGATCGCCTTCATGGTCTTGTCGTCTCCTTGAGCGCCGCGTTACTGGAGCGTCTCGCTCACGCCTTCGGGGTAGTGCAGGCGGCCGTCGATCAGCCGGTAGCCCGCTTCTTCGAGGATCGCCCGCGCCCGGTCGAGGCCGGCCTCCATGTTGCCGGTCTCCTCGTTGTGCCAGAACTCCAGCGCCGGCGAGACGACCGAGTTCGAGGGCACGGCGAAGCCCCGGAACGCGGCGCCGACGATCATCCGCCGGTCGACGGTGGACGAAAGCGCCTGCCGGAAGGCCGGGTCATCGAAGGGCGCGCGCCGGTGGTTGAACGCCACATAGCGGAACCCGATGTCGACGGTCGAGACCGCGACAAGGTTGGGGTCCTGCTCTGCCGCGGATTGCAGCACGCTCGGATCGCCGGGGAAGTCGGCCAGGAAGTTGATTTCGCCCGAACGCAGCATGCCCAGCGCGGCCTCGACATTCGGCACGATCCGCAGGATCCAGCGGTCCGCTTTCGGGGCGTTGAAGTGATCGGCAAAGGCGTTCAGCACGATCTCCTCGTTGGCGGTCCAGCTATGGAACCGGAACGGGCCGGAGCCGATGGGCGTGTCTTCCTGGATCGATTCGGCGTTTTCGTCGGAATCGGCCAGGCGCTCGATGATCGGCTCCCAGATGTGCTTGGGGATCAGGTTGATCTTGGCCAGGCTCGCGGTCAGGAAGGGTGCCGAGGGCTGGATCAGGTTGAAGGTGATGTCCATCCCGTCGATCTCGATCGACTCGATGTTGGTGACGAAGGGGCCATACATGGGCGACTCGCCGCTGCCTGCCGCCTCGAAGCTGAACTTCACGTCCTCGGGCGTGACCGGCTCGCCGTCATGCCAGCTCATGCCGTCGCGCAGGGTGACGGTGATCGTGGTGTCGTCGATCCATTCGTAGCCCGTCGCCGCCCAGGGGGTGGGCAACCCGTCCGGTCCGATCCGCATCAGGCGGTCCCAGACCAGTTCCGTGATCCAGCTATCGACCCCGCCCGAAATGTAGAGCGGGTTGATCGCCTGCACATTGTCCGAGGAGTTGAGGATGATGCTGCGCTGATCCCCGGCGGGCTCCAGCGACATGAAGGTCCAGGTGTTGCGGATGCCGATGCCGCCCTGCTCGACCACCGACTCCGGGTTCCAGACCGACTGGTTGAAGGCGAATGTGGACTGCGGATGCGCCAGCATCATGTTCGGCTGGTCTGCGGCCAGGATCGCCTGCGCGCGGCGCACCAGTTCACGCCGCTCGTCCGGGTCGAGCGTGACGCGCTGCTCTTCGACGATCGCGTCATAGTCGGGGTTGTTGTAGCCGATGAAATTGAACCCGCGCTCGGCCGTCGTGGAATGGAACAGGTTGTAGACGATCTCGTCCGGGTCGGAACGTTCGGGCCGGCCGACCATCTGCCAGGCGGTCGTGTCCCAGGTGTCGCGGTTGAACCAGACGATGTCGGACATCTGCTCCCAGGGCATGACGCGGACATTCACGTCCAGCCCCAGCCTGCGCCATTCCTGCGCGATCAACTGGACGAACTGGAATTCGGCCGGCTGTGCGGCCTGTGGCCGGGTGATCAGGTCGATCCGGCGGATCGGATCGGCCGCGGCGACGGTCGCGCCGAAGGTCGCGACCGCAGCGGACATCAAGGCAAGCCTTGCGGTCGTCTGAAGTGAGGACGTCATTTCATCTGTCTCCTGTTGGGTCACACCGGTTGTCAGGCGCGGGTCATGCCCGCGCCCATGGTCGCCTCAGGCGACCCGCATCTCATCTGCGGTTTTGCCCGCTTTCATCTTGGCCGGAGTCGGATAGGCGCGCTTGGAATGGCTCATGCCCATCGAAACCAGCATTTCGGCATGTTTCAGTGCGGCGCGCCCGGCATTCACCACCGGAACCCCCACCTCCGCGCCGATCTCGTCACCCATGTCGAGAAACGACATCGTCATGCAGCCGAAGAGCAGCGCATCGGCGCGGTCCGTTTCGACGCAGGTGCGCGCGACCTCGATCAGCCGGGCCTTGGTGGCCGACGGGTCCTTCATCAGTTCAAGCACCGGGATGTTGGTTGCCCGGACCGAAGCAAGCTTGGCCTGCACCCCGGCCTTGACCGCCAGCAGTTCCTGCCCGGCGATGAGGTTGTCGAAGATGGTCAGCACGCTGAACTTGTGGCCCAGCCCCGCCGCCAGCAGCATCGCGCTTTCGCAGGGGCCGACGACCGGCATCGTGACCAGTTCGCGCGCCGCCTCCAGCCCGGGATCGCCGAAGCAGCCAATGATCGCGGCGTCATAGCCGTCACGCTCGCACTGCATGATGAGATCGAGCGTCGGCGGGATCGCGATCATCTCTTCATAGGCCGATTCGATCGAGGCCGGGCCGGTCGCCACGTCGATCACCCGCGCTTCGGTCCCCGGAAAGGCCCAGCCGTTCAGAAGCCCCTCGCGCCGCTGCATCTCCTTGAGGCCCATCGGTCCCTTGGACATCGGACCGGGCACCACATAGGCGATTTTCATCTGGCCCCCCTTGTTTTACCTGACGAAACAGTGTTTCTTATTTGTGAGAGTAGAGCAATCCGGCCCTTCAACGCAAGGCTTTTGAATGATTCGGGAAGAAAACGTCAGCTCAGAGAAAAAAGATTACCGGATCGCCGCGGTTGACCGCGCCATGCTTGTTCTGGAGGCGCTTGCAGAGCACCCGCGTCTGGGCGTGACGGCCCTGTCGCGGCAGCTGGGACTGACGAAAACGATCACCTTTCGATTGCTTGCGACACTTGAAGCGCGGGGATTCGTGGTCCGCGACCCTGACCAGCCGGTCTATTCGCTGGGTTACCGCATGAGCGTGCTGGGCGAGCGCGCGGGGCAGCAGAACACGCTGCTTGCCGCCGCCCGCCCGGCCATGGAACGGCTGCGCGAGGCCACGTCCGAGAACATCAACCTGATTGTCCGCGAGGGGGAGCGTACGCTGGTGCTGGCGACGCTGGCGGGACGGCATGCGATTCGCATCTTCGCTGTCGCGGGGCGTTACGGCCCGCTGCATGCCGGGGGCGGTTCGATGCTGCTGCTTGCCTGGGCGCCGCCATCGTTGCGCGATGCCGTCGTTGCGGGACCGCTGGAACGTTTCACGCCCGACACGATCACCGACCCCGCGCTGCTTTCCCGGCGGCTGGATCAGATTCGCGCCGAGGGCTACAACATCTCCGTCAACGACCTGGACGAAGGCGCCTTCTCGGTCGCCGCACCGATCCGCAACACGCTGGGCGAGGTCATTGCCGCGCTGTCGGTCGCCGGCGCGCTGGGGCGGTTCGATGCAGGCCGGCGCGCGGAATACCTGACTCTGGTGCTGGACGCCGCCGAAGACATCAGTCGCAAGCTCGGCGTCGGCTCGCTCTGAAATGCACAGCAGGCTTGTCGAATCGCACACGGAGTGTCACCGTATCGAAAAACCGAAACTCTGTTTTGGTAGATGAAACAGAGGCGCACGCAACACCGGAGACCGCCATGACCGAATCCCAAATCCTCGAAGCCGTGACGCTGGACGAACCCTGGGGGCTGATCGAAAGCTTCGCGACCTTCAAGCGCGAGCACCCCGATGATGTGAACCGTGGCATGGACGAGGTCGTCAGCCGCCTGCGCAAGCACGGGGTCGAGGTGACGGTGCATGAGCCAAGCCTGTATCTGAGCATCCCGGGCACGGCCTCGGTCAGCGCTGGTGACAAGACCTTTCGCGCCAAGCCGCCCGCCTACAGCACCGACGCGCGCGACGGGCTGAGCGGTCGACTGGTCTATATCGGCGCCAATCAGGCCGACGATATCGACACGATCTTTGACCGCCGGTTCGGTGACGGCGATTCTGCGGCGGCGCGCGCGAAGGGGGCGATCGTGCTCTCGGACGGCTACGCCAGCCCCGGCATGATCCAGCAGTTCGAAGAGATGGGCGCGATCGGCGTCATCGCCATCAACCCCGGTGTCGATATTCACTGGGGCATCTGCACCACGATCTGGGGCGTGCCCGACCTTGACGACCTGCCGCGCAAACCGAAGATTCCCGCCGTTGCCGTCAACAACCCGGACGGACAGGCGCTGATCGAAATCGCACGCGCGGGCGGCGATGTCACGATCTTCACCGAGATGGAGGAGGGATGGTATCCCTCGAAACTGCCCGAGGTCTTCATCCCCGGCACCGAGGAGCCCGAGAAATACGTCCTGCTGCACGGCCATCTGGACAGTTGGGACGTGGGCGTGGGCGACAACGCCACCGGTGACGCAACACTTCTGGAAATCGCGCGCGTGCTCTGGGCGCACCGCGACAAGCTGAAACGGTCGGTGCGCATCGCCTGGTGGCCGGGCCATTCCACCGGTCGCTATGCCGGGTCGACATGGTTCGCCGACCGCTTCGCCATCGATCTCGAGGAAAACTGCGTGGCCCAGGTCAACTGCGACAGTCCCGGCTGCCGCTGGGCGACCGAGTTCATCAACCTCAGCCGCATGAGCGAGACCGACGCCTTCATCTCCGAAGTGATCGCCGAAGTTGCGGGCAAGACGGCAAAAGGCGAACGCCCGCACCGCGCCGGTGACTATTCGTTCAACAACATCGGCATCAGCAGCTATTTCATGCTGTCCTCGACCATGCCCGACGCCCTGCGCGAGGAAAAAGGTTACTACGCCGTCGGCGGCTGTGGCGGCAACATCGCCTGGCATACCGAGAACGACACGCTGGAAATCGCCGACCGCGACATCCTGCTGCGGGACATCAAGGTCTATCTGCTGTGCGTGCTGCGCACCGCCAACGCATCGGTCCTGCCCTTCGACTGGCGGGCGACCGCGCATGAGTTCCTGGACACCATCCAGAGCTATCAGGCGAAGGCGGGCGACCGCTTTGACCTGGCGCCCGCGCGCACAGCCGCCGAGGGGCTGCTGGAAACGCTGGAAGACTTCTATGGCCGTGTCGCTTCGGGGGCGGTTCCGGCGGCCCGGGCGAACCAGGTCATTCAGGACCTTGCGCGCATCCTGGTGCCGATCAACTTTACCCGCGAGGCGCGTTTCCGCCACGATCCGGCGGTGACCATTCCGCCGCTGCCGACAATCGCGGTTGCAACCGAGCTGGACCATCACGCGGACGGCGCGCTTGGCTTTGCGCAGACGCAACTGGTGCGCGGCCAGAACAGGCTGGTTTCGGCGTTGCGCCAGGCGGAGCGCCACATCAGGCTGGTTTCCGGCTGATCCGGTGCGCGCCGCCTTTTACCGCCGCACCGGTCCCGCGCGCGAGGTGCTCGAAATCGGAACCCTGCCCGAGCCGCGCCCGGCAACGGGCGAGGTTCTGGTGCGCGTTCATGCCTCGGGGATCAATCCGGCGGATGTGAAGCGGCGCGCGGGGTGGGGCGGGCTGGCCATGGCGGATGATCTGGTCGTGCCGCATTGCGATGGTGCCGGGGTGATCGAAGCGGTGGGTGACGGTGTGTCTGCCGACCGGATCGGCGCGCGGGTCTGGCTTTTCAACGCCCAGGGGGCTTACACGGGTGCGGGGCGTGCCTTCGGCACTGCCGCCGAACGCATCGCGATCCCCGAGGCGCAGGCCGTGGACCTGGCCGAGCCCTTCACCTTCGAGCAGGGCGCCTGCCTTGGCGTGCCCGCGATGACCGCGCACCGTTGCGTCTTTGCCGACGGCCCGGTCGCTGGCCAGACGCTGCTGGTGCAGGGCGGGGCGGGGGCTGTCGGGCATCTTGCCGTCCAGATGGCGCGGCTCGGCGGTGCGCGCGTGCTGACGACCGTCAGCCACGCAGAGGGGGCCGCCCATGCCGCTGCCGCCGGGGCGCATGCGATCATCCAGCGCCATACGGATGATGTGATCGCCCGGGTCCGGGGCCTGACCGAAGGGCGCGGGGTCGACCGGGTCATCGAGGTCGATCTTGCCGCCAACATGGCCACCGATGCAGAGCTGCTGGTCGAGAATGGCACCATCGCCTCCTATTCCTGCAGTTCGGACCCGCGGCCGGTCCTTCCCTACTATGCCTTTGCGTCGAAGGGACTGAACCTGCGGTTCATCCAGGGATTCAACATACCCCCGGCGGCGCGCTGCGCCGCGATTGCGTTCATCGGGCAGCATGCGCAGCATTTGCAGGTGGCGGTCGGTGCGCGCTTCCCGCTCGAACGGATCGCCGATGCACACGCGCGCGTCGAGGGCTCCGGACTGGGGAATACGGTCGTTCGGATCGGATCCGGCGGGGGCGCGCCACCGAGCGGGTAAGGGCCGGAGCACGGCGGGCCGGACGCGGCGCGCGTTGAGGCCTTGTCGGCGCCCCAGTTGCGACGCGCGACCGTCTTGCGATCGATGATCGCGCGCGCAGTGCCATGGGCGGACGCGATGCCCGTCATCAGGTGCCAGCGGGTCCGGGACGCCGTTCTCCGGGGGGGGGCGCCCGGGGCCGTCGCAAGCACGCGCCGGGATTGCCGATAGAGACCCGCCACCATCGGGGCCGGGCTTGGGTGCCGGTCGTCTGGGCAATGGTGCGCCCATGCGGCGGCCAAGGCGGAATATGTGCTGGCGAGAAGCCTTCTGAAACGCTAAAGAAGAAGCGAGCGGCACCAATAGCCCCGAGAGGGTATTCCGGGTCGGTTCCACCTGCCCGAGAAGGGAAGATCGCATTTATGGCAACAGCAATACCTCTTCGCATAGCATTTTCCAGCACTTCGGCCATGGCGTCCTGGATTTCCGGGCGGCTTCAGGCGGCCATGGGCCTTCTGGCATTCCTTATTCTTGCAGCCTGCGCGGACGGCTATGTGGAGTTTCCGACCTCGCCCGAAGCACAGCGCTCCCTCAACGACGAGATCGAGGTGATTGTCCTCGACAAGGACAACATCGGCAATTTCACCAGCCCCGCGCGTGGACATCGCCCCACCGGGCTGCCGTCCGGGCGGCATTGGATCTATCGCGTCGGATCCGGTGATATCCTGTCGGTCATCGTGTTCGATCATCCTGAACTGACCCTGCCCGCAGGCCCGCAGCGCAGCGCCGTAGAGACCGGTTTTCAGGTCGCGACCGACGGCACCATCAATTACCCCTTCATCGGCAGCGTTCAGGCGAGTGGCCGACAGGTCGAAGAGATCCGTGGCGATATCGCGCAGCGTCTTGCATCGTTCATCCCCGAGCCACAGGTTGATGTGCGCGTCGCCGCGTATAACTCCCAGGCGATCGTCATGGCCGGTGAAGTGAAGCAGCCCAACCGGCAGCGTCTGACCGCCGTTCCGCTGACCCTGATCGAGGCGATCAACGCCGCAGGCGGCTTCACCAGCGAGGCCGATCCGCGCTATGTCAGCGTGCAGCGCGGCGGCCAGACCCATAACGTTGACGTGCAGGGGTTCCTCTCGGGCGGGCTTCCGCAGAACAACCCGGTTCTGCGCAACGGCGATGTCGTGAATGTCCCGCGCCGCCGCGCGGAGGAAGCCTATCTTCTGGGCGAGATCGCGCGGCCGGATGTTGTGGATCTGTCGCGCGAGCCGATCACGCTGACCCAGGCCATCACGCGCCGCGGCGGGCTGGAAGCGCCGCGCGCGAATGCCCGCGGGGTTCTGGTGTTCCGCGAGGCGGGCGAAAAGATGCGGGTGTTCCAGCTTGATACGTCCCGCCCGACCGGGCTGCTTCTGGGCACGCGTTTTGTTCTGGAGCCGGGAGACGTGGTCTACGTGCTGCGCTCGCCGCTGCAGCGCTGGAATGACACGATCAGCCGACTGCTGCCGACGGTTCGGGCGGTGGGCACGGCCGACCGCGTCATCAACTGACGGTGGAATGGGAGACACCGGTTGTTTCGTTCGGTTCTTGTCGTCTGCGTCGGGAATATCTGCCGCTCGCCCGTCGGCGAGCGGCTGCTGGCAGCGCGCTTGCAGGAACGGGGGACCCCGTTGACGGTCGCCTCGGCGGGGATCGGCGCGCTGGTCGGGAACGCTGCCGATGAAACGGCGGCTGCGGTCGCGGCATCGCATGGCATCGACATGAGCGGCCATGTCGCGCGGCAATTCAATCGTGCGCTTGGACTGGAATACGACCTGATCCTGACCATGGAACCCGGCCACCGCCGCGAAATCATCAAAGCCGCGCCTGATCTGTCTGGCCGGGTCATGCTGTTCGATCAATGGCAGGGGGGGAAGGGCATTGCCGATCCCTACCGGCATTCACGGCAGTTTCATGAAGAGGTATTTGCCCTGATCGATGCGGCGGGCACAGCCTGGGCGGAAAAGCTGTCGCCCGCCGGCAAGGGATAAGATCATGGATGGCAAGCCAGTCAACGAGCCGACACACAGCGCCGCAGCGGATCCGTACCGCAGTCGCACCGGCGTCGTGCAATCGGGGCCGGGAGATGACGAGGTCGATCTCGGCCAGCTTCTGGGGACCATCTGGAAGGGCAAGGTCCTGGTCGCGTTGACAACAGCGCTCGGACTCGCCGCCGGGGCCTTTACGATCGCAAACACCTATCCGACGTTCCAGGCCGATGCCCTGCTGCAGCTCGAAGAGAAATCCGGCGCATTGGCGCTGCCCAGCAGCCTCGCCGCTCTCACCGACAGCGATCCACGCAGCGTGACCGAAATCGAGGTGCTGCGTTCGCGCATGGTTCTGGGCCGCGCGGCGGCAGAACAGAACCTGGACTGGCGTGTCTCGCCTGCCATCGCTCCGGTCATCGGGACGATGGTCTCGCGCTACCGTCTTCCTGTCATTGACCGGATCATTCCCGCGCGCTTCGCCCGCCCCGGCGAGCGGCTGGAACTCGAGCATCTTACCGTTCCGCCGGAATGGGTCAATCGCGATATCGAACTGGTGGTGACGGGCGAACAGGGCTATACGCTGACCCTCCCGGACGGACGAACAATCGAAGGTGTCGTCGGCGAACGCACCGATCTGGATGATGCCGGCTTCACCATGAGTATCGAAACCCTGGCGGCGTCCCCCGGGCGGCAGTACACGATCACCCAGGTCGACGAGATGCGCGCGATCAACAGCTTGCGGTCGCGGCTTTCGGTCAGCGAGCGTGGGCGCGGTTCAGGGATACTGGAGGTTCGTCTCAGCGGTACGGACCGTCAGGCCAACACTCGGTCCCTGAATGCAGTTATCAATGCCTATCTGCGCCAGAACATCGAGCGCAGCGCAGCTGAGGCCGAGAGCAGCCTGGCCTTCATCCGCGGACAGATTCCCGAGGCTGAACGCAACCTGCGCGAGGCCGAAGCGGCTCTGAACGCATTTCGGCAGCAGGAGTCCACGGTCGATCTGTCGCTGGAAACCCAGAACATTCTGGAACAGATTACCCGGATCGAGGGCGAATTGTCCGGCCTTGAGCGCCGCGAGGATGAACTCCGGCAGCGGTTCAACCCCGAGCATCCGACCTATCGGGCGCTGCTGGACGAGCGTGGGCGCCTCGAATCCCGTCTGGACGGGCTGCGCGGGCGTGTCGGCGATCTTCCGGAAACACAAAGGCAGATCCTCAACCTTTCCCGTGAACTTGAGCTTGCGCAGCGCATTTACACCGAGTTGTTGACCCGTGCGCAGGAGGTCGAGGTTCTGCGCGCCAGCACCATCGGCAATGTTCGGATCGTCGATGCCGCAGCGGCTTCACCGGACGCGGTCGCGCCTCGGCGTTCGCTCATTCTGGCGCTGGCGCTGATCCTGGGTGGGATTGCAGGCGTCGCGCTGGTGCTGATCCGGAACTGGTTGCGCCAGGGCATAAAGGACGGATCCGAGATCGAGAAACTCGGCCTGCCGCTCTTTGCCACCATCAATTACAACAAGGCCGCCGATACCGGCGGCAAGCGCCACGGCAAGTTGCCGATCCTTGCCATCGAGGAGACGGCCGACCTGACCGTCGAGGCGCTGCGCTCGTTGCGCACCAGCCTGCATTTCGGCATGCTTGACGCGCGGACACCCACGCTCTGTGTCACCTCAT
This sequence comes from Paracoccaceae bacterium, assembly GCA_020832705.1. Lineage (GTDB taxonomy): Bacteria > Pseudomonadota > Alphaproteobacteria > Rhodobacterales > Rhodobacteraceae > Rhabdonatronobacter. The sequence continues at coordinate 25,314 of JAFIEE010000018.1, forward strand.
CGCACCCCGAAGCGGGGAAATCCTTTCTGACGCTCAATCTGGCGGTTGTCGCCGCGCAGGCCGGGCAGCGGGTGTGCATTGTCGATGCTGACCTGCGGCGGGGGCAGTTGCGCCGCTATTTCGACATCCCGCGCGATCACCCCGGGCTTGCCGAGGTGATCGCCGGTGATGTTGCCATCGATGACACCCTGATCCAGGGGCCCGTTGACGGCCTGTTCTTCCTATCAAGCGGGCGGTATCCGCCCAATCCGTCCGAACTGCTCATGCGGGCCGAGTTTTCGCGCCTTGTCGACTGGTGCGGGCAGAACTTTGACCTGACGATCTTTGACACCCCGCCCGCGCTGGCCGTGACCGATCCCGTGATCGTGGCGCGAAACACCGGCGCATCGATCTTCGTGGCACGGCACGATATCACGCACCTCGGCGAGATCGAGGCGACGATCAAGACATTCTCGGCGGCAGGTCTGCGACTGTCGGGCGCGGTGCTCAACGGCTTCGATCCCAGGAAGGCGGGTGCGGGCTATGGCTATGGCTATGGCTATGGCTACGGGTATCGGTATGAATACAAGCAGCGCGCGCCGTAGGTGCTGATGACTTCCCGGGTCCGTCCGCCGGGGAGCGATGCCGCGATGATGTCGATGCCCGGCCCGAAATGGTCCTGACCGGGTCGGCGCAACTGGGGATGGTTTCGAGCGTAATTCAATAGCCTGCGGTTCCAGCCGCGTGCAGCTGATCATCTCGGACGCCTGCCGTGGCCTGGTGGAAAGCATCGCCGAGTATCTGCCCGACGCCCGCTGGCAACGCTGCATGGTGCATTTCTATCGCAACGTCTTCAGCCATGTGCCCTCGACCAAGGTGCGCGAGGTCTGCCATATGCTGAAGGCGATCCACGCCCAGGAGAGTCGGAAAGCGGCGCAGGAGAAGGCCGCCCCCGTCGTGGAGGACCTGCGCCGCCAGAAGCTGGGGAAAGCGGCCGATCTCGTCGAGACGCATATCGACGAGACGCTGAGCTCCTACCACTTCCCCGACAGCCATTGGCTGAAGATCCGCACCAACAACCCGCTGGAGCGCATCATGAGGGAAATCCGCTGACGCACGCGCGTGGTGGGGGCTTTCCCCGATGGTCAAAGCCGCCTGAACCTGGCGCGCGAGGCTGCGCCATATCGCGGGTAGCCAGTGGTCGACCGAAAAATACATGAACATGGCTCCGCTCGGCGCGGTCGTCTGCTCATGGTCGCGGCCAGAACGGTCTGCGGGGCCTCAACGCCGGTATGACTGCGGCGAGCCTTTGGAAATGGCGGCTGTGTTGAACGGCCGGTGCCCCGGGTCAGGGGCGGCCTGGCGCCCGGGATCGGCCCGCTCCGCTGGATGCGCGTGTGATCAGCTGCACCGGCATGCGCGATTCCGCCGGGGGATGCCGGGCCGATACCATCCACGCCAGCAGCCGCGCTGCGGTGTCGCGGGCAAAGTGGTCGATGTCGCAGGCCACCGACGACAGTTGCGGCCAGCTTTGCGCCGCCTCCTCGATGTCATCGAAGCCCACCACCCGGAAATCCGTGCCCACGCTGCGGCCCGCCCGCGCAAAGCCCGCCATCAGGCCCAGCGCCACCAGATCGTTGAAGCAGATCGCCGCGTCGATTTCGGGGTGACGGGCCAGCAGGGTCTGCGTCACCTCCATGCCGAACGCGCGCGTCGGTTTGCCTTCGATGGCAAACGCTTCCGAGCCGTGCTCGGCCATGACCGCGCGCCATCCGGATTGCCGTTCCTGCGTGATCGCGCGCCCGGGCAACCCGCCGACAAACGCAATCCTGCGGGCGCCCGCGTCAAGCAGATGCAGGGCCGCGGCCCGGCTGCCCGCCGCGTAATCGAAACTGGAAAAAGGGAACAGGTCGGTGCGCGGATCGGTCCTGCGCAGCACCTGCAGCACCGGCAGGCCCGTGCGCGCCAACTGGTCAAAGGGCGCCTGCGTCCCGCCATAGGCGGGCGAGATCACCAGCCCTGCCACCCCGTGTTCGATCATCGACCCCACCAGCCGCGCCTGCAACGCCGGGTCTTCGTCCGAGTTGGCGATGACCGTGGCGTAACCTTCGGCGGCCAGCGTCATTTGCAAGGTGGTGGCGAACTGGGTGAAGAAGGGGTTGCGCAGGTCATTGATCACCAGCCCCACCAGCCCCGCCGAGGCCGAGCGCAGATGCGCCGCCGCGCGGTTGTAGACATAGCCGATCTCGGCCATTGCCGCGCGCACCGCCGTGCGGGTTTCCGGGCGCACCTGCTCCGAGCCCTGCAGCACCAGTGACACGGTGGATTTCGACACGCCCGCCCGCGCGGCCACGTCCAGGATGGTGGGGCGGCGGGTCATGGCGCGTCTGCTCCGTCAGCCCGCCGCATCGGCGCGGATCATGTCGGCGGCCTTTTCGCCGATCATGATCGCGGCGGCGTTGGTGTTCGATGAGATCACCGTGGGCATGATCGCATTGTCCACCACCCGCAGCCCGGAAATCCCGTTCATCCGCAGCCGCGTGTCCACCACCGCCTCGGGGTCGGTGCCCATCCGGCAGGTGCCCGCGCAGTGGTGCGAGGTCTTGGAATGCGCGCAGATGAAATCGAAATACGCGGCATCGGTGCGCACGTCCGGCCCCGGCAGGCGTTCGGCCTTGATGAACCGGGCGAGGGGTTTCTGCGCCATGATCTCCTGCGTCAGCTTCAGCCCGCGGATGGACATCTCGCGGTCGTGGGGGTCGGACAGGTAGTTCGGATCGATCAACGGCGCGGCAGCGGGGTCGCCAGAGGCCAGCCGCACCGTCCCGCGTGACCTGGGCCGCAGGTGGCAACTGTTCAGCGTGATGCCTCCCTGCGGCATGGCCATGACGCCCTTTTCGATCCCGGTCCCAAGCCCCAGGTGCATCTGGATATCCGGGGAGCGTGCCTGCGGGTCCGCATACCAGAACCCCCCGGTTTCGAACAGCGACGACGCCACCGGTCCCTTGCGCGTCAGCAGATACTGCAGCCCCGCCAGCGCCGCCATATGGGGGCGGGCATAGCGGTCATAGCTGTGCGGGCCGGTCAGTTCGCAGATGCAATAGAGGTCCAGGTGATCCTGCAGGTTCGCGCCCACGCCGGGCTGGTCCAGCGCCACCGGTATCCCCAGCGCGTGCAGATGCTCCGCCGGGCCGATCCCGGACAGCATCAGCAGGCGCGGCGAGCCGATGGCACCGCCTGAAAGCAGCACCTCCTGCGCGGCCGCGATGCGGGTGCCGTCCATCAGTTCGACCCCGGTGGCGCGCCCGCCCTCGATGATCAGGCGCCGGACCGGTGCGCCGGTGCGCACCGTCAGGTTCCTGCGGTGCCGGTTCGGCGCCACATAGGCCATGGCGGCCGAGGACCGGCGCGCGTTGCGCTGGGTGAGCTGGTAATAGGCCACCCCGTCCTGACGCGCGCCGTTCACGTCCATGTTGCGCGGAATGCCCAGTGCGGCGGCGGCCTCGAAATACGCCTCGCAGATCGGCAGGGGGGCGATGGGCTGCGACACGCCAAGCGGGCCGCCGGTGCCGTGGTATGCGTTGTCGAATGTGTCGTTGTCTTCGGCCTTGCGGAAATACGGCAGCACATCGGCATAGGACCAGCCCTCGCACCCCGTCTGGCGCCATTCGTCATAATCCTGCGCGGCGCCGCGGGTATAGATCTGGGCATTGATGCTGGACCCGCCGCCGATCACCTTCGCCTGCGTGTAGTTGAACACGCGACCACGCATGTGACGCTGCGGCACTGTCTCCCACCCCCAGGAGCCGATGCCCTTGGTCATCTTCGCAAAGCCTGCAGGCAGGTGGTAGAACGGGTGCCGGTCGCGCCCGCCGGCTTCCAGCAGGCAGACAGTTGCGGACGGATCCTCGGACAGGCGCCCGGCCAGCACGCAGCCGGCGCTGCCGCCGCCGATGATGACATAATCGTAACCCTTGGCCATGGTCTTCCCTCAGAGCCGGTTGATCGACAGCCCGCCATCGACCGGGATTACCGCGCCGGTGGCAAAGGCAAGATCGCCGCGCGCCAGCGGCAGGATCGCGCTTGCCACGTCCTGCGGCGTGCCCCAGCGCGCGGCGGGGACCAGTCCGTCGGCGATGCGCCGGTCGTAGCGGTCGGCCACGGGCGCGGTCATCGGGGTGGCGATGATGCCGGGGCGGATGTCGAAGACGCCGATGCCATCGGCCGCCAGCCGCACCGCGAATGCCTGCGCCATCATCGCCGCGCCCGCCTTGGAGATGCAGTATTCCGCACGGTCGGCGGATACCATCGTTGCGGACACCGATGTGACAAAGGTGATGGAGCGATACGGCGCCTCGGGCAGCGCCACCATCCGCCGCGCCACCGCCTGCGCCAGAAAGAACCCTCCGCGCAGGTTCACGGACATGCAGCGGTCGAAGCTTTCGGCGCTCATGTCCAGCAGATCGCCGCGCGCCATTGCCGGGACGCCCGCGTTGGAAACCAGCGTGGTGATCGGCCCGGTGGCGTCCAGCAGCGCGGGGATTGCGGCGGTATCGCTCAGGTCGTGGTGCAGGTAGCGTGCGCCGGGCATGGCGGTCAGCGCGGCCTGCACCGGGGCGCTTTCGGCGGCCGATTCGGCGGCCAGCGTCACCCGCCAGCCCGCGCCATGGAGCGCTTCGGCAATGGCGCGGCCGATGCCCTGCTGCCCGCCGGTGATCAGCGCGTGGGGGGTCATGCGGCCTCCTGCAAGATGCGGTCGGCCTGGCGCAGGGCCAGTGCGGCGATGGTCAGCGACGGGTTTACCGCGGCCGAGGTCGGCAGCAGCGACGCATCGCAAATCCACAGGTTCGGGTGGTCATGCGTGCGCCCGAACGGATCGGTCACGCTGGCGCCTGGGTCATTGCCCAGCCGCGCGGTCCCGCACTGGTGCGAGGGCGTGCTGCGGTCAAACGCCTTCCACAGCAGCAGCGGAAAACCCGCGCGCCGCAGCGCGCGTTTCAACTGTTTCACCAGCGCCAGATGTGCGTCCCAGTTCGACCGCCGCCAGTCCAGAACGATCTCATCGCCGCGCAGGGTCACGCGGCTGTCGGGGGTCGGCAGGTCCTCGCTCATCACATAGAAATCGATGGCATGGTTGGCGATCAGCCGCGCCAGCGGCCCCGGCAGCCCGCTTTGTGCCGCAAGGATCGGCGCTGACACCCGGCCCAGTAGCTGCACATTGCCCAAGGGTTCGCCCGCCGGTCCGCCGCTCAGATACCAGTCGTTCAGCATCAGGGTCTTCTGATACACCGCCCGGTTGCGCCGGGGCGAGAGTGCCAGAAGCGCCGAGGCGTTGTGGTTCATGAAGTTCCGCCCGACCTGATCCGAGCGGTTGGCCAGTCCCGCCGGGTGCGCTTCGGTGGCCGAGCGCAGCAACAGCGCTGCGGTATGCACGGCGCCTGCCGCCAGCACCACGCGCGGGGCGGCAAAGCGGCCTGCATCGGTCAGGACGCCGGTGATCCGGTCGCCCTCGGCTTCCAGCCGCTGCACGGTCACGCCGGTCTGCAGGCGCACGTTGGGGTGGCGCAGGGCCTCGGCCAGTGCGGCGGTTTCGGCGTCCAGCTTGGCCCCGGTGGTGTCGGGGAAGGCATCCCAGGGCGTGGGCGCGCGCGCAAGCCAGCGGTCGAGGTCCACGGCCAGCGGCAAGGGGGCCGGGTGCAGCCCTGCGCGGCGCAACCGGCGTTCAAGGTCGGCAATCGCAGGTTCGTGCGGGACCGGCGGGTGTGGGTAGGGGGCGCCGCGCGGCGGCTCGGTGGGATCGTGCCCGGCGGCGCCGCGCAGGGCATAGAGCGCCTCGGCCCGGTCATACCAGCGCGCCAGTTCGCCATAGTCGAAGGGCCAGCCCGGCGTGGTGCCGCCCATGTGGCGCAGCGGTGCGAAATCGGCCTCGCGGTAGCGCAGCATCACAGCGCCGTAGAACTTGGAATTGCCGCCAACGCAGGCATAGTTGCCGGGGTTGAAGCGGGTGCCGTCCGGGGCCAGCCATGTTTCCGCCGGGCGGAAATGCCCGCGCGCGAAGATCGCCACCGGATCGCGCGCTTCGGCGCAGTCGGTGAGCCGTTCGCCGCGTTCAAGGATCAGCACCCGAAGCCCCGACGGCGCCAGTCCCGCAGCCAGCGTCGCCCCGCCCATGCCCGAGCCGATAATGATGATGTCCGCGTCCATGCCCTGGGTCTTCACCTGACTTTATGGATCGTTCCAACACATTCGCAAAAGTCAACCCGTGACCGGCATGGCCGCAGGCCGATCAGGCGATGCGCGCCTCGGTCCTGGGATCGAACAGCACCGCCTTGTCCATGTTGATGGCGAAATCGAAATCGCGCCCGGGTTCGACATAGGCATCCGCCCGCATCCGCGCGATGCAGTCCTTGCCCGAAAGCGTCATGGTGACGAAAGTGTCGGCGCCTGCGGGTTCGGTCACGGTCACGCGGTTGGTCATCGGCTGGATGGTGCGGGCCTTGCGGTCGGCGCCTTCGGGGTCGGTGATCGCCTCGGGGCGGATGCCCAGCAGCACCTCGGCGTCCTTGTGGGCGCTGGCGGCGGCGGGTGCATGGGGCATGGCCAGCGCGCGTTCGGCCCCGTCGGCACCGGTCAGCAGTGCGTGCAGCATGCCGTTGCGCTCTTCCAGCCTTGTGGGCAGAACGTTCATGGCCGGGCTGCCCATGAAGGTGGCGACGAACAGGTTGGCGGGGCTGTCGTAGATTTCCTTGGGCGTACCAAGCTGCTGCACATGGCCGTCGAACATGACCGCGATCCGGGTGGAGAGGGTCATCGCCTCGATCTGGTCATGGGTGACATAGACGATGGTGGTGCCCAGCCGCTGGTGCAGTTTCTTGATCTCGGTGCGCATGTCCACGCGCAGCTTGGCGTCCAGATTGGACAGCGGCTCGTCGAACAGGAACACATCCGGGTCGCGGACCAGCGCGCGGCCCATGGCAACCCGCTGACGTTGCCCGCCGGAAAGCTGCCCCGGCTTGCGGTCCAGCAGGTGTTCGATCTGCAGCAGTTGCGCGACATCGCGCATGGCCTTGTCGCGCTCGGCCTTGGGCGTGCCGTGCATTTCCAGCCCGAAGGTGATGTTCTTGCCCACCGTCATGTTCGGGTAAAGCGCGTAGGACTGGAACACCATGGCGATGTTGCGCCGCGAGGGATGCACCCCGTTCATCACCCGCCCGCGAATGCGGATTTCCCCCGAGGTGATGCCCTCGAGCCCCGCGATCATGTTCAGCAGCGTCGACTTCCCGCAGCCCGAAGGGCCGACGAGGACCAGGAATTCGCCTTCGTCGACGTCAATGTCGACGCGGTGCAGCACCTCGACCGCGCCGTAGGATTTGGTGACATTGTCGATGTCCAGAAACCCCATCAGAACCTCCCGGGGACAGAATGGCGGCACAGGGCCGGGCAGGTGGGCAAGTGGCAGGGGCGGGCGGTCGCGTTCATCCCTTCACGCTCCCGCTCATCAGCCCGCGCACGAAGTAGCGCCCGGCAACGATATAGACCAGCAGCGTGGGCGCAGCCGCCATGATCGCCCCGGCGAAGTGGACGTTGTATTCGCGCACCCCGGTGGACGAGTTGACCAGATTGTTCAGCGCCACCGTCATCGGCGCGGCGCCGCCGCTGGCGAAGCTGGCGCCGAACAGGAAGTCGTTCCAGATGTTGGTGAACTGCCAGATGAAGCTGACCGCGATGATCGGTCCCGACGAAGGCAGCATGATGCGCCAGAAGATCTGGAAGAACCCCGCGCCGTCGATCTGCGCCGCGCGCACCAGCTCGGTCGGAAACGCGGCGTAGTAGTTGCGGAAATACAGCGTGGTGAACCCGATCCCGTAGACGAAATGCACGAGGATCAGCCCCTGCGTGGTGCTGGCCATCTGCAGGATGCCAAGGATCCGCGCCATGGGGATCAGCACGATCTGGAACGGAATGAAGCAGGAAAACAGCAGCAGGCCGAAGATCAGGGTGTCGCCCTTGAAGCGCCATTTGGTCAGCACATAGCCGTTGAGCGCGCCGACCGCCGTGGACAGCAGCACCGCCGGAATCGCCATCATCAGCGAGTTGATGAAATAGGGCCGCAACCCCGTCGGCTGCACGCCGATCTGCGCCGTGGACCATGCCGAAAGCCAGGGCTCGATGGTCCATTCGCGGGGCAGGGCGATCATGTTGCCGCCCGTGATCTCGGACAGCGGCTTGACCGAGTTGATGACCATGATGCCGAAGGGCAGCAGATAGAACAGCGCAAAGAGCAGCAGGAACAGATAGATGAACACGCGGGTGATGCGCGCGGTGCGAACCGGGGTGTCGGGGCTGGCGATGGCCATCACTTCTTCTCCCGCAGTTCGGCATAGAGATAGGGCACCATGATCGCGGCGATGGTCAGCAGCATGATCACCGCCGACGAGGCACCGATCCCCATCTGGTTGCGCGTGAAGGTATAGGAATACATGAAGGTCGCAGGCAGCGCCGTGGCGTTGCCGGGGCCCCCGCCCGTGAGCGCGATCACAAGGTCATAGGACTTGATCGCCAGATGCGACAGGATCACAAAGGCCGACAGGAACGCCGGGCGCAACTGCGGCAGGATGATGCGGCGATAGAGGTTCCAGTTCGATGCGCCGTCGATTTGCGCGGCGCGCAGGATTTCGTTGTCGATCCCGCGCAAGCCTGCCAGGAACATGGCCATCACGAAGCCCGAGGATTGCCAGACCGCCGCAATGACGACGGTATAGATCGCCATTTCCCGGTCCTTGATCCAGGTGAAGGTGAAGCTTTCCCAGCCCCACATCTGCATGGTGTTCTGCAGGCCGATCGCCGGGTCCAGGAACCACTTCCAGGCCGTCCCGGTGACAATGAAACTCAACGCCATCGGATAAAGGTAGATGGTGCGCAGCGCGCCTTCGGCGCGGATCTTCTGGTCCAGGAAGATCGCCAGCGCCAGCCCGATGATGGTGCTGATGCCGATGTAGAGCGTGGCGAATATCGCCAGGTTCCGCATGGCGATGTTCCATTCGCGGATGCGGAACAGGCGCTCGTAATTCTGCCAGCCGACCCAGTTGTAGGAGGGCAGCATCCGGCTGTCAGTGAAACTCAGGTAGATGGTGAAGGCAATGAAGCCGTAGACGAAGATGACCATGATCGCCAGCGACGGCGACAGAACCAGCTTGGGCAGCCAGGTCTGCAGGCGGGTGCGCATGTCCACGCCGTTGTCCGTGACGGCCGGACGCCGGGTCCGCGCCCGCACCGGGGCGCCCGGTCCAGTGGATTCGGCCATTGGCGTCTCCTTCGGCGTGGTTCTGGTTTGGCATGGTGGGGGGCCGCCCCCGGCGCCCGGGGGGCCGGCCCCCGAGGCGCGGCCCCCCCGGGGAGAGGGCCCGTTAACAACCAACACCACGAAAGCGGGC
>JAFIEE010000211.1 GCA_020832705.1 Paracoccaceae bacterium
GCGACGGCCGGACGGGCGCGCGCCGGGGTGTGATTGCCGGATCTCAGCCCAGACGCGCCATCAGCGCCGCCGTATCCAGCATCCGGCAGGAAAACCCCCATTCGTTGTCATACCAGCTCAGCACCCGGACCATGCGCTTTTCCAGCACCTTGGTCTCGGCCAGGTGGAACACGCTCGAATGCGTGTCGTGGTTGAAATCCATACTGACGTTGGGCTGGTCGGTCACGCCCAGGATGCCCTTCATCGGCCCTTCGGCGGCGGCCCTCACGGCGGCGTTGATCTCGTCCACGCTGGTATCCCGCGCGGCTTCAAAGGTGAAATCCACCGCGCTCACGTTCGGGGTCGGCACCCGGATCGCCACCCCGTCCAGCCGGCCCGCCAGTTCCGGCAGCACCAGCCCCACCGCACGGGCCGCCCCGGTCGAGGTGGGGATCATGCTCATCGCCGCGGCGCGCGCGCGGTAAAGGTCCTTGTGCATCGTATCCAGCGTCGGCTGGTCGCCGGTATAGGCGTGGATCGTGGTCATGAAGCCGCGGGTGATCCCCACCGCATCGTTCAGCGCCTTGGCCACCGGCGCCAGGCAATTGGTGGTGCAGGACGCGTTCGACACATGCCGGTCGGCATCGGTCAGGGTGGCGTGGTTCACGCCATAGACGATGGTCTTGTCCGCCCCCCTGGACGGGGCCGAGACCAGCACCTTGCCCGCCTTTTCCAGATGCACCAGCGCCTTGTCGTCCTTGAAGATGCCGGTGCATTCCAGCACGATATCCACATCCTGCCACGGCAGGTTCGCCGGGTCGCGCTCGGCGCTGACCCTGATCGGGCCGCGCCCGACATCGATGCTGTCGCCCGAGACCGTCACCTCGGCCGGGAAACGCCCGTGCACCGAATCGAAGCGCAGCAGATGCGCGTTGCTCTCCACCGGGCCCAGGTCGTTGATGGCGACGACCTCGATATCCTCGCGCCCGGTTTCGATCAGGGCGCGCAACACCAGCCGCCCGATGCGCCCGAATCCGTTGATGGCAACACGTGTGGTCATGAAAAATCCTCCGTCCTGCGCCCGGGGCGCCGTTGCCTCGAAGCGCTGTTGACCTGCGGCGCGCGTCAGGGCCGCGGGTTGCGGGCGAACATACCGCCCCGCGCCGTCACCCGCGCGCCAGTTATCGCTAACATCGCCATTTGCCTGTCGCTGTCAACCGCCCGTGCCCGATTCGCTCGGTTCGCGGTTCAGAACGGCAGCAGCACCGGCACCAGCGCCACCACCACCGCCAGCGTGATCACCCAGAACGGGGTGCCGATACGGACGAAATCCATGAAGCGGTAATTCCCCGGCCCCACCACCAGCGTATTGATGGGCGAGGACACCGGCGTCATGTAGGCTGCCGAGGCCGCCAGCGCGACCGTCATGGCAAACGGATAGGGCGAGGCACCCAGACTGTCGGCAATCGCCAGCGCAACCGGCGCCATCAGCACTGCCGTCGCGGTGTTCGAGATGAAGAGGCTCAGGAGCGTGGTGACCACGAAGACCGCCGCCAGAACCAGCCGCGGGTTGCCGGCGCCGAAGGCGTCGGTCAGCGCCGCCGCCGCCATGTCCACCCCCCCGGTGCGCGTCAGCGCCAGCGAAAACGGCAGCATGCCGACAATCAGCACCAGCGTCTGCCAGTTGATCGCACGGTAAGCGCCCGCGATGTCGATGCAGCGGAACAGCCCCATGAGCAGGCAGCCCAGCAGCGCCGCCTGCACGTTCGGCACCCAGCCCGTGACCATCAGCACCACCACCAGCGCCAGCACCGCCAGCGCTGCGGGGGCGCGTTCGGCCTCGGGGGCAACCTCGTCGGCCTCCTCGGGCAGGTCCAGCAGAATCAGGTCGCGCCGTTCCGTGCCCAGCCGCCGGATCGCTTTCCAGGTGCCCAGCACCAGCAGCGTGTCGCCCGCGCGCAGCGGCTCGCGCGCAATGGCGCCCGTGACCGGCCGCGTGCCGTGGCGGATGCCGATGACCGCCAGATCATGTTTCGTGCGGAACGCGGTCTGCACCAGCGTGCGCCCGACCAGCATCGACGTCGGCGGCACCATCACCTGCGCCATGCCCAGATCCTGCCGCCGGTCGGTGAAATAGCCCTGCTCCAGCGGCAGTTCGACCAGCCGGTGATCGGCGGCGAAGCGCTCGATATCGGCGTGATCGCCCAGCACATCGAGCAGCAGCACATCGCCCTGCGTCAGTTCCGTGCCCGCGCGGGGCAGCCGCAATTCGCGCCGCCGCCCGCCCTGCCGTTCGATGGCGACGATGTTCACCCCCTGCGATCCGCGCAGGTCCAGCTGGTCCAGCCGCTTGCCCACCAGCGGCGAGCCCGGCGCGATCATCAGCCGCACCTCGCGCTCCTGCAGCGCATAATCCGCGACCCATTCGCGCATCGAACTGCGCGGGGGCGGCGCGGCATCCGCCGCCGCACCCAGAAAGCGGCGCGCCACGAACATGTAGAGGATCGCCAGCGCCAGGATCGGCACCCCGAAGGGCGCGAAGGCGAAGAAGCCGAAGCCGTCGAAGCCCCGCCGGACCAGCTCGCCATGGACCACCAGGTTGGGCGCCGTGGCCACCAGCGTGGTCATGCCCGCAATCATCGCCGCCATGGCCAGCGGCATCATCAGCCGCCCCGCCGGCAGCCCCATCCGCCGCGCCATGCGCAGCACGATGGGAATGAAGATCGCCACCACCCCGGTCGAGGACATGATGGAACTCAGCGCCGCCGCCGAAACCATCAGGAAGAATATCAGCCGCGTTTCCGACGCCCCCGCCCGGCGGGTCATCCAGTCGCCCATGCGCGCGGTGATGCCGGTGCGCACCAGCGCCTCGCCCAGCACGAAGAGCGCCGCAATCAGGATCACGTTGGGATCGGCAAACCCGGCCAGTGCCTCGGGCACGGTGATCACGCCGGTGAACGGCAGCGCCACCACCATGACCAGCGCCACAACGTCCATGCGCGGGCGGCCCAGCACGAACAGCATGATCGCCAGCGCCAGAAGTGCCAGCACCATGATCAGTTGTGCATCCATGCCCCCGCCCGGCCCATCCGTGATTTCAACGACAGACAAAGCTTAGCCGGGCGATACTGCAGGTGCAAACAGCGCCCGTCCCGCAGCCTGCGCGGGCGCGCGTCGGGTGGGTGGGGGGGGGGGGGCCGCCCCCCCCGCGCGCCCGCGCAGGCTGCGGCTGGCATGATGCGCTCAGGCGGGGACCGGAAAGCCCTCGACGACGCCGGTCTCGTCCGGAGTAAAGGTCATGGCAAGCCCGTTGATGCAGTGGCGCAGACCGGTGGGCTGGGGGCCGTCATTGAACACATGGCCCTGATGCCCGCCGCAATTGGCGCAATGCACCTCGGTCCGGACCATGAAGAAGCTGCGATCCTCCATGTATCCGACCGCGCCCTCGATCTCCTCCCAGAAGCTGGGCCAGCCGGTGCGGCTGTCATACTTGGTCTCCGACCGATAAAGCGCCTGCCCGCAGCCGGCGCAGTTGTAGGTGCCGGGCCGGTCCTCGTCCAGCAGCGGCGAGCGCTCGCCCATCAGCGTGTTGGTGAAGGCGCGTTCGGTGGCGTGGTCACGCAGCACGGCGTATTGCGCGGGGGTCAGCCGGTCGCGCCATTCCTCATCGCTCAGGGTGAAGGGAAAGTTGCCCTCGGCCGCCCGCGCGCGCGGGATCAGCCCCCCGCTTCCAAGCAGCGCGGCGCCCGGCAGCATCAGCGCGGCCCCGGCAATCAGCATCCTGCGGCGTGTGAACATCGGTCTGCCCTCCGTCTCTCTCTCGATCCGTGTCTCTTCGATCTGACCGCCCGCCTCATCCCGGACCGGTCGGCGCACCCGTCCGGGTGCAAGTGTTCCCCTATACGCGTCCAATCTAGCGCAAGTTTCGTGCCGCAAGCGCACGAATGCCTCACGCTTTCGTGCGTCCGCCGATTTCTTCGCGGTGGACTCGCCCCCCCTCTGCGCCATACTGACACGCATGAGTTTGCCCCCGGGATTCCTGGACGAGTTGCGCGCCCGCACCTCGATCGCTTCGGTGATCGGGCGGACCGTTTCGTGGGACATGCGCAAGTCCAAGCCCGGCAAGGGCGACATGTGGGCTCCCTGCCCGTTCCATCAGGAAAAAACCGCGTCTTTCCATGTGGATGACAAGAAGGGATTCTATTACTGCTTCGGTTGCCACGCCAAGGGCGATGCGCTGACCTTCCTGCGCGAATCGCAGAACATGGGCTTCATGGAGGCGGTCGAGACCCTGGCGCGCGAGGCCGGCATGACCATCCCCGCGCGCGACCCCGGCGCCGCCGACCGCGCCGACCGGCACAGCCAGTTGATCGCGGTCTGCGAGGCTGCGGCACGCTTTTTCCGAATGCAGCTTTCGACCTCTGCAGCCACCGAGGCGCGCGCCTATCTGGACCGGCGCGGGCTGAGCGCGGCGACGGCGGAGCGTTTCGGGCTGGGCTTCGCCCCCGATTCGCGGCAGGCGCTCTGGACGCATCTGACCGGCGCCGGGGTGGCGCCCGATCTGATCATCGACGCCGGGCTGGCCGCGCGCCCCGAGGATGGCGGTGCGCCCTATGACCGGTTCCGGGGCCGCATCATCTTTCCCATCCGTGACCTGCGCGGGCGCGCCATCGCCTTCGGCGGCCGCGCACTCAGCGCCAACGCGCGGGCAAAATACCTCAACTCGCCCGAGACCGCGCTCTTCGACAAGGGGCGCACGCTCTACAACGCCGAAGCGGCGCGCAAGGCGCTGGGCAGCGGGCAGACACCGCTGGTGGTGGCCGAGGGCTACATGGATGTGATCGCGCTGTCGGCGGCGGGGTTCGGCGCGGCCGTGGCGCCCCTGGGCACGGCGATCACCGAGGACCAGTTGCAGCTTCTGTGGCGGCTCTCGCCCGAGCCGGTGGTGGCACTGGACGGCGACACGGCGGGGCTGCGCGCGGCCATGCGGCTGATCGACGTGGCGCTGCCGCTGCTGGCGCCCGAACGCGCGCTGCGTTTCGCGCTCATGCCTGCCGGGCAGGACCCGGACGATCTGCTGCGCGCGGGCGGCCCCGGGGCCATGCGCGGCCTGCTGGACGGCGCGCAACCCCTGGTCCGGCTGCTGTGGCAGCGCGAGACCGCGGGCCAGACCTTCGACAGCC
>JAFIEE010000212.1 GCA_020832705.1 Paracoccaceae bacterium
GGTTATGAGGGAGCGTGCGATGACCACGCGTATCGGCTCTCAGCGCGGCGGTATTCCAAGGCGCCGCGCTGAGAGATGCGGATTTCTCGGACGTGAAGATTTCCACACAACAAATCGCGTCAACGTTCGGCGATGCCAGCGTCACCCTGCCCGGTGGCGTGACGCCCGGCCACCCGGACTGGCCCGATCACTGGCCAACCTGGAACCTGCCCCATGGTGGCGACCACGCCTTCCTCACCGAATGGCGCAAATGGCAGGCCGCCCCCGACACCTACACCCCACCGCCCGGGCCCGACCGCTGACGCCCTTGCCCTTCCCCTCCGCATCTGGCACGCCGGGGGGCCTGTTCCCAACCGGACCCCGCCCGCCATGCCCGCCCGTGCGCCGCTGACCGATGCCAACCTGCCGCTGGCGATTGCCACCATCTGCGCCGGGGTGGCGTTTCTGGTGGCCAATGACGCCATCGCCAAGCTTTTGACCGAGCGCTACAACCCGGTCCAGATCATCGCCATCCGCAACATCCTTGCCGTGCCGATGATCGCCGCCGTGGTGCTGGCGCTCTCGGGGCCCTCGGGCCTGCGCACGCGGCATCTGCGGCTGCATGCGGCGCGCGGGGCGCTGATGCTGGCCGGGGCGTTCATGTATTTTTCGGCCCTGCAGGTGCTGCCGCTGGCCGAGGCGACGGCGCTGGTCTTCTCGGCGCCGATCTTCATCACCGCGCTGTCGGTGCCGATCCTGGGCGAACGGGTGGGCCCCTGGCGCTGGGCGGCGGTGCTGGTGGGGTTTGTCGGCGTGCTGGTGATCGTCCAGCCCGGCAGTGCGGCGTTTCACCCGGCCTCGCTCATGGTGCTGGGCACGGCCGTCTGTTACGCGCTCTTCATGATGATGGCGCGGTTCATCGGCCGGGACGAGGGGTTGTGGTCGATGATGCTGTTTGCCGTGGGGTTGCCGGGGCTCTACGCGGTCCCCTTCGCCGCCGCGGTCTGGACCCCGGTGGCGTGGTCGGATGCGGGGATGTTCCTGGCCATCGCGGTGCTGGGCAGTCTGGGCATCACCATGATCGGCCACGCCTTCCGGCTGGCCCCGGCGGCGGTGGTGGCGCCTTTCGATTATACCGCGATCATCTGGGCCTCGGGGCTGGGCTGGCTGATCTGGGGCGACCTGCCGGGTGCGGCAACGGTGCTGGGCGCGGCGATCATCATCGGCGGCGGGCTGATCATCGTCTGGCGCGAGGGGCAGCGCGGGTCCGGCTGAGCCCGTTCCGATGCTGTCCCCGCATGCTCCCCCATGCTGCCAAGGTCGCATTGGCGCCGCGCGCGGCCCGTGCTTTGATGCCGCCAGAGGGATCAAGGGAGGATGTGATGCCGAAGGTGACGATGACCGTGAACGGCCGCGCGATGACGGCCGAGGCCGAGGGGCGCACGCTGCTCTCCGCCTGGCTGCGCGAGGGGCTGGGGCTCACGGGGACGCATGTGGGCTGCGACACCTCGCAATGCGGGGCCTGCGTGGTGCATGTGGACGGCCAGCCGGTGAAGGCCTGCACCGCGCTGGCGATGGATCTGGACGGCGCCGAGGTGCGCACCATCGAAGGCATGGCCAATGCCGACGGCAGTCTGGGCGTGCTCCAGCAGGCGTTCCAGGATCATCACGGGCTGCAATGCGGCTTCTGCACGCCGGGCATGGTGATGGCCGCCGCCGCGCTGCTGAAGGAAAACCCCAAACCGACCGAGGCCGAGGTGCGCCATTACCTCGAAGGCAACATCTGCCGCTGCACGGGCTACCACAACATCGTCAAGGCGGTGATGGCGGCCTCGGGGCAGGATGTGAGCGGGCTGGGGATTGCGGCGGAATAACCGCGCGGCACGGCATTTTTCAGGGAGGATGACATGCCCAAGGACGGCATCGGCGCCAGCACAAAGCGGCGCGAGGATATCCGGTTTCTGACCGGCACAGGCAAATACACCGATGATCTGGCCCTGCAGGGGCAGGTGCATGCGGTGATGGTGCGCTCCACCGTGGCGCACGGGCGGATCGTGCGGATCGACACCGAAGCGGCGGCGGGGATGCCCGGCGTGCTGGCCGTGTTCACCGGCGAGGATTTCGTCGAAGCGGGCGGCAACCCGGCGGGCTGGCTGATCAACAGCCGCGACGGCACCCCCATGCGTGAGCCCAAGCGCCCGGTGCTGGCGCATGGCAAGGTCCGGCATGTGGGCGATGCCTATGCCGCGGTGATCGCCGAAACCGCCGCGCAGGCGCGCGATGCCGCCGAGCAACTGGCCGCCGACACCGAGATCGAGGAACTGCCCGCGATCATCGACATGGACAAGGCCATCGCCGATCCGTCCAACCGCGTGCATGACGAGATCCCCGACAACCTCTGCTATGACTGGGGCTGGATCGAGGACAACCGCGCATCGGTCGACGAGGCGATCCGCAACGCGCCGCATGTGACCACGCTGGAACTGGTCAACAACCGGATCATCCCCAACGCCATGGAACCGCGCGCCTCGATCGGCGAATATTTCCCCGGCACCGGCGACTACAAGCTGACCACCACCAGCCAGAATCCGCATCTGACGCGGCTGCTGATCGCGGCTTTCGTGCTGGGCATCCCGGAAAACAAGCTGACCGTGGTGGCCCCGGATGTGGGCGGCGGCTTCGGCTCCAAGATCTATCACTACGGCGAGGAAGCGGTGGTGCTGGCCGCGGCGAAGAAACTGGGCCGCCCGGTGCGCTGGACCGCCGAGCGCAGCGAAAGCTTCCTGTCGGATGCCCATGGACGCGACCATGTGACGAAGATCGAACTGGCCTGCGAAAAGGACGGCACCTTCATCGCCTTCCGCACCGACACCAAGGCCAATGTCGGCGCCTATCTGTCGAACTTCGCCACCGTGACGCCCACCTTCCTGCACGGCACGCTGATGGCCGGACCCTACAAGGTGCCCAACGTCTATGTGAACCTGAAGACCGTGTTCACCAACACCGCGCCGGTGGATGCCTATCGCGGCGCCGGGCGCCCCGAGGCGACCTATTCGCTGGAGCGCGTGATCGACAAGATGTGCCGCGAACTGGGGCTGGACCCCTACGAGGTGCGGCGCAAGAATTTCCTGACCCCGGACATGTTCCCCTACACCACGCCGGTGGGGCTGGTTTATGACACCGGGGACTATCACGCCACGCTGGACAAGGCGCTGGAGATGGCGGACCTGAGCGGGTTCGAGGCCCGGCGCGCCGAAAGTGCCGCGCGCGGCATGCTGCGCGGGATCGGGCTTTCGACCTGGATCGAGGCCTGCGGGATCGCGCCGTCGAATCTGGTGGGGCAACTGGGCGCGCGCGTGGGGCTTTATGATGCCGCCACGGTGCGGGTGAACGCCACCGGCAACATCAGTGTCATGACCGGGGCGCACAGCCACGGGCAGGGGCATGAAACGGTCTTTGCCCAACTGGTGGCCAGCAAGCTGGGCGTGCCCGACGCGTCGGTCGAGATCGTCCACGGCGATACGTCCAAGATCCCCTTCGGCATGGGGTCCTATGGGTCGCGCTCACTGGCGGTCTGCGGCTCGGCCATCGACCGGGCGATGGACAAGATCGTCGCCAAGGGGCGCAAGATCGCCGCGCATATGCTGGAAGCGGCCGAGGATGACATCGTGTTCGAGAACGGCAGTTTCTCGGTCGCGGGCACCGACAAGGCCAAGAGCTTCGGCGAGATCGCGTTTTCCGCCTATGTGCCGCACAACTATCCGCTGGAGACGCTGGAGCCGGGGCTGGAGGAAAGCGCCTTCTATGATCCGGCGAACTTCACCTACCCGGCGGGCGCCTATCTGTGCGAGGTCGAAATCGACCCCGAGATCGGCAAGGTGACGGTCGTGGGATTCACCTGCGCCGATGATTTCGGCAATGTCATCAACCCCATGATCGTCGAAGGCCAGGTCCATGGCGGTGTGGCACAGGGCATAGGTCAGGCGCTGCTGGAAAACACCGGCTATGACGAGACCGGCCAGCTTCTGACCGGCAGCTACATGGACTACATCATGCCGCGCGCCGATGACATGCCGGTGTTCAACGTGGACTACAGTTGTGCCACGCCCTGCACCCACAACCCGCTGGGCGTGAAGGGCTGCGGCGAGGCCGGGGCCATCGGTTCGCCCCCGGCGGTGGTCAACGCGGTGATCGACGCGCTGCACCGCGCCGGGCACACCCATGTAAGCCACATCGACATGCCGCTGACGCCTGCGCGCGTCTGGGCGGCGATGCAGAAATGAGGGGTCAGGACCATGTATAACTTCGACTTCGTGAAACCCGGCTCCATCGAAGGCGCGGTCAAGGCGCTGGCGGCCGAAGATGCGATCCCGCTGGCCGGGGGGCAGACGCTCCTGCCCTCGATGAAGCAGCGGCTCAACCAGCCCTCGGCGCTGGTCAGCCTGCGCGGCATCCCGGAGCTGCAGGGCGTGTGCCGCGATGGCGACGCGCTGGTGATCGGCGCCGCCACCCCCCACGCGCGGGTCGCGGCAGATGCGGCGGCGGATTACCCCGGCCTTGCGGCGCTGGCCGGCCAGATCGGCGATCCGGCGGTGCGCGCCATGGGCACCATCGGCGGGTCGCTGGCCAACAACGATCCGTCCGCCTGCTACCCGGCGGGGGTGCTGGGGTCCGGGGCCACCATCGTCACCAACGCGCGCGAAATCGCGGCGGATGACTACTTCGAAGGCATGTTCGCCACCGCGCTGGAGGAGGGCGAGATCATCACCTCGGTCCGCTTCCCCATCCCGCAGCGCGCCGCCTATGCCAAGTTCCACCAGCCCGCCTCGCGCTTCGCGCTGGCAGGCGCCTTCGTGGCGCAGTTTGCGGACGGGGTGCGGGTGGCGATCACCGGCGCCTCCGAAGACGGGGTCTTCCGCTGGACCGAGGCCGAGGCCGCCCTGGCGGCGGATTTCAGCGCTGACGCGCTGGCGGGGCTGAGCCTGCCCGCCGAAGGCATGATCGGCGACCTGCACGGCACGCCGGCCTACCGTGCCCATCTGGCTGCGGTGATGACCCGCCGTGCGGTGGCCGCCGCGGGCTGACCACAGCCACCGTCCGGCGCGCCCGCGCGCCGGACAGCGCCCCCGAAGCGCCATGGGCGGGCGGGCGGGGCGCTGAGGGGGCGCTTTTC
>JAFIEE010000213.1 GCA_020832705.1 Paracoccaceae bacterium
GCCCACCCACCCTTGCGCCCCGCAGGCGCGGCGGGCCGGAGCGGGGCGGGCTTTCTGTCGCAGGGGCGCGTCAGAACCGGTCCAGCAGGCGGCGCAGGTAGTCGAGTTCGGCCTCGGGGCGGTCGAGTTCGGCGGAGCGGCGGCGGATTTCGTCCAGCAGGTCCTGCGCCCGGCGGCGGGCTTCCTCGCCCTGCAGCATGGAATCGTCGGTGCCGACCTCGCCGCCCAGCGACCGGCCCAGCGGGTCGCGGCTGCCGTCGGTGCCGCCCTCGGCCTGCGCGTCCTCGCCGCGTTCGCCCCGGTCGCGGCGGTCCTGCGCTTGCGCCTGGTTCATCTGGCGCATGCCTTCGCGCAGCGCCTCCATCGCCTCGGCCTGCCGGTCCAGCGCCCCGGCGGCATCGCCGTCGCGCAGGGCTTCCTCGGCCTCTTCCATGGCGCGCTGGGCGTCCTCGAGCGCTTCCAGCGCGGCCTCGCCTTCGGCGGTGCCTTCGCCGGGCAGGGGCTGCAACTGCTGGTCGCGCAGCATGTCGCGCAGGCTGCGCTGGCGTTCGGCCAGTTCGTCGGTGCCCTGCGGGGCGCCTTCGCCTTCGGCATCGGGGGCGCCGCGGTTGAACTGCTCCTGAAACTCGCGGAATGTGTCATCGGCCAGGTCCTGCTGGTCGCGCAGCGTGTCGCCCAGACCCTCCATCATTTCGCTGCCCGGCCCGCCTTCGCCCTCGCCCTCGACGAATTCGAGGTTGTCCAGAAGCATTTCGAGTTGCGCCATCAGCTCGGCGGCTTCCTCCATGCGGCCCTGTTCCATGAGCTCCTGGATCCGGTCCAGAAGGTCCTGGATCTGATCCTGGGTGATCTCCATCGACTCGCCGTCGGGCGGGGCTTCGCCGCGTTCGCGGGGTTGCTGCGCCAGTTCGCGCATGTAGTCGCGCATCGCCTCGCGCAACTCTTCCATCAGCTCGTCGATCTCGGACGGATCGGCGCCCGAGCGCATGGCCTCCTCCAGCCGCTCCTGCGCGCGGCGCAGGCGTTCGCGGGCATCGGCCAGATCGCCCTCTTCCAGCAGGATCGCCAGATCCCACAGGTCCTGCGCCAGCTTGTCGCGGGCTTCGTCATCGAGGCCCTCGCGCAGGCTGGTCTGCAGCAGCGCCTGCGCGGCGCGGAACCGGGGGATGGCGTTGTCGCTGCGGAACGCGGATTCGGGGCGGTGCGCAATGGCGCGCATCAACTGCTCGGCGCGGGCCGCGTTCTCGCGCGACCACAGGATATCGCGCCGCAATTCGATCACCGCCGCCGCCATCGGATCGAAGAACCGCCGCCCCGGCAGCGTTACCTCCTGCGGCGCGGTCTCGCCGGTCTGGCCGCGGGCGTCCTCGACCTGCAGGGCGATGGTCACGGGCATGTTCGCCCAGGGGTGCTGCGACAGATCACCGAACAGCGCTTCGGTGAATTCGGCGCGCGAGCCGGTCATGGGCATCGGCAGATCAAGCGCGATGGGCGCGCGGGGCTCGGGTTCGGCGGCAAGCCCGAATCGGCGGTCCACGGCATCGAGGTCCAGCGCGATTTCGGCGCTGCCGCCGGTCACGCCATAATCATCGCGGGCGCGGAATTCCTGCCGCATCACGCCGCCGCGCTCCCGCTCCATCGCGCCGGCCAGTTCCACCTGCGGGGGCTGATCCTGCAGCACGGTGATTTCCCAGTCGCGCCCGGCGGGGCCGCGGATGCTCAGCCGACCGCTGCGCAGGACCTCGAAGTCCTGCGCCATGTCCTGCGGGTCCGGATCGGCGCGCTCCGAGAGCGATTCGACCACGCTCATCACCCCGGGCTGGCCATAGAAGCGCACCGTGACCCGCGTGCCCTCGGGCAGTTGCAGTGCCGTGCGGTCCACATCGTTCAGATAGAGGCTGGGCCGCCCGGTATAGGACGGGGGCTGCGCCCAGGCTTCCCACGAAGGGCCCAGCGCCACCGCTTCGGCCCGGCCGGGAAGCTGTGCCAGCTCCGTGGCCTCGGTCACGCGCGCGGGGGCGCCGAACAGCAGCGACAGGGCAAAGGCCGTGAGCGCCACATACCGCAGCGCGAAGGGATCATGCCGCGCCAGTTGCAGGTTGCCGGGCACTGCGGGCGCAACCGCCAGCATTGCCGTCATGCGCCGCAGATGCGCGCGCCAGACCGCGTTCGAGGCGGGGTCTTCGGCGCCGATCGCCTGCGCATCGGCCAGCGCCGTCAGCGGGCGGCCCGGCAGGGCGCGGTCCAGCCGGTCCAGCGCGTCGGCCCGTCCGGGCGGCGAGAATCGCCACAGACCCAGCACCAGCGCGCCCAGCATCAGCACGCCCGCGCCCAGCAGGCCCCATGTCATCACCGCCGGGGGCAGCACGTCCTGCACGCCAAAGCCCAGCGCGGCGGCGGTGAACAGAAGCAGCGTGGTGAAGGGCCAGAACGCCTGCGCCAGTCGCTCGGCCCAGAGCCCGGCCAGTGTCCGGCGCAGCGGCCCGCGCAGCAGCGCCTCGGGGGCGGTCGGATCGGGGCGGAACTTCCTGAGTCTCATGCGACCCTTTCGGGCTTGGATTCGGTCATGACCATTGGGGGATGGTATCGCGGGCGAGCATCTCGTCAAAGGTCGGGCGCGCGCGGATGACCGCAAATTGATCGCCCTTGACCATGACTTCCGGGATCAGCGGGCGGGTGTTGTATTCGCTGGCCATCACCGCGCCATAGGCCCCGGCCGAGCGAAAGGCGACCAGATCGCCCGCAGCCAGCGGCGGCATGGGGCGCGCCCTGGCAAAGGTATCGCCCGATTCGCAGACCGGGCCGACGATATCGAAGGCCTGCGAAGGCGCCCCGGCAACGGGTTCGCGCAGCGGCACGATGTCATGATGCGCGCCATACATGGCCGGGCGAATCAGGTCATTCATGGCAGCATCGAGGATCAGGAAATCGCGGCCTTCGCCCTCTTTCACATAGATCACCTGCGCCACCAGCACGCCCGCGTTGCCGACGATCAGCCGCCCCGGTTCGATTTCGATCTCCACGTCCATCTCGCCGAAGATGCGCTGCACCAGCGCGCCATATTCCAGCGGCAGGGGCGGGGTTTCGTTCGACCTTGTGTAGGGGATGCCCAGACCGCCGCCCAGGTCCAGCCGGGTGATCTGGTGGCCGTCGGCGCGCAGGGTGCGGGTCAGATCGGCCAGCTTGGTATAGGCGGCCTCGAACGGGGCGAGGTCGGTCAACTGGCTGCCGATATGCATGTCGGCGCCGACCACCTGCAGCCCCGGCAGGCGCGCGGCCTGCGCATAGATTTCCCGCGCGCGGGCAATGGGCACGCCGAACTTGTCCTCCTTGCGCCCGGTGGCGATCTTCTCGTGCGTTTTCGCGTCCACATCCGGGTTCAGGCGCAGGCAGATCGGCGCGGTGGCGCCCATGGTGGCGGCGACCTCGGACAGCGCGTGCAGCTCGGGCTCGGATTCGACGTTGAACTGCCGGATACCGTGTTCCAGCGCGTGGCGCATTTCCTCGCGCGTCTTGCCCACGCCGGAAAACACGATCTTCTCGCCCGGGACGCCTGCAGCGCGCGCCCGGCGGTATTCCCCGCCCGAGACCACATCCATCCCCGCGCCCAGCGCGCCCAGCGTGCGCAGGACCGCCAGATTGCTGTTGGCCTTGACCGCATAGCAGATCAGATGATCCAGCGGTGAAAGCGCCTCCTGGAACAGGCGGAAATGCCGGGTCAGGGTGGCGTCGGAATAGCAGTAGAAAGGCGTGCCCACGTTGGCGGCGATCTCGGCCAGCGCCACGTCTTCGGCGTGAAGCGCGCCGTCGCGGTAGATGAAGTGATCCATGGCGGGCCTCGCGCTCGGGGTCTCGGGTCCAGATAGCGCAGCTTGCGCACCCGCGCCACCGATCTTGCACGGGCGCGTGCGCTGGTGTCTGCTGGCGCGCATGTATCGCCCGCTCCCGCCCGCAACCGACCGCTGGTTCGAATTCCGCATGCGCCTGAAGGCGCGGCGGCTGCAGGCGCGCGCGCTTTGGAAGGGGCGCGAATTGCAGGGCGTGCGGCGCGGTCGCTGGGGGCGGGGCGATTGCCTGCTGTTTTCCACCGTCCGGAACGAGGCCGCGCGCCTGCCATGGTTCCTGAGCCATTACCGCCGCCTTGGTGTCGGGCATTTCCTGTTCATCGACAACGCCAGCGATGACGGCACGCGGGAATTGCTGCTGGATCAGGACGATGTCTCGCTCTGGCACGCGGGGGGCAGCTACAAGGCATCGCGCTTCGGGCAGGACTGGATCACCGCGCTGATGCTGCGCCACGGGGTGGGGCGCTGGTGCCTGCAGGTCGATGCCGACGAGTTGCTGGTCTATCCCCACTGGCAGACCCGCCCCCTGCCCGCGCTGACGGAGTGGCTGGACCGCACCGGCCAGCGCAGTTTCGCCGCCCAGTTGCTGGAGCTTTACCCGCAGGGCGCGCTGGACGCGCAGGCCTATGCGCCGGGCACCGACCCGCTGGCGCTGCTGCGCTGGTTCGATGCGGGCAACCATACCATCCGCCACAACCCGCTGCTGGACTGCCTGCTGCTGCAGGGCGGTGTGCGGGCGCGGACCTTCTTTGGCGCGACGCCCAACCGCGCGCCGACCCTGACCAAGCTGCCGCTGGTGAAATGGGGCCGGGATTCGGTCTGGGTCAATTCCACCCATTCGGCGCTGCCGCGCGCGCTCAACCGGGTGTATGCCACCGACGGGGGGCTGCGCACCTCGGGCGCGTTGCTGCACACCAAGTTCCTGCCGCTGGTGGTGGAGCGGTCGCGGGTGGAGAAGGCGCGCGGCCAGCATTTCGGCAACGCGCCAGTGTTCGCGGAATACTACGACGCGGTGATGGCGGCGCCGGATCTGTGGTGCGCGGCCTCGACCCGTTACCACGGCTGGCGGCAACTGGAACGGCTGGGGCTGATCTCGCGCGGGGGGTGGGTGTGATACGGGCGCGGTCTGGCGGGCCGACACGGATCGCCCGTGCGGGCATCCGCTGCGCGCGCCGGGCACCCCCCCCCCCCGCCCCGGGCGCGGCCCCCGGGGGCCCGCCCCCCCCCGCGGCGGGGGGCCCCCCCCCCCCCGCCCGGCCACTTCACACGCGACCAACGCCGGGAACGCACCC
>JAFIEE010000214.1 GCA_020832705.1 Paracoccaceae bacterium
CCGCCCCCCCCCCCCCCGCCCCCGGCGGGGGGGGGGGGGGGGGAGGGGGGGAAGCGCTAGCGGACGATCGGCTCCAGCGGATCATAAAGCGCCCGCGCCAGCTTCCCGTCGGCGCCGAAGGCCAGCTCCGGCAGCGTGTCGGGCTTGAAGCGCAGGCGGCGCAACTCGGCTTCGGTGACGAACCGACGCCGGTTGACCACCCCCGCCGGGTCCGGCCCGGCCGCGTCGATCCGCCCGCCGGTGATGGCGGCGCGGAAATAGATGTCGACCTGATGGAAACTCCCGCCCGGGTCATGGAATTCGTTGACCAGACAGGGCGCCCCCACCCGGATGCGCAGCCCGCATTCCTCGAACACCTCGCGCATCAGGTTCTCGGGCAGCCCGGCGCCGCGCTCCACCCCGCCGCCCGGCGCACACCACAGATCGCTGATGCCGCCGGGCCAGGCATTGACGAGCAGCAACCGCCCCCGGTGCAGGATCACCGCCCGCACCGCCAGCCGCACCGGACCCGAATCGCTCATGACCTGACTGCCCCCTGCGGCCGGGACCATGGTGCAGCGCCGCGCCACACCCTATATGATCCGCATGAAATACCTGCTTCCCTTTCTGCTGGGTTTTCCCGGCGCTGCAAGTGCCGCCGACTGCGTGGTGCTGCTGCACGGTCTGGCGCGGACCGAGATTTCGCTGGTGGCGATGGAGGAAACGCTCTCGTTTCACGGCTACGAGACGGTGAATACGGGTTACCCGTCACGCAGCGCCCCCATCGCGGAGCTGGTCGCCCATGTGGGCACCGCCGCCGAGAATTGCGACGATGCCGCGCGCATGCATTTCGTCACCCATTCCCTGGGCGGGATTCTGGTCCGCGCCTGGCTGCAGGAGCACCGCCCGGACAACCTGGGTCATGTGGTGATGATGGCGCCGCCCAACCACGGGTCCGAACTGGTGGACCTGTTCGCCGAGATCGAGGCGTTTGAATGGATCAACGGCCCGGCCGGGCTGGAACTGGGCACCGAGGCCGGGGCCACGCCGCTCATGTTGGCCTATCCCGACTATTCACTGGGCATCATCGCCGGGAACGTGTCGCTCAACCCGCTGGCTTCGGCGCTGATCGAGGGCGAGGATGACGGCAAGGTGTCGGTGGAAAGCACCATGATCGACGGCATGGCCGATCACATCGTCCTGCCGGTTACGCACACCTACATGATGCTGAACCCGATGGTCATGGCGCAGGTGCTGGAATTCCTGCGCTACGGCGCTTTCGATCACGGCATGACCTTTGCGAACGCGCTGCGCAAGCTGGCCAACCCCTGAACAGACCGCCTGCGCCCCGCCCTTCCGGGTTGCGGCCGGGGCCGCCCGGATGCCGCGTCGGCATGCAGGGACGGAGAACCGGCCCGCACCACGTCAGCCCGAACTCCGGCCCGGGCCGGGGCCCGGGCCGCGCCCGCGAGGCGCCATGGGTGGGTCGGGCGGGGCGCCGAGCGGGCGCTTGCGGACCGGGGGCAAGCGGTCACGCCGACGTGTGCCCGCCGTCCGGGGCGAACGCCGCGCCCATCTCGGCCAGCAATCCCCCCCAGCGCGCCGCCGGGCCGTGCAGCGTCAGGCGACGCGCTTCGGCCTGCGCCGCCGGCGCGAAGTCGAGCCTCAGCGCGCCTTCGGGGCGGTCCGCACCGAGTCGCTCGGGCCATTCGATCAGGCACAGCGCCGCGTCCAGCGCCGCATCCAGCCCCAGTTCCCAGACCTCGGACGGGTCCGACAGGCGGTAGAGGTCCACGTGCCAGACCTCCAGCGCGCCCGCGTCATAGGTCTGCACCAGCGTGAAGCTGGGCGAAGGCACGTCCTCGACCGCCCCTTGCGCGGCCAGCAGGGTCTGGATCAGGGCGCGGGCGAAATGGGTCTTGCCCGCCCCCACAGGCCCCGAAAGCAGCAGCACATCCCCGGCCCGCAGACGCGGCGCCAGCCATGCCGCCAGCGCGGCGGTGGTCTCGGGGGTGGGCAGCGTCAGGGCCAGGGGCGCGGCGAAACCGGTCATGGCCGGGTGATAGCGCGAATGCGTGCACCCGGCCACTGGACTTCGCCTGTCCGTGCGCCATTTCCTGCCCAATGAAAACCCTGACCGTGCTCTACAACGACCGTTGCCCCATCTGCCGGGCCGAGATCGCGCATTACCGGCGCCTCGCTGAACGCCACGCCGCGCCGCTGCGCTTCGCCGACCTGCACGATGCGCCGCTGGCCGACCTGGGGCTTGACCGCGACCGCGCGCTGCGGCGGCTGCATGCGCTCGAAGGCGAGCGGCTGCTCGATGGGGTCGAGGCCTTCCTTGCGCTCTGGCGCCGCCTGCCGGGCTGGCACTGGCTGGGGCGGCTGGTGGCGCTGCCGGGCCTGCGGCAGGTGACAGTGATGGTGTATGACCGTGCGCTGGCGCCCTGGCTCTACGCCCGCAGCCGCCGCCGCGCCCGCGCCGCGGCCCGCGCCAATGAATGTGCCACGGATGGTTGAGGCGAAAGGTTGACAAGCCGCGTCCGGCACGGGAAGGGAAGCGCCATGACCCGCGCCCCTTTCCCGTCCGGAGCCCGCCCATGAGTGGCGTGCAGACCCTCACCGTGCCACCCGATGACGGGGACCAGCGGCTGGACCGCTGGCTGAAGCGGTGCTTCCCGCAACTCACGCAGGGCTGGGTGGAAAAGGCCTGCCGCAAGGGCGAGATCCGCCTCGACGGCGGCCGGGTCAAGGCCAGCACCCGGATCGCGGCCGGGCAGACCCTGCGCCTGCCCCCTCTGCCTGCTGCCCCGGCCAAGCCTGCGCCCGGACCCGCCCGCACGGAACCCGGCGACGCCGATGCGGCGATGATCCAGGCCGCCGTGCTGTGGAAGGATCAGCACATCATCGCGCTGAACAAACCCCCGGGCCTGCCAAGTCAGGGCGGCAGCGGGCAGGGCGCGCGCCACGTGGACGGGCTTACGCCTGCGCTGACCTTCGGCTACAAGGAGCGCCCCGTGCTGGTCCACCGGCTGGACCGCGACACCTCGGGGTTGATGCTGCTGGCCCGCACCCCGCGCGTGGCCCGCCGACTGGCCGAGGCCTTCCGCGCCCGCGAGACCCGCAAGCTCTACTGGGCCGTGGTCGCCGGCGTGCCCGGCCCGCGCATGGGCACCATCCGCTACGGGCTGGTCAAGGCCGGCGCGCCGCGCGCTGAGAAGACGCGCTGCATCCACCCCGATGCGGTGGCCGACACCCCCGGCGCCAAGCGCGCCACCACCGATTATGCGGTGCTTCAGGCACTGGGCAAGCGCGCGGCCTGGGTGGCGCTGGCGCCGATCACTGGCCGCACGCACCAGTTGCGCGCCCATATGGCCGAACTGGGGCATCCGATCGTCGGCGACGGGAAATACGGCGGCTCCGGGCAGGACAACCCGGGCGACGGCTGGGGCGCGCAACTGGGGGGCGAGATAAGCCGCAAGCTGCACCTGCACGCCCGCAGCCTGCGCTTCACCCACCCCGTCACCGGCGCCCCCGTGTCGCTGACCGCCCCCCTGCCCCCGCACATGGCGCGGACCTGGGCGACGCTGGGCTTCCGGGAGGATGAGGTGCCCGAAGACCCCTTCGCCGAAGGTCCGCCATGACCCTGCGGCTGGTGGTCTTTGACGTGGACGGCACGCTGGTGGACAGCCAGGCGCTGATCCTGGGCGCCATGGCGGCGGCCTTCGATGCCGTGGGCGCGCCCCTGCCACCGCGCGCGCAGGTGCTGGGGATCGTCGGCCTGTCGCTGCCGGTGGCCATGGCGCGGCTGGCGCCCGAGGCCGACGGCGCGGCGCTGGTGGCAGCCTATCGTGACGCCTTCTTCCGGATGCGCCTGAAGGAGACGGCGCCGCTCTACCCGGGCGCGCTGGCGGCGCTGGATGCGCTGGCGGACGATCCGGCGGTTCTGCTGGGCATCGCCACCGGCAAGTCGCGGCGGGGGCTGGAGGCGCTGCTGGACGCGCACGGGCTGGCGGGGCGCTTCGTCACCGTGCAGACGGCAGATGACCACCCGTCCAAGCCACACCCGTCGATGCTGGAACGCGCGCTGGCCGAAACCGGGGTCGAGGCCACGCGCGCGGTGATGGTCGGCGATACCAGTTTCGACATGGACATGGCGCGCGCCGCCGGGATGGCGGCACTGGGGGTCGGCTGGGGCTATCACCCCGCCGCCGACCTGCACGCGGCGGGCGCAGTGGCGGTGATCGACCGCTTTGACGCGCTGCCCGGCGCGCTGGGCACCCTCTGGACGGCGGCGGCATGAGCAGCGGCTGGGCAAAACGGCGGTTCTGGACCGAGGTTGCCGTGACGCAGGCGGCGGACGGTTTCTCCGTGGCGCTGGACGGACGCCCGGTGCGCACCCCCGCGCGCGCACCGCTGGCGGTGCCCAGCCGCGCACTGGCCGACCGGATCGCCGCCGAATGGCGCGCACAGGACCAGATGATCGACCCCGGCGCCATGCCCGCCACCCGCGCCGCAAACGCCGCCATCGACAAGGTGCGCGGCCAGCACGCCGAGGTCGCCGCGATGATCGCCGCCTATGGCGATTCGGACCTGATCTGCTACCGGGCCGAAGCGCCCGAAGGGCTGGTCGCCGCCGAGGCCGCGGCCTGGGACCCGCTGGTGGACTGGGCGGCGGCGCGGTTCGGCGCGCGGCTGACGGTCTGCACGGGCGTGATCCACCGGCCGCAAGCGCCCGAGGCGCTGGACGCGCTGGGCGCGCCGGTCGCGGCGATGTCGGCGTTCGAACTGACCGCGCTGCATGATCTGGTGGCGCTGACGGGTTCGCTGGTGATCGGGCTGGCGGCGGCAGAGGACCGCGAGGCGCCGGACGCGCTCTGGGCGGCCTCGCGCATCGAGGAGGAGTGGCAGATCGCGCAATGGGGCGCGGATGCGGAAGCAAGCGCCATGACCGAGACCCGCCGCCGCGCCTTCATGGACGCCAAGGCGTTTCTGGACGCGCTGCGCCTGCCCTGAGGGTCGCGCGAACGGAGGCGGCGCGGGCTGGCCAGGGTGCTGCCCGCTGCCGGACGCGCCGGATCCGACCGCCGCGCGCGCCCCGGGCGCCCGCTCAGCGCCCCGCCACCCGCCCATGGCACTTCGCGGG
>JAFIEE010000215.1 GCA_020832705.1 Paracoccaceae bacterium
CCCCCCCCCCCCGCCCGCCGCGCGCCCCGGCCGGGCCGGGCCCCCCCCCCCGCGCCCCCCGCCCCGGCGCCCCCGGGGGGCGCAGTGGTGTCTGCGCGGGCGCTTGCCACGGGCGGGCGAGCGCGCCTATACCCGGCGCAACGTATCGTTTCGGAAGGTGAGCCATGTCGGTGTCGGCCCCACTGAACCCCGCGCTGGCCGAGGCCTTCGCGCCCCCGGTGATGGAAGCGCGGCGCTGGCTGGAGGGGGTGACTTTCCCGCCCGACCGGCCGCTTCTGAACCTCAGCCAGGCCGCGCCGGTGGACCCGCCGCCCGAGGGGCTGCGCGCGGCGATGGCGGACGCGCTGGCCGAATCGGACACCCACCTCTACGGGCCGGTGCTGGGTCTGCCCGCGTTGCGCGCGGCGCTGGCGGCGCGGACGGCGACGATCCACGGCGGGGCGGTGAAGGCGGAACAGGTGGCGATCACCGCGGGCTGCAACCAGGCCTTCTGCGCCGCCATGGCCACGCTGGCAGGGCCGGGGGATGCCGTCATCCTGCCGGTGCCATGGTATTTCAACCACAAGATGTGGCTGGACATGAGCGGCATCGCAGCCGTGCCGCTGCCCTGCGGGGCGGGGATGCTGCCCGACCCGGCGGCGGCGGCGGCGCTGATCGGACCGCGCACCCGCGCGATCGTGCTGGTCAGCCCCAACAACCCCGCCGGGGTGGAATACCCGCCCGCGCTGCTGGCGGCGTTCCGCGATCTGGCGCGGGCGCGCGGCATCGCGCTTGTGCTGGACGAGACCTATCGCGATTTTCACGCCGCCGAAGGGGCGCCGCATGACCTGTTCTCCGATCCCGCATGGGACGAGGTGCTGATCCACCTCTATTCCTTCTCCAAGGCATACCGGCTGACCGGGCACCGGGTGGGGGCGATGCTCGCCAACCCGGGACGGCTGGCGCAGGCCGAGAAGTTCCTGGATTGCGTGGCGATCTGCCCCACGGCGCTGGGGCAGAAGGCGGCGCTCTGGGGGCTGGCGCATCTGGGCGACTGGCTGGCCGACGAGCGGGCGGAGATCCTGGCGCGGCGCGCGGCCATCGAGGCCGCGCTCGGACGGCTGCCGGGCTGGACGGTCGAGGGCTGCGGGGCCTATTTCGCCTGGGTCCGGCACCCGTTCGACATGGGGTCAGGCGCGCTGGCGCCGCGCCTGGTGCGTGACGCGGGGGTGCTTGTCCTGCCGGGCACGATGTTCATGCCGCAGGCCGCGGACGGCGCGCGGCACCTGCGCATCGCCTTTGCCAATGCCGACGCGGCCGGCATTGCGGAGCTTGCGCGGCGGCTGGTGGTGTTCCGCCCCTGAGCGCGTGTTTTCCCAAAAGGCGCGCGCGTGCCGCGCGCACGCCATGAGCCGCGCCAGCCGCGTTGCGGCCAGCGCGGCGGTGGGTGCCCCATGGCCCGCGTCAGCGCCAGATGGCAAGGTTTTCCAGAAGGACCACGAAGCGCTGCGCCAGAAACAGCGTCCCGCCCCAGCCGAACGCCAGATCCGCCGCGACAAGCCCGGCCACCACCACGGCAATCCCGGCGGCGATGCTGTTGGTCATGGTGGCGCGTCTCCGTGCTGCGTCCCGGGCGGTTGCGCCGGGCCGCGCCCGGCAGGTCAGTGGATCAGCCGTCCCATTGCCGCCGCGACATCGGCCATGCGGCAGGAAAAGCCCCATTCGTTGTCATACCATGCCAGAACGCGCACCGTGCGCCCACCCACGACCTTGGTCTGGTCGGGGGCAAAGATCGACGAATGCGTGGTGTGGTTGAAATCGATCGAGACCTTGGGCTCCGGGTCATAGGCCAGCACCGCGCCCATGGCCCCGGCGGCGGCCTCGCGCACCACTTCGTTCACATCGGCCACAGTGACGGTTCTTGCGGCCTGGAACGTCAGGTCCACCGCGCTCACATTCGGGGTGGGCACGCGCAGCGCCGTGCCGTCCAGTCTGCCCGCCAGTTCCGGCAGCACTTCGCCCAGGGCCTTTGCGGCGCCGGTGGAGGTGGGAATCATCGCCATGGCCGCGGCCCGGGCGCGATAGAGGTCCTTGTGGCGGCGGTCCAGCGTCGGCTGATCGCCGGTATAGCTGTGCACCGTGGTCATGATGCCCGATTCGATGCCGATGGCATCGTTGAGCACCTTGGCCAGCGGGGCGAGGCAATTGGTGGTGCACGACCCGTTGGAGACCACCAGGTGTTCGGAGGTCAGCGCGCGGTGGTTCACGCCATAGACGATGGTCTTGTCGGCATTCGTGGCGGGGGCCGAGACCAGCACCCGCTGCGCGCCGCGGGTCAGGTGCACGGCGGCCTTGTCCCGGGCGTTGAACTTGCCGGTGCATTCCAGCACCACGTCCACGCCGTCCCAGTCCAGTTCGGTCGGATCATAGGTCGACATGACCTTGATCGGTCCCCGGCCAAGGTCGATGCTGTCGCCCTGCACGCGCACCGTGCCGGGAAAGCGGCCGTGGACCGAGTCGTATTTCAGCAGATGAGCGTTGGTTTCGATCGGGCCGGTGGCGTTGATGCGCACCACCTCGACATCGTTGCGCGCGCTTTCGGCGATATGGGCCAGCGTGCAGCGCCCGATCCGTCCGAATCCGTTGATCCCGATGGTAATGGTCATGTCGGCCCCTTTCTTCGCGTTCCCGGCAGTCGCAGCCCCTGCATAAGCGTATACGCGGGGATACCGGGTCGAAAAAGGGCGAAACCCGTTCTTTAGCAGGACGTTAGCGCAATCTTTTCCTGTCAGCGCTAACGCCGGGGTCTCCAGACGCAGATTTTGGTCCGGATGGAGCGGATGCGCGCCGCTGTCGCCTTTGCCGCGCGCATCCCTCTGCGGGGTCAGTCGGTCCCGTGCAGTTCGGCGAAGCGCGCGTTCAGCATCTCGTTGAGGGCCGGATCGGCGGCTGCGGCATCGCCGATGGCGATGTATTCGTCCACGGTGATGCCCGGTGTCTCCTCGACCGCGGTCAGGATCGCCGTGTTCGCCTCTTCGATGATGCGGTTCTGCTCGTCCTCGGACTCGGCGGATTCGAGGCTTTGCAGATAGGCGTCGCGGACATCGGCCACGGCCATGGCCGCGTCGATGAAGGCATCGAGTTTTTCCTCCTGCTCGATCAACTCCGCGCCCGGGGGCGCCGACTGGGCCAGCGCCGGTGTCGCGCCGATCCCGCCGAAGGCCATGCCGATGGCCAGGGCAGCGGGGGCGAGGGTGCGTGTGAATGCCATGAAGAACTCCTGTCGTTTCGGTTTCGCAGTCACTGTCTGCCCCCCGGACCTAGGCGCCATGGCCCGCGAGCGCAAACCGCTCGGCATTTTCTTGCCTGTCGAACCGCTTTGCCTGCGCGGGCGGGCCAAAGACGGACAAACTGGCGGCCGGTGCGGCTGTGGACTGGACAGCCGGAGCCTTGCAGGGCAGTCTGACGCAAATTTCATCCGGAGACTGTCATGACGCCTGCCACCCCCCGTTCGCCCCTGCTGGTCCTGATGTCGTTGCTGGCGCTTGTCTGGTATGTGGCGCTTGCGCTCGATTATCTTGCGGCGCGCTACGATGGGGTCGCCACGCTGCCCATGTTGCCCGAAGGTCTTGGCGCTGCGCCCGAGGCGATGCCGCTCTGGGCCGCGGTGGCGACCGGGGTGGCGGTCTGGCTGGGTCTGTTTTCTGCGATCCTGCTGCTGCTGCGTGACCGGATGGCGGTGCTGTGCTTTGCCTTCACCCTGATTGCCGCGGCGGTGCAGGGGCTGTGGCTGGTGCAGTTTTCCACAGCCGGGCCGCAGCCGTTCATGGGCATTGCTGCCGAACAGATGCTGGGCGCGCAGCTTCTGGTGCCGCTGGTGCTCTGGGTCTATGCCCGCAGCCTGAAACAGCGCGGGGCGCTGGGCTGAGCGGCGCGGCGTTCTTGCAATGGTGTGACCGTGCTGGGCTGCGCGCGCGGCTTGCGTTTCGCCGCGCCCGGGCCGAATATGCGCCCGTTCACATCACGGAGCCCGCATGACCATACGCGCAAACCTTGCCGATGCCGTCGGCAACACGCCCCTGATCCGCCTGACCCGCGCCAGCGCGGAAACCGGCTGCGAGATCCTGGGCAAGGCCGAATTCCTGAACCCCGGCCAGTCGGTCAAGGACCGCGCGGCGCTGTGGATCATCCGCGATGCGGTGGCCCGCGGGGCGCTGCAACCGGGCGGCACGATCGTCGAGGGCACGGCCGGAAACACCGGCATCGGGCTGGCGCTGGTGGGTGCTTCCATGGGGTTCCGCACGGTGATCGTGATCCCCGAGACCCAGAGCCAGGAAAAGAAGGACATGCTGCGGCTGGCCGGGGCGGAACTGGTCGAGGTGCCCGCCGTGCCCTATCGCAACCCCAACAACTATGTGCGCTATTCCGGTCGGCTTGCCGAGGCTTTGGCCGCCACCGAGCCGAAGGGCGCGATCTGGGCCAACCAGTTCGACAATGTGGCCAACCGGCAGGCGCATGTGGACAGCACCGGCCCCGAGATCTGGGACCAGACCGGCGGCAAGGTCGACGGGTTCATCTGCGCGGTAGGGTCTGGCGGGACGCTGGCGGGGGTGGCGCAGGCGCTGCAGCCCCGGGGCGTGAAGATGGGGCTGGCCGACCCCGAAGGCGCGGCGCTTTACAGCTACTACACCACCGGCGAATTCAAGGCCGAAGGCTCCAGCATCACCGAAGGGATCGGGCAGGGGCGGGTGACCGCGAATCTGGAAGGGTTCACCCCCGATTTCTGTGCGCGGATCACGGACGCCGAGGCGTTGCCGGTGGTCTTTGACCTGCTGGAGCACGAGGGGCTGTGCCTGGGAGGATCGTCGGGCATCAACGTGGCGGGTGCGATCCGCATGGCGCGCCAGATGGGGCCGGGGCACACCATTGTCACGATCCTGTGCGATTACGGCACGCGCTATCAGTCGAAGCTGTTCAATCCGGGCTTCCTGCGCGAAAAGGGCCTGCCGGTGCCCGGCTGGATGGACCGCGCCGCGCGATCCCTGCCTGACGTGATGCAGGACGCATGAGCCGTGCCCGCGCGCGCCCGCGGAGCGAATCACCCCCCGCCCCCCCGCCCCCAACTAGAAATATGAA
>JAFIEE010000216.1 GCA_020832705.1 Paracoccaceae bacterium
CGGGCGCCTTGCGTGCGGCGGTCGCGGGGCGTGCGGCGGTCGCGGGGCCGGATCTTTCGGCGCGCGGCGGTGCCGCGGCGCTGCGACTGCGGGCCGGTTTCGCACCGGCTTTGCCGCGCGGCGCCGGGGTCTGACCGGGGTCGGGTGCGGGCGCCATGCCAAGCTGGTCGCGCAAGACGCGCGGCTTGACCTCGGACAGCGCGCCGGCGGCAAGCTGGCCCAGTTGAAACGGGCCGTAGCTGACGCGAATCAGCCGGTTCACCGCAAGGCCGACATGTTCCATCGCGCGGCGCACCTCGCGGTTGCGGCCTTCGCGGATGCCCACGGTCAGCCAGGCATTGGCGCCCTGCTGGCGGTCGATGCTGACGATCATCGGCTGGAAATGCTCGCCATCCACCGTGATCCCCGCGCGCAGGGGGTCCAGCGTCGCATCCGTGGGGCGCCCGTTCACCCGCACACGATACTTGCGCAGCCAGCCGGTGGAGGGCAGTTCCAGCCGCCGCTTCAGTTCGCCGTCATTGGTCAGCAGCAACAGCCCTTCGGAGTTGATGTCCAGCCGCCCCACCGACATCAGCCGCGGCAGCCCCTCGGGGAGCTTGTCGAACACCGTCTCGCGGCCCTTCTCGTCGCGTGCGGTGGTCACCTGGCCCAACGGCTTGTGATAGAGCCAGAGGCGAGCGGGCTCGGGCTCGGGCAGGGGCTTGCCGTCCAGGGTGATCCGGTCGCGCGGGGTCACGTTCAGCGCCGGGCTGTCGATCCGCCGCCCGTTCACCGCCACGCGGCCCGCCGTCACAATGGCCTCGGCATCGCGGCGCGAGGCCACGCCGGCCCGCGCCAGCACCTTGGCGATGCGCTCGCCTTTCTCGGATTCCTGTGTCATGGCCCGTGCCATAGCGCCAAAGCCCGCGCCGCGAAAGCGGTGATCGGCGCTTGCAGGGCATGCGGGGGGCGGGCATCAACAGCACATGAGCCGGTTTCACAGCCATATGGAGGCCGCCCTGGCCGAGGCCCGCGCCGCAGGCGCGCGCGGCGAGGTGCCGGTGGGCGCGGTGGTCGTGGCGCCGGGCGGGCAGGTGGTCGCGGCTGCAGGCAACCGCACCCGCGAACACGCGGACCCCACGGCGCATGCGGAAATCCTGGCCCTCCGCGCCGCTTGCGTTGCGGCGGGGAGCGAGCGGCTGCCGGGGCATGACCTCTATGTGACGCTGGAACCCTGTCCAATGTGCGCCGCCGCCATCGGCTTTGCCCGCATCCGGCGGCTTTACTTCGGCGCGGCCGACCCCAAGTCCGGTGGCGTGGCCCATGGCGCGCGGGTCTTCGCGCACCCGCAATGCCACCACGCGCCCGAAATCTATGACGGGATCGGCGCGGCCGAGGCCGAGGCGTTGTTGCGGGGATTCTTCGAAAGGTTGCGCTGATGTGGTCGGAACAGGTCATCGCCTATTGCGAACGCGGGGATTTCGGCTTCTGGGCCGAGCCGGTGAACGCCGTGACCAACGCGGCCTTCCTGATCGCGGCGGCGGTAATGTGGCCGCGCGCACGCGGGGTGCCGATGGCGCAGGCGCTGGTGGTCGTGCTGGCGGTGATCGGGGTGGGTTCGTTCCTGTGGCACACACACGCGACCCGCTGGGCGGGGCTGGCCGATGTGCTGCCGATCCTGGTGTTCATCCTCCTTTATCTGTTCGCCGCCACACGCGATTTCCTGGGCCTCGGGCTGGTCGGCGGCGCGGGTGCGGTGGCGCTGTTCGTGCCCTATGCGGCGGGCGTGACCTGGGGGCTGGGGCTGCTGGCGCCGGGGCTGGGGGCGAATGCGGCCTATCTGTCGGTGGCGTTGCTGATTGCGCTGTATGGCGTGGTCCTGCGCGGGACGGCGACCGGGCGGGGGTTGCTGATCGGGGCCGCGATCCTGCTGGTTTCATTGGGGTTCCGCTGGGCGGATGATGCAGTCTGCGATGTGATCCCCATCGGCACGCATTTCATGTGGCACATTCTCAACGCGGTGATGCTGGGCTGGATGATCGCGGTCTATCTGCGCCACCGGCGCGCGGCCGCGTGAGCGGAGAACATTGCCGCGCCCGCGCACGGGAATGCGCGGGGCGCCCATCGCTGCGGGATTCATGGCCGTGAAGGCGGCGCGGCGTCGTGCTCGTCGGTGCCTGCGGCTGACCCGCGCCGCAAGACTCCCGCTTTGCCCCCGCAACCCGCCGCCGCGTCACGTCACACGGCGGTGCTGTGGCCCTCGCGCGACATGGCATAGGCGTCGAAGGCCGCGGCGATCATCCGCGTCAGCGGGCGACCGGCTTCGGGGATGCGCAGGCCGCGCGGGGTGCATTCCAGAAACCCGTCGAAGCGTTCCAGCGCTGGGCGATAGAGCGCGCCAAGCTGCGCGGGCGACACGTCGAAGGTGGCCCGCAATTCGGCGTCATCGGTGGCAAACCCGCACATCAGCATCTCGATGATCCGGGCGCGCAGCAGATCGTCGCCCGCGAAGGCATGCCCGCGCGCGGTGGCGAACCGGCCTGCGCGCACCGCCTTGGTCCAGTCCGAAGTGCCCGGCGCGTTCTGCGCATAGCCCTGCGGAAAGCGCGAGATCGACGACGCCCCGAGCCCGATCAGCACCGGCGCGACGTCATCGGTGTAGCCCTGGAAATTCCGCCGAAGCGTCCCGGCCCGCGCCGCCTTCGCCAGCCCGTCATGCGGTCGCGCGAAGTGGTCGATGCCGATCTCGTCATACCCGTCCCACAGGAACAGCCGCCGCGCCGAATCGTAAAGGCCCAGACGTTCCTCGGGGCGGGGCAGGCTGTCCGAGGGGATCATCTGCTGGCGCCGCGCCATCCACGGGACATGTGCATAGCCGTAAAGCGCCACCCGGTCGGGGTTCAGCGACAGCAGTTTCTGCACCGAATCGGTCATCCGCGCGGTGCTCTGGTCCGGCAGGCCATACAGGATATCGGCGTTCAGGCTGGCGATGCCCCGTGCGCGGATCGCTTCGGTCGCGGCGTGGGTGATCTCGAAACTCTGGTCACGGCCGATGATCGCCTGGATGTGCGGATCGAAATCCTGCACCCCGATGGAAGCCCGGTTCATCCCCGCCTCGGCCAGCGCGTCAAGGCGCGCGTCGTCGATCTCGTTCGGGTCGATCTCGACCGAGAATTCCGCACCGTCGCCCAGCGGCACCACATCGAAAACCTTCGCCGCCAGATCGCGCATCTGCGCGGGCGGCAGAAGCGTCGGCGTGCCCCCGCCCCAGTGCAGGCGCGAAAGGGTCACGCCTTCGGGGAGGGCGGCGCGCAGCAGCTCCAGTTCGGCCTTGAGCGTTTCCACATAGGCCAGCACCGGCGCATCCGTCCGCGTGCCCTGCGTCCGACAGGCGCAGAACCAGCACAACCTGCGACAGAAAGGCACATGCAGGTAGAGCGATATCCGGCTCCCCGGCGCAATGGCGCCGATCCAGTTGGTGAATTGCTTCGATCCCATGCCAGGCTTGAACTGCGGGGCGGTGGGATAGCTCGTGTAGCGCGGTACACGGGCGTCGAACAGGCCGAGGCGGGCGAGGTGGGCTTTGCTTGTCATGCCCCCAGTATCTGGCGTAAGAACGATAGTTGCATTGACTTGGATCAACCCGCATGAACCGCACCATGACAGCCCCGAGATTCATTCACGTCAAGTGTGGTGACTGCCCGATCCGGCACCGCGCCGTTTGTGCGCGCTGCGATGGCGACGAACTCGCCCTGCTTGAAGAGATCAAGTATTACCGCAGTTTCGAGGCCGGGCAGACCGTGGCCTGGTCCGGCGATGCAATGGATTTCGTGGCCTCGGTGGTCACCGGGATCGCGACGCTGAGCCAGACCATGGAGGACGGGCGGCGGCAGATGGTGGGCCTTCTGCTGCCATCGGATTTTGTCGGTCGTCCGGGGCGCGAGGCCGCGCCCTATGACGTGACCGCCACCACCGATCTGGTAATGTGCTGCTTCCGCAAGAAACCGTTCGAGGAAATGATGCTGCGCACGCCGCACATCGGGCAGCGGCTGCTGGAAATGACGCTTGATGAACTGGACGCGGCGCGGGAATGGATGCTGCTCCTGGGCCGCAAGACCGCGCGCGAGAAGATCGCAAGCCTGCTGGCGATCCTGGCGCGGCGCGATGCGTCACTGCGGCTGTCCGAAGGCGATGGCGCCATCAGCTTCGAATTGCCGCTGACGCGCGAGGCGATGTCGGAATACCTCGGGCTCACGCTGGAAACGGTCAGTCGGCAGATGTCCGCGTTGCGCCGGGACGGGATCATCGTGACCGAGGGCAAGCGCCAGATCACCGTGCCCGACATCGACCGTCTGCTGGAAGAAACCGGCGATGACAGCGACGGCGGGTTCCTGGTCTGACACCTGCCACCGGCGGATGCGGCCATTGCGTGCCCGCCCCGCGACTGAGGGCCCGCGACTGAGGGCCGGGTCAGGGCTGGCGGGCTTTCAGCACGTCACGGATTTCGGCCAGCAGTTCCTCGGTCGTCGGTCCCCTGGGCGCCTCGGGCTCGGGCTCGGGCCGGGGTTCGGGCTCCGGCTTGCGGCCGATGCGGCGCATGCGGTTCACGGCCTTGACCAGCAGGAACACCACCCAGGCGGTGATCAGGAACTTGATGACCGCGTTGATGAAGTTCCCGTACATGAACTGCGCGTCGCCCAGCCCGAAGCTGAGCCCCGAGAAATCGACCCCGCCGATGATCAGCCCCAGCAGCGGGTTGACCAGGTCCTCGACCAGCGAGCTGACGATGGCGGTGAAGGTCGCGCCGATGATGATGCCCACGGCAAGGTCCATGACATTGCCGCGGGCGATGAATTCGCGAAATTCCATGAGCATCCGCGTCTCTCCTGTTCCTTGTGACCTGGGCAGGGTGCGTCATCGCGGCGGCAACTCAAGTCATTTCTGCGCAAGATCAGAGCATGAATTCGCCAAGTCCGATCAGGATCGCGGTCAATGCGATCAGGATCAGCCATGACAGGACCACATGCCTGCGGCTGTTGGCTTTCATCGATTCAGGTCCGGACAGGGGCGCGGCGCGCCCGTATTGCGCACGGTTTGTGAGTGGCGGGGGGGGCGGGGGGGGGG
>JAFIEE010000217.1 GCA_020832705.1 Paracoccaceae bacterium
ATGTCCCCCATGACCCGCAGCAAAGGACCGCGCCCATGATCAACGCCCCGCCCATCCCTGCCGGTCAGGCGCTGGCCGCGCTCGAGGCGGGCTGGCAGGCGCAGGCCGAGGGGTGCCTGCTGGCAAGCTGGATGCTCCACGGCCGGCCCGGCATCGGCAAGACCGAGGTCGTGCAGACCCTCGCCGCCCGCATCGGCGCGCGGCTCTTCGATCTGCGCCTGACCACGATCGAACCGCAGGACCTGCGCGGCCTGCCCTTTTTCGACATGGAGTCGCGGCGCACCGTCTGGTTCCGCCCCGAGGACCTGCCCGATGACCCCACGCAGCCTTCGGTCCTGTTCCTGGACGAACTCACCGCCGCCTCGCCGCTGTTGCAGCCCACGGTCTACGGGCTGTTGCAGGAACGCCGCGTGGGCCCGCACCGGCTGCCGGAAAGCTGCTTCGTGGTCGCCGCCGGAAACACCGTCGAAGACGGCGCCATCGCGCATGAGATCGGCACCGCACTGAGCGACCGGCTGATCCACCTGAATGTGACGGCCGCCGCCGATGACTGGCTTTCGGGCTATGCGGTGCCGCAGGGGCTGGATCCGGCCGTGATTGCCTTCATCCGCACGCGCCCGGACCTGCTGGACACCATCGAAACCGGGTTGCGGCGGGGCGAGGTGATCGCCTGCACGCCGCGTTCATGGGCGCGGGTGTCGGCGCTGATGCGCGCCATCCCCGACCGGCGGCTGCGCAACACCGCCATCGCCGGGGTGCTGGGCGAGGCTGTGGCCGCCGAATTCCAGCTCATCGCCGAAGACATCGCCGCCACGGTGCAACTGGACGCGATGCTCGCGGCCAGCGCCCGCGACCGGTTGGCGCTCTACCCGGCGTCGATGCACGGGCTTTCGGCGCTGGTCTACGCGCTCATCACCCGCGCCGGGGCCCGGACCCTGCCCGCGATCATCGAGATCATGGCGGAGCTTCGCACCCTGGGCACCGCGCGCGGGGCGCCCTTCGACGCCATGCCGCTGGCGGAACTCTGCACGCACGGGTTCGAGCTGCTGATCCGCAAGGCGCTGGACAGCGGATGGCAGGAGGCGTTCCTCAACTCCGCCGCCTATGCCGCCTATGCGCAGGAGCGCGGCGCTGCAGGGCTGGAATGACCCGCCACTCGCGCCGCGCCAGCCCCGCGCTGCAGGCGCTGACCGAGGCTGACCCCGCGCTCGCCGCGCTGTCGCTCTGGTGTCGCCACCGCGACGATGACACGGTGCCGGGCGCGGCCGAGACCGAAGGCCAGGACATCCGCTACGGCCCCGCCTTCGACGCGCTGCCCTTGCATGAACAGATCGGGCTTGCGGGTCACCATGTGTTGCATGTGGCGCTGGGCCATTCCGCGCGCATGGCCGAGATGGCGCTTCGGCTGGGCGACCGGTTCGACCCGGAGCTGTGGCAGATCGCCAGTGATGCGCTGGTCAATCAGACGATCCTGGCTGCGGGCCACGCCCTGCCGCGCCCGGCGCTGACGCTTTCCGACCTGCTGCGTGGCCAGGGGGCCGAGGTCGACGCCAACGTCGCGCTGGCCGAATGGGATTGCGAACGGCTCTACCACCGGCTCGCGCAGACGGGGGGCGAGGCCGCCCGGCGCGCGGCGCAGGAGCGCGCGCTCCCCCGTGACCTGCGCCCCGAAAGCGGCACGCAGGCAGGCGCGGGCGAGGACACCCCCCCGGACCGCGCCGAATGGCACGCGCATCTGGCGCGCGCCATGGCGGCCGGGCAGGTGGCGGGCTTCGGGCTGGGCGTGATCGGCCACCGGCTGGCCGATCTGCCCCGCCCCCGCACCCCGTGGGAGGTGGTGCTGCGCCGCCTGCTGGCCCGCGCCATGACCGACCGGCCCCGGCCCAGCCCCGCGCGCCCGGCGCGCGGCTGGCTGGCGGCCTCTGCCCGCGCGCTGTCCGAAGGGGCACCGCTTCCGCCCTGGCAGCCGCGCCTGCAGCGCGGCACGGCGCAGCCGCGGCTGGTGCTGGCGCTGGATGCCTCGGGCTCGGTCGCCGATGACACGCTGGCGCTGCTGATGGCCGAGGTGACAGGCGTGGCCCGACGCGTGCAGGGCGCGTTGCACCTGCTGGTGTTCGACGAAGCGCTCCGCATCGACTGCCCGCTGGACCCGGCCCGCGCCGAGGCCGCGCTCCGCGCGCTGGACCTGCCGCGCGGCGGCGGCACCGATTTCGCCCCGGTTCTGGCGCGGGCCGTGGCGCTCGACGCCTCGGCGCTGGTGATCCTGTCGGACATGGATGGCCCCATCGGCCCCGCTCGGCCGCCACGTTTCCCGGTCATCTGGGCCGCGCCGCAGGCCGACCCGCCCGGGCCACCCTTCGGCCGGGCGCTGTCACTGGCGCGCTGACAGCGGAACCGAAGCCCCGCCCGGCGCGCCTTTGCGCCGGGCAGCGCCCCCGAAGCGCCATGGGCGGGCGGGCGGGGCGCTGAGGGGGCGCTCCCCCGGTCTGCCACACGCGCCGCCCTGGCATTGGTTCACCCCGCCGCATTCTTCGCGGCCATCATCGCCGCCAGCCGCGCATGACCCGAGGTCTGCGACGGCTCGAACGTCAGGTCATGCACCTCGATCTTGCGCGTGAGCCCGATCCGCTGCAGCACCCGCTCGGTCAGCGGCGCGGCAAACAGCGTCCCGGCGATCATCGCGCGTTCCTTCGC
This sequence comes from Paracoccaceae bacterium, assembly GCA_020832705.1. Lineage (GTDB taxonomy): Bacteria > Pseudomonadota > Alphaproteobacteria > Rhodobacterales > Rhodobacteraceae > Rhabdonatronobacter. The sequence continues at coordinate 2,695 of JAFIEE010000217.1, forward strand.
ATCCAGCGTCAGCAATTCCGGCCCGTCCTCGGATTGCACCGACACAAGTGTCAGCACCGGCACGCGCAGAAGGTCCGATTGCTCGATCACCAGATGCAGCCGCCCGGACTGCACCCCCCGCCCAGCGGCGATCCGCGTCAGAATCCTGCGCGCCCGCGTGCGCAGGAGGTCCAACCCCCGGTCGGCCTCGTCCTCGCTCACCAGCTTCGCCCGGCGCGCGGGACTGGCGCGCAGAAGCCGCGCCTCGACCACGAAGATCAGGATCAGCATCGGGATCGGCGCCTGCGCGATGGCCAGGGCATAGTCGCGCCAGATCAGCATGGCGATAACGAAGGGCGACAGCGCGATCAGGTAGCGCAGGAACTCCATCTCGAAGATCAGCCGCGCCCACAGCCGCGCGCTGCCAGCCCGCGGCCAGACCGCTGTGCGCCCCAGAAACCGCCGCGGCACCCAGTTGATGCGCAGCGCGGCGCGGTTGGCGACGGTATCGGGGCTCAGGATGAACATGCAAGGGAGTTGGGGCGCATGGGCCGCGCATCAAGCCCGGCGTGCCGCGCGCGGCCCGGATCGGGCTGTCGGCACGCAGGCTTGATGCCGCGGCTTTGAGCAGTTTCGCGCGCGTTCGCGCATCGATTCCGGGGAAGTCATGCCCAGGGCGGCCGTGCTGTCCAATCTTGCCCGTCATCTGAACCTGTCGCCCGCCGCCGTGTCGCGCGCGCTGGCCCAGCGCACGAGGCGCCCGCAAACTTCACCTGCGGGAGCGCCGCCAGGGCCGCGCAGGAACTGGGCTATGCGTCGAGCCAAAAGGCGGGGTGGGGGTGCGGATGCACGTTACATGAAGAGGGAATGACCGAGTTTAACAAACTCTATCAGCGCCTGCATGATTTCCGCGGCCTTGTAGCCCGTGCTCTGATGAAGTTTCTGGACCAGGTCACCGGATTTCCTGAGCATGATCAGCATCCGTGACGAGCGACCGAAGAGTCGTACTGCTTCATCGCGACCCTGCACGATAGCATCGTTGCGTGTGACGCCGGGCAGGCGGGGTGGTGCGGATGGCAAGACGTTGGTGAGATAGTCAACGTCCTCGGCGCTCTGCTCCGCCATGTCGCCTTCGGTGATGGCCTGCACGATCGGGGCCTTCTCCCTGATTGTGGCAACGGCGTCGGTGGTCAGCTCCCGCAGCCTCTGTTCCTGCAAGATGCGCCGGTTAACCGCCACATCGGCATGTGTCGCGCGGATGCCTTGCGCGCCCTGCTCCACTGCAGAGATCAAGGCAAGGTTCTCTTCTGAGGGCGGCAACTCCCCGATTGCAATCTGCCGCGTCAGGCTTTGATGGACAGTCGTGAAATCCATTTCGACGCGCTGCGGGTCGTTCGCATAGCGTTCCAGTGTGCGTTTCAGCTTGCGGATATCGAGCGATTTTTCGTTCAGCCCGTTCGATGGGTCTTGCAGCACATCTTCTATTGCATCTCCCACTTGCCCCAAGGTTGCAGCCAACAAATCGGGTTTTTCAATGGGTTTGTAGTTCACCGAAAAACGGCCGGTTTCCGGGTTTTGCACCAGTTCTTCGGCCAGTGGCGTCAGGTCGCTGAGGGCTTGGGCCTGCGCGCCGATACTCTCGCCCCCAATCGGCTGCGGGGGGCTGCCGTCGGGGGTGGCGGCGGGGGTGTAGGGGTCGGGCCAGGGCGGCAGGCTGCGCAGATAGTGCAGAACTGGGCGGGCGAGCCCCGTGCCCTCGTCGTCCATGTCGTCCGCCAAGCGCGCCAAACGGGCATCGCGTTTGGTGGCTTCCGTGTTTCGGAAGAAAAGGCCAGCCTTCGAATCATCTGATGCAAGCTGATTCAGCCATGCAATCGGGCGTAGATCGCTGACCTGTGTATTCTCGATGTTGAGAAACAGCAAGTTTGAAAGGCCTTGCAGCGGCGCGAGGTCGCTGACCTGTGTGCCGCCGAGGGAGAGCGACTGCAGACCTGTCAGGCTTTGCAGCGGCGTGAGGTCGCTGTGCGTGCCGCCGAGGCCGAGTGACTGAAGACCTGTCAGGCTTTGTAGTGGCGCGAGGTCGCTGACCTTTGCGCCGAGGCCGAGCGACTTCAGACCTGTCAGACTTTGCAGCGGCGCAATGTCGCTGACCTGTGTGCCGCCGAAGGAGAGCGTCTGCAGATTTGTCAAGCTTTGCAGTGGCGCAAGGTCACTGACCTGTGTGCTGTCGAGGCGGAGCGTCTGCAGGCTTGTCAGGCCTTGCAGCGGCGCGAGGTCGCTGACCTGTGTGCTGTCGAGGCGGAGCGTCTGCAGGCTTGTCAGGCCTTGCAGCG
>JAFIEE010000218.1 GCA_020832705.1 Paracoccaceae bacterium
TCGATCGACACGCCCGCCTTGACGTGGCGCACGTTCGACTGGCTGAGCATCAGCTTGTTGAAGGGGATGTCGCGCGAGGCGCTGAGGGTGATTTTCTGTTGCTTGGTCATCGGGATGTCTCCACGACGGGCCAGCCGGGAGCCTCTCTCCCGACCTCCAAACCCGTCACGGAAAACCCGGCACCCCTCTTACTCTTGGGGTGCAGCAGCAACGCCTTGAAGAATGCCTTCTATGAGTCCAGACTTCACCCAGCTTTAGGTGGTGGAAAAATGCGCGACAGATTCTCTTGGTACTTTTTCTCGAAGGATGACTACGACGCAGCTTGGGACATCGGCATTCTAACGGTAGATACCAACGTTATTCTCGACCTATATCGATATAATAAATCCACTCGTGAAGCGCTATTGTTGGCCCTAGAGAGTTTTAAGGGCAGGTTCTGGATATCGCACCAAACCGCCAAAGAATTCATCAAAAATCGACGTGTTGTCATTACAGATATGCGGAACGATTTCGAAAGAGCCACAAAACCAATCGACGATTTGGAAAAGGCTCTGATGACTACAGTGGGGACGATAAGAGGTTGCCGGGTTATCCCCAGGGAACTTAGCGAGGCGCTTGAGAAAGACGTACGGGCCGCCAGCGAAGCTCTGCGCGCTGGAATCGATAAGGAAAGCAAAGAGGTCCCGGACTTTGAGGATGCTGATGAAATAGTCCAGCGACTTGAATCCGCCTTGGATGGACACATCGGAACAGAGCCGGACAGCATTAGCGATGATCTTAAAGAAGCAGAGCGCCGAAAAGAACAAAAAATACCTCCTGGCTATCTTGACGATAGCAAAGACGGATTGGGGTTCGCGGGAGACTACCTGATGTGGAAACAAATATTGGCACACAGCAAAGCCCAAAACGCGCCGATCATTCTAGTGACTTCAGAAACCAAGGAAGACTGGTGGGAGAAAAAGAGTGGAAAAACCCTGAATCCCCGGCTTGAACTCTTGCAGGAAGCTTTCGACGAAACCGGAAGAAAAATCCTAATATATCATACCGATCAATTCCTAAGGCTTCATCAAGAGAGAATTGGTAAAAAGGCCGATGATGCAGTCTTTGAGGAAATCAGAGAGTATTCTTTGGCCAGGGAGCCGGCGGTTAGTGTCAGCCAAGAAGTGGATACTGCCGATAATGGTTCAAATAACGGCAGACTTCGAATATCGGTCTTGAGGCCCGTGCGAAATTTTACAGGGACAGGCCGATTCAAACCCGGCCTTTCAAGCTCACCGGAGGTGTCGGCGAGACTGGTGGAATCTCCGGATGGAGCGCCAAGTGCTCGTGTGCGCTCAAACACAGGGACAACATACGATTTCAACGTTCACGTACACTCCAACGAACACGACAAAGCTCTGCCTGTTGGTGAGTATTTGCTTGAATATGAAGCGTCATGCGGCCCCCAATCAATCACTTCAGCTGATGCAGACGGCACAGAGTAGGCGGAGCCTCAACCCCAACGCTGATATTCGATCCTTGTCAGTGGTTTTAAAAAGGGGTTGAGGTTCCGTACGAGATTTTGGAATGCGAATTGAGTCAGGCAGTCTTTTCCAGCAACACCTTCGCCTTCCCCTCCATAACCAGCCGCGCATCCTGCTGTGGTTTTGACCGGGCGACCGCTGTGATCCCCTGCACGAAGTCGAAGACGCTCTCGGGCGGGCGGCCTTCTTCGGCAAGGACCGTCTCGACGATCCGCCCCGTCTCGGCCTTCGAGAACCCACGTTTGCGCAGGAAGTCCTGACGGTCCTCGTCTGACCGCGCGACGATCTGCTCCCGCGCCGCGCGAATGCCGTCGATGAAGGGTGCGGGCGAGGACTCGGCGAAGCGGCTGAGCGCCGGGGCGGCCTCATGCGCGAAGCGGGAGGCGGCGTATTTGGAGTGCCGGATCGTGATCTCCTGGAAGTCCTCGACGCCCCAGAGGTTGCGGTTCTGGCACACGGCGCGCAGGTAGAAGCTGGCGATGCCCAGCGTCTTGGCGCCCACCTCGGAGTTCCAGGCGTAGAAGCCGCGGAAGTAGAGGTCGGGCGACCCGTCGGGCAGCCGCCCCGCCTCGATGGGGTTCAGGTCGTCGACGAGGAACAGGAACACGCGGTCGGAGGCGTAGAGGGTCGTCGTGTCGCGCGTGATGTCGACCTGCGGGTTGTAGATGCCGGTCGACCAGTCCAGCACCCCCGGCACCTTCCAGCGCGTGTCGCCGGTGCCGTTCCCGGCGATGCGGCGGACGGCCGAGACCAGTTCATGGTCGTAGATGCGGCCGTAGTCGGGGCCGGTGACGGCGCGCAGTTCGGTGCGACCGTCCTCGGTCTCCAGCGTCTTGATCTGCTCGGCCCGGTGGTTGGTCAGCCCGTACTGGAGGTTGATCCCCGCGAGCGGCGCGGGCAGCTGGCGCAAGTAAGCGGCGGGTGCCCCGACCAGGCTGGCCAGCTGCCCGAAGCTCCAGTGCGTCGGCGCGACGGGTGCATCCGTGCCGGGCAGCACCAGCACCAGCCGCTCGGGGTTGTCGCGGCTCGCCTCCACCCGGATCGCGGCGCTCTCCACGGTGCGGGTGCGGCTGCGCTCGGCCCGGCCCTTGACCGAGGCAAAGAGGTCGTCGAGCGACAGGAAGCGTTCGTCATCGGGCCGGTTGAACCATTCCGACGAGACCCGCCCCACACGCTCGCCGCGCGACACATCCACCTTGTAGCCGCCGGTCACGTCGCGGCCACCATCCAGAACCTGCACATCCATCGGTCATCTCCCGAGACGGGCGACGCAGGGCCTCTCCCTCGCCTCCAAACCCGTCACGGGATCCGGCGCAGCCACTGACTCTGACCGGGTGCGCCGACGGCCGCCTTTCACTGCGCGACGATCCAGCGCGATCGACTCCGCCCCGGCGCGGCGCGCCCGGGCGGGACGGGCCAAGGGCGCCGAGAGCACGCATTGCGACCGCCTTGCTCCGGTCGCAGGCTGTCGGCGACGCAAGCACCGGGACCACGGATGGCCAAGGGCGAGACAAGGCAAACGGAGGAGGATCGGCGGGACACTGCCGCGCCGGTTCCTTTCGTCTCCCCAAACCCGCCCGATCCGCGTATGATGGCGCTCGTGCGTTTGCTGGCCCGCAGAGCCGCCCGGGACTGGTACCGCGCACAGATGCAGGATGGCGGCAAGGAGCAGCCCTGAGGGCTGCGGGGACCGGCCATGCGCGTTGCGATCTACGCCCGCTATTCCTCGGACAACCAGCGCGAGGCCTCGATCGCCGACCAGCTACGCATCTGCCGCCTGCGGGCCGAGCAGGAAGGCTGGCAGATCGTCAAGGAGTACACCGACCACGCGATCTCGGGGGCCTCGCTCCTGCGGCCCGGCATCCAGGCGCTGATGAGCGATGCCGGGCGCGGCCGGTTCGATGTGATCTGCGCCGAGGCGATGGACCGGCTGTCGCGCGACCAGGAGGATATCGCGGGCTTCTTCAAGCGGATGGCCTTCGCCGGGGTGAAGATCGTGACGCTGTCCGAGGGCGAGGTCACGCATCTGCATATCGGGCTGAAGGGCACGATGAACGCGCTGTTCCTGAAGGACCTCGCCGACAAGACCCGGCGCGGGCAGCGCGGACGGGTGGAGATGGGCAGGTCGGGCGGCGGGAACTGCTATGGCTATGACGTGGTTCGCCGGATCGATGGCGCGGGCGAGCCGGAACGCGGGGAGCGTTCGATCGACCCGGTGGAGGCCGAGGTGATCCGGCGCATCTTCCGCGACTATGCCGCCGGCAAGTCGCCCAAGCGGATCGCGACCGAACTCAATGCTGAAGGGATTTCCGCGCCGACCGGCGGGGAGTGGGGTTTCAGCACCATCAACGGCAACGCCAAGCGCGGCACCGGCATCCTCAACAATGAACTCTACATCGGACGGCTGGTCTGGAACCGCCAGCGCTTCGTGAAGGACCCGGATACAGGCAAGCGACAGGCGCGCCCGAACCCGCCGGAGGACTGGGTGACCCAGGAGGTGCCGGAGTTGCGCATCGTCGATGAGGACCTCTGGCAGGCGGTGAAGGCGCGCCAGGCCGGGCTCAAGCGACCGCATGGAGCGGGCACGGAGAACAGCTTCCGCGACCGAAGGCGACCGAAGTACCTGCTGTCGGGGCTGACGCGCTGCGGCGTCTGCGGCGGCGGCTACTCGATGATTTCGGCCACCCATGTCGGCTGCTCGACGGCGCGCAACAAGGGCACCTGTTCGAACCGCCAGAGCATCCGTCGCGAGGAACTGGAGGAGCGCGTGCTGGGCGCCATGCGCCGCCACCTGATGGATCCGGCGATGTTCCGGGAGTTCTGCGAGGAGTTCACCCGCGAGGTGAACCGACAGAGGATCGAGGGCCACGCCACGCTCGAAGCCGCGCAGGCAGAGATCCGGCGGATCGACCGGGAACTCGACACGCTGGTCGACATGATCCTCGAACATGGGAAGGGCGAGGCCGCGAACCGGCTGCATCAGAAGATGCTCAAGCTGGAAGCCCGGCAAAAGGACCTGCAGGCTGCCTTGTCCGGCGCCGAAGAGCCTCCGCCGCTTCTGCACCCCGAGATGGCGCAACACTACCGGCGCCAGGTGGGTGAACTGTGCGAGGCGCTGCGCGAGGAGACCGAGGCGCAACGGATGGAAGCGACCGAGATTTTGCGGGGGCTCATCAAGGACGTGGTGCTGACGCCGACGGACGGCGAGCTGGCCATCGACCTGCGCGGAGACCTTGCGGGCATCCTTGCCGTGGCCGCGGGTGCCATGTCGGCTGATGGCGTGCAGAAACGCAGAAAGCCGCCCCTTGGGGCGGCCTTGTCTGCGGACTTGGTTCAGCAAGTTGAGATGGTTGCGGGGGTAGGATTTGAACCTACGACCTTCAGGTTATGAGCCTGACGAG
>JAFIEE010000219.1 GCA_020832705.1 Paracoccaceae bacterium
GGGGCCTCCCCCCCCCGGGCGGCGCCGGGGGGGGGCGGCACTCCCCCGGGGAGTATTTTGGGCAAGAAAATGGGCATGGTGCAGCCGATCTGTCGGCGCGGGCGATGTGGGGAGGCGGATGCCATGGAACTGATCGAGACGGGGGCGATTGCACCGGAGGTGCTGCCGGTGGCCGGGTTCAGGGCGCATCTGCGGCTGGGTCACGGCTTTGCCGAGGCGGCCAGCGATGACGGGCTGCTGGCGGGGTTCCTGCGCGCGGCCATTGCGCAGGTTGAAGGCCGGACCGGCAAGGCGTTGATCCGGCGCGGGTTCGAGTGGCGGCTGCGGGCCTGGCACGCGCCCGACGGGCAGCCGCTGCCCCTGGCGCCGGTGGCGGCGCTGGACGAGGTGGCGCTGATCGCGCGCGACGGGGCTGCGACGGTGGTGGACCCGGCGCTTGTGCGGGTGATCGCCGACCGGCACCGCCCGGTGCTGGCGCCGGTGGGGGCGGTGTTGCCGACGATCCCCTGGGGCGGCGCCGCGCGGGTGCGGTTTCAGGCCGGGTTCGGCCCTGACTGGTCCGACCTGCCGCCCGATCTGGCGCAGGCGGTCCTGCTGCTGGCCGCGCGCCATTACGAGGACCGCGACGTCAGTGGCGGGGCGGGGGCGCTGCCGCAGACGGTGGCGGCGCTTTGTGCGCCCTGGCGGGCGGTGCGTCTGGGAGGGGGCGCATGAGTGCGCCCCGGCTGACGCGCGCGCTGGTGCTGGAGGCGCCGGTCGCGGCCCCGGACGGGGCGGGCGGGCAGGTGATCACCTGGACCCCGCTGGGCACGCTCTGGGCCGAGATCAGGCCCGGCGGCCAGGGCGCCGAGCGGCTGGCCGATCCTGGCCCGGAAGCGCTTCAGCGGCTGCGCATCACGGTTCGCGGCGCGCCGGTGGGCAGTGAGGCGCGCCCGCGCCCGGGCCAGCGGCTGGTCGAGGACGGCACGCGCCGCTTCCGCGTGCTCAGCGTGGCCGAGGCCGATGCGCAAGGCCGCTACCTGATCTGCAGCGCGATCGCGGAGGACCCGGCATGAGCTACGCCATGGCCGCGGCCCTGCAGGCGGCGCTGCATGCGCGCCTGTCGGGCGACCTGGTGCTTTCGGAGGCGGTGGGTGGCGCCATCCATGATGCCGCGCCGCCGGCCGACCCGCGCGGCACCCATGTCCTGATCGGCGCCGAGGAGGCGCTGGACCGGTCGGACAGGACCGGGGGCGGAGCGGAACATCGGTTGGTGATTTCGGTCGTCTCGGACGCCGCGGGGTTCCTGCAGGCGAAGGCCGCGGCGGGGCGGATTTCGGACCTGCTGGCGGGGGCCGATCTGACGCTGTCGCGCGGGCGGCTGGTGGGGCTGTGGTTCGACCGCGCCGAGGCGAAGCGTGAGCGTGGCGGCCGCGTGCGCCGGATCGACCTGCGCTTTCGCGCCCGGGTCGAGGATGACTGAGCGCCGCGCGCGCCGACAATCGCAAATTCGGCGGCTTGCAGCCGCGACACAAGGAGACTTCCCATGGGGGCGCAGAACGGCAAGGACCTGCTGATCAAGGTGGACATGACCGGCGACGGCCAGTTCGAGACCGTGGCGGGGCTGCGTGCCACGCGCATCAGCTTCAACGCCGAAACGGTGGATGTGACCAGCCTGGAAAGTGCCGGCGGCTGGCGCGAGCTGCTGGGCGGCGCGGGGGTGAAGTCGGCGGCGATCTCGGGTTCGGGCGTGTTCCGCGATGCCGGCACGGACGAGCGCGCGCGCGCCATCTTCTTCAACGGCGAGGTGCCGGAATTTCAGGTGGTGATCCCGGATTTCGGCATCATCGAGGGGCGGTTCCAGATCACCGGGCTGGATTACGGCGGCAGCCACAATGGCGAGGCGACGTATGAAATCGCGCTGGCCTCGGCCGGGGCGCTGGATTTCGTGGCGCTGTGAGCGGGGGCGCGCGGGGGATGGCGAATCCGCAGGCGGGCGAGGTGGCGCTCTGGATCGACGGGCAGCGCCATGTGCTGAAGCTGACGCTGGGCGCGCTGGCCGAACTGGAGTCGGCGCTGGGCGCGGACTGCCTGGTGGCGCTGGTGGAGCGGTTCGAGGGCGGCGCGTTTTCCAGCCGCGACGTGCTGGCGCTGATCGTCGCCGGGTTGCGCGGCGGCGGCTGGCAGGGTGCGGCCGAGGACCTGATGGCCGCCGAGATCCGCGGCGGGCCGGTCGAGGCGGCGCGGGTCGCTGCCCTGCTGCTGGCGCGGGCGTTTGCGCGGCCGGGCGCGGCATGAGCGGCGCGCGGCACTTCGACTGGTCGGCGCTGATGCGGGCGGGCTTGCGCGACCTGCGGCTGACGCCGGCGCAGTTCTGGGCGCTGACCCCGGTGGAGCTGGCGGTGATGCTGGGGTTCGAGGGCGGCGCGGAGCCATTGAACCGCGCGCGGCTGGAGGAACTGGCGGCGCGTTTTCCGGACAGGGGGCGCGGGGTAAGGAAGGGGAAGCCACATGACCGATCTGAGTGACTTCGAAGCGCAACTGGCGGCGCTGGAGTCGCGGCTGGGCAACACCGCCGCGCTGGTCTCCGGGTTCGAGGGCGAACTGGCCGGGCTGGACCGCTCGCTGGCTTTCACGGGGCGGCAGGTGGACAGCCTGTCGCGCAGCTTCGGCGGCGGGCTGCGGCGCGCCTTTGACGGGGTCGTCTTCGACGGGATGCGGCTGAAGGATGCGCTGCGCGTGGTGGCGCGGAGCATGTCCGGCGCGGTCTACAACCAGGCGATGGCGCCGGTGCAGGGTGCGTTCGGCGCGGCGCTGGCGCAAGGGGTCAGCGGGCTGATGGGCGCGATCCTGCCCTTTGCGCAGGGCGGGTCCTTTGCCGCAGGGCGGGTGATGCCCTTCGCCAAGGGCGGCGTGATCGCGCAGGCCACGGCATTTCCCATGCGCGGCGGCGCCACCGGCCTGATGGGCGAGGCGGGGCCGGAGGCGATCATGCCGCTGGCGCGGGGCCCGGACGGGCGGTTGGGGGTGCAGGCGCAGGGCGGGGGCGGCGCGCGCCCGGTGCAGGTGACGCTGAACATCCACACCCCGGATGTGGAGGGTTTCCGCCGCTCGCAGACCCAGATCGCCGCCGAACTGGGCCGGGTGCTGGCCCGTGGCGAAAGGAACTACTGACATGAGCGATGCCATCAACGGCGGCGGCGGGGCGGGCGGGTTCCATGATGTCCGCTTTCCCGCCAACCTGAGCTTCGGCGCGCTGGGCGGGCCGGAGCGGCGCACCGAGGTGGTGAGCCTGACCAGCGGGCATGAGGAGCGCAACAGCCCCTGGGCACAATCGCGGCGGCGCTATGATGCGGGGCTGGGACTGCGCGCGCTTGATGATGTGGAGGCGCTGATTGCGTTTTTCGAGGCACGGCGCGGGCGGTTGCACGGGTTTCGCTGGAAGGACTGGGCGGACTACCGCTCGGCCCCGGCGTCGCGCGCGGTGGCGGCGACGGATCAGTTGCTTGGAGTGGGTGACGGGGTGGCGCGGGTGTTTCATCTGCGCAAGGGCTATCGCTCGGGCGGGCAGGTGGCGTGGCGCGCAATCACCCGGCCGGTGGCGGGCAGCGTGTCGGTGGCGCTGGGCGCCGATCTGCTGGTGGATGGCCGGGGCTGGTCGGTAGACCATGCCTCCGGTGCGGTGACCTTCGCCGAGCCGCCGGCGGCGGGCGCCGAGGTGCGCGCGGGCTTCGAGTTCGACGTGCCGGTGCGGTTCGACACCGATGTGATCCAGGTTTCGATGGCCAGTTTCCGCGCGGGCGAGGTGCCGCGCGTGCCGGTGGTGGAGATCCGCGCATGACCCTGCTGGCGCATCTGCAGACCGGCATTACCACGGTGGCCCGCTGCTGGAAGCTGACGCGGGCCGACGGGGCGGTGCTGGGCTTCACCGACCATGACCGGGACCTGACCTTTGACGGTGTGACCTTCCGCGCCGACACGGGGCTGAGCGCGCGCGCGGTGGAGGCCAGCGCCGGGCTGGCGGTGGACAATTCCGAGGCCATGGGCGCGCTGGTCGATGCCGGTCTGACCGAGGCCGACATCATGGCCGGGCGCTATGACGGCGCCGAGGTGGCGCTGTGGGAGGTCAACTGGGAATCCCCCGACCAGCGCCGGCTGGCCTTTCGCGGCACTTTGGGCGAGATCACCCGCGCGGGCGGCGCCTTCCGGGCCGAATTGCGCGGCCTGACCGAGGCGCTGGGCCAGGCGCGCGGGCGGGTGTTCCAGCCGCAGTGCGGCGCGGTGCTGGGCGATGCGGCCTGCGGCTTCGACCTCGGCGCGCCGGGGTTTCGGGCGGAGGTGGCGGCGGAGGTGATCGAGGCGGCGCACAGCTTTGCCTTCGGCGCGCTGGCGGGGTTTTCCGAGCGCTGGTTCGCGTTCGGGCGGCTCGAGGTCCTGGACGGTCCGGCGGCGGGGCTTTCCGGCGTGATCCGGTCCGACCGGACGGGTCCGGACGGGTTGCGGCGGGTGGAGCTGTGGCAGGGTCTGGCGCTGCTGCCGCGCCCGGGGGACCTGCTGCGTCTGGAAGCCGGCTGCGACAAGCGCGCCGAAACCTGCCGGTTCAAGTTCGACAATTTCCTGAACTTTCGCGGCTTCCCGCATATCCCGCGCGAGGACTGGGTGCTGGGATACCCGCGTGCGGGGGCGCTGAACGATGGCGGACCGCTGCGCGGGGAGGGGGCATGATGCCTTGTCGTCGGAACGCTCCGGGCGCGGGGGGTGCCGCGATACGCATGGGCGCGCGGGTGCCGGAGGGCGCGGCGGTGGCGGCGGCGGCGCGGGGCTGGATCG
>JAFIEE010000019.1 GCA_020832705.1 Paracoccaceae bacterium
GCGGGCTGAACCATTGCAGCCAGTCCACATCACCCGGCCAGGCAATCCGGTCGAAGCGCAGCGCGCATTTGTTCAAGAGCCCCATCTGCAAGCGGTCGATTGCCTTCTGGCGCTTCTTCTTCAGCGGTTCGGCAAACCGGATCGTGCCGCGCTGCAACACGCCCAGCGGCACGGTCACGACCACATGATCGGCCTGCATCACGGTTCCATCCGCCAGATGCACCTGTGCCCCGCGCCCCTGCGGTGCAATCGCCGTCACTGCGGCCCCCAGCGTGATATCCAGCCCCCGCGCCATCACCGGGATGATCTGGTCAAAACCACCCGGAAACAGCACATCCTCGCCGGGGAAATCCTTGTCCTGGTCGAAATACCAGGTCGATATCCTGCGCCAGTCAGCGGCGTACTCATGCTCGACGGATGTATTGATCCACTTGCGCAAGATCTGCCGCTGCGCGTCATCGGCTCCGGCCCAGTATCGGGAGGACAGCACGGCCTGCGCCAAGGAAATGTCGTCATCGTCCTCCTCGTGCGCGTCGCGGATTGCGCCCAGCACGGCATCAGCTTCGTCCAGCGCGGCGCCCATATCCAGCTTGTGCCCATCGGTGGACAGCCACAATGCGCTGTCGTAACGGGTCGCGACCCGCTGGGCACTGACCTTGTTGGCCAGCAGCGTCACCGGGTTTCCCTTCACCCCATGCACCCAGCTTGCACCCAGATCGACCGGCAGCTCGGGCCAAAGGCGCGATGTCCAGATGCGCCCGCCAATACGATTGCCTGCCTCGAGCACTCGCACGGTTCTACCGCCCGCCACCAAGGCTCCAGCGGCTGCCAAACCCGAAAGCCCCGCACCGATCACCAGAACCTGAACAGTGACTGCGCGTTCATTCATTGTGTTCACTTGACCTTCCGATCGATAGGGCCGCAAGCACCCCCAAGGGTCCACCGCCTTGACCATGAAGCGAGCGGATCGGTCAGACGAGTCACGCCAGCCTCGATGCGCGGCGCCTAGAATTCGAAGGAGATCCCGGCCACGATGGCACTTTCGGAATATCCGGTCTCACGCCCGCGATGAAAGTCCAGGCTGGCCGTGATCGAATCGGTGACATAATAGTCCGCACCGACCGAGAAATAGGTCTGGTTCGATTGCACGCGCCCCAGAACAGCCCGCAACCCGATGCTGTCGCTGGGATAGAACATCACTGTGCCGCGGGTGTTGTAGACCTTGCGTGACGTTTCATGGAGCACGCGGCCTTCGACCCAGAGGCTCTCTCCAATGAAACTGCTGGCACCCAGATACACGCCGCCGCCGTCAGAGCCCGAGCTGTTGTAATAGTAGTGCTCATAACCCAGATCCACAGTCACGCCCATGTCGAATTCGTAGAAGAACCCGATAAAGGGGACCAGTTCGAGCCGATCCGCTGTCCCGAAATTGACATTTGAGGCGAAGAGACCGGCATAGAAATTGCCCAGATAGGCTGTCCCGGTGAACTGCAGCGCGGGGCGACCATCTGTCAGCGTATAGCCGGAGGACACATAGTTCGCCACAAGCCCGACATTGCCCTCGAACGAAATCTCCTGCGCTTGCGCCGCACCGCCAGCAAGGCCAAGCGATATCACTACCGCACCTGTCAGTCCCTTTGTCATGTTCCTGTCCCTCACGTTGACGCATTCTGAATGTATGTTCATTCAGGATAAGATGCCCTGCTGAGTCAATCAAAAACTCAAGAAATGTTTCTAAAAGCGCAGTTTCGCGGACCCAGCGCACAATGCGCGCGCGTTTTCCTTGACCCTTTGGCGAGGTTCCCCCGCACACGCGGGGACAGGCCCGCCGGGTCAGCGCCACCGGGCATGTTGAAAACGAGGCCCCGGTCGATACCGCGATCCTGCTCTACCGCGGCCGCGCGCTGGTCGCCCTGGGCCTGCCCGATGCCGCCATCGATGTGTTCACCCTGGCCAACCGCCGCCGCAAGGACCGCCCCGACGCGCTGCTGCACCAGACCCGCTACGGCCGCGCCGTACTCTATCACGATACGGGGGAACGCGCCCGCGCCCGGCGCGCGTTCGAGCGCATCTACGCCGCCGATCCCGGCTTTGAGGATGTGGCCGGGAGGCTGGGTGTTGGAGGATGATCGACCACACCGTTGCAGATGATATTCGCGGAGGTGTCAGCCCGATCCGAGCGATTCTTTCATCTTTTTTGGGGTGGTGGCGACCACACTCAGCCTGCAAGAACCGGTATGTGCCTTGAATTTCATCGTCGACAGGGTCTGGTCGGGTACGCCCGGTCTACAGGATGATGCCATTGGAACTGTGCTGGCTCAAGCCGCTGGTCTCCCTTTGCAGCTATCCTGAAGACCGCGCAGCACGACCGGTGACAATATTGTATCTGTATCTGACGGCGCCGAGCTTAGGAGTAAGTCCAAAAAAATGCAGCGACTTGGGGGCCAATTTATGGCGGAGACGATGGGATTCGAACCCACGAGACCCTTTCGGGCCTACTCCCTTAGCAGGGGAGCGCCTTCGACCACTCGGCCACGTCTCCGCCGCCCCGTATAAGGAGGGCGAATCCTGAAAACAAGCCGTTTCTGGCACGACCGGCGGCTGATGATGCGCTGACTGGCGACCCGCAGCGTCAGGCGCGCGGGCAAACGGCGCAACACCGCGGGTGACACGCAAACGAACGCCCGGTCCGCGGGCGTTGCAGGTCTCCTTCAGGCGCTGTGCAGGAACTTCAGCACATCGCCATCGCGCACCACATAGGCCTTGCCTTCGGCACGCAGTTTGCCTGCGTCGCGGGCCCCGGCCTCGCCGCCCAGCGCGACGTAATCGTCAAAGGCGACCGTCTCGGCCCGGATGAAGCCACGTTCGAAATCGCCGTGGATCACGCCGGCGGCCTGCGGGGCCAGCGTGCCTTGGGGGATGGTCCAGGCGCGCGCCTCCTTGGGACCGGCGGTGAAATAGGTCTGCAGGCCCAGCAGCGCATAGCCCGCGCGGATCAGGCGGTTCAGGCCGGGCTCTTCCAGTCCCATTTCCCCGAGGAACAGCGCCGCCTCGTCATCGGCAAGCTGTGCGAGTTCCTCCTCGATCCGGGCCGAGATGACCACATGGCCCGCCCCCTGCGCGGCCGCCATCTCGGCCACGCGGGCCGACTGGCTGTTGCCCTCTGCCGCCGAAGCTTCCTCCACGTTGCAGACGAACAGCACGGGTTTCGCCGTGAGCAGTTGCAGCAGGCGCCACTGGCGCAGGTCATCCTCGGCCACCTGAACCGTGCGGGCGGGGCGCCCGTCCTCCAGCGCGGCCAGCGCAGCGCGCAGAAGCCGGTCCTGGTCCACCGCGTCCTTGTCGCCGCCGCGCAGCTTGCGCGACAGGTTGGCCAGCCGCCGCTCGATCGATTCGATATCGGCCAGCATCAGTTCGGTCTCGATGGTTTCGGCATCGGCCACCGGGTCGATCCGGCCTTCGACATGGGTGATGTCGTCATCCTCGAAACAGCGCAGCACATGGGCGATGGCGTCCACCTCGCGGATGTTGGCAAGGAACTGGTTGCCCAGCCCCTCCCCCTTCGACGCCCCGCGCACGAGCCCGGCGATATCGACGAAGGTGATGCGCGCGGGAACCACCCTGGCCGACCCCGCAACCGCGGCCAGCCGGTCCAGCCGTGCGTCCGGCACGTTCACCTCGCCCACATTCGGTTCGATCGTGCAGAAGGGGAAATTCGCCGCCTGCGCCGCCGCCGTGCGGGTCAGCGCGTTGAACAGCGTGGACTTGCCCACATTCGGCAGTCCCACGATTCCCATCCGGAAGCCCATGTCTTTTCCCCTGACCACGTTGCGCGCCCACGTTTCGCGCGCATCTACGGCGCCACCGCTGCCAAGGTCAAGCAAGCGCCCCTGCCCGAGCGAACGGTTTTGCACCTGCAGCGATTGATTTTCCCCCGCCGATCGCGCAAACCCGGGCGGCAGCGGCCCAAGGGAGACCCCGGAGCATGACACGAATCGACGATACCTTCACCCGGTTGCGCAGCGAGGGGCGCAAGGCATTCGTGTCCTATATCATGGCGGGCGATCCGGACATGGAAACCTCGCTTTCGCTGATGAAGGGGCTGCCGGGCGCGGGCGTGGACATCATCGAACTGGGCGTGCCCTTTACCGACCCCATGGCGGACGGCCCCACCATCCAGGCGGCGGGCCAGGGCGCGCTGGCGGGCGGGCAGACGCTGGAGAAGACGCTGGAGATGGTGCGCGCCTTCCGCGCCGGTGACGACCGCACGCCGATCGTGCTGATGGGTTATTACAACCCGATCTACAACCGCGGGGTGGACCGGTTCCTGGCGGATGCGCGGGCGGCCGGGGTGGACGGGCTGATCGTGGTCGACCTGCCGCCCGAGGAGGATGACGAACTCTGCATTCCGGCGCAGGCGGCGGGGCTGAACTTCATCCGGCTGGCCACGCCGACCACCGACGACCGCCGCCTGCCGGCGGTGCTGACGAACACCTCGGGCTTCGTCTATTACGTCTCCATTACCGGCATCACCGGCGCGGCGGCGGCGCAGGCGGGCGATGTCGGCCCCGAGGTGGCCCGGATCAAGGCCGCAACCGACTTGCCGGTGCTGGTCGGCTTCGGCATCAACACTCCCGAGGCCGCGGCCGCCATCGCCGGGGTGGCCGACGGCTGCGTCGTGGGTTCGGCCATCGTCAAGGAAATCGCCGCGGGCAAGCCGGTGGCCGAGGTGCTGGCGTTTGTCGCCGGGTTGGCAGAAGGGGCGCATGGGGCCCGATAGGGATGTCGCGCGGCGGTTCCGGCGCCGGGGCAACGGTCGCATGGTCCCCGGAGCAGACACCATCGCGCCGCGGACGCCCTTCGTCCGGGATCATGCGCGGCCTGCGTCAAACCGAATGCGCAGTGGCCCGGTCGACACGGCGACAGCACAGCGGCAGCGCCTCGGCCCGGCTGATCCGTGCGATGATCGCGCGATGATCTGGAACGCCTGCCCATCGTCGCGGACCCGCGCCGGTGGCGTGGTCCGGCTGACCCCCGCCGTTGACCCGCGCCACGCGACAGATTTCATGGCATAGTCGGCAGGACAGGCAACGAATGCGAGGCAGCATGGAAGACGGCAGCGAAAGCACCACCGGGTCGGGCCGGTCGCGCCGGTATTCTGCACCGGCGCTGGAAAAGGGGCTCGAGATCATCGAGTTGCTGGCGGGCGAGGAACATGGCCTGACGCAGAGCGAAATCGCCCGCAAACTTGAGCGTTCGGTCAGCGAGATCTTCCGTATGCTCGTGGTTCTGGAAGAGCGCGGCTACCTTTACCCCGACCCGCGGTCCGACCGCTACATGCTGACCACGCGCCTGTTCGAGATCGCGCACCGCACGCCCATGGTCCGGCGCCTGACCGCGATTGCCGGGCCGTTGATGAAACGCCTGACCACGGCGGTGAACCAGTCCGCGCATCTGGCGGTCCTGTCGGGCGATGCGGCCCTGGTCATCGGCCAGATGGACAGCCCGGGCAACAACGTGATGTCCGTGCGCCTTGGCGCGCGGATCGAGATCTGGCGCGCCTCGTCGGCGCGGGTGATCCTGGCCTATCTGGCCGAGGACGAATTGCAGGCCGCACTCCGGCGTGTGCCGTTGCCGCAGGGAATGAACGAAACCGCCCTGCGCGAGGAACTCGCGCAGATCCGCCGACTGGGCTTCGAGGTGCGCGACAGTTTCGTGGTGCGCGGCATCGTCAACATCTCGGCGCCGATCTTCGATCACTCGGGACAGGTGATCGCCGCCCTGACGATTCCGCATCTGCAGCGCCTCACCGACACGCTCAGCTTTGACGACTGCCGCCGCGAACTGATCGCCACGGCAGCGGATCTGTCGCGCGGGCTGGGCGCGGCCGCATCGCAAGGGAACGGGGGCCGGTCCTTCACGGCATGAGCCGGAACCCGGCACGCGCCCGCAGAACCGACTCCACAGACCGCGCGCCCCTGTGCAGGCGCGCGCCCGTGCCACGCCGGACCGGCCGCAGCCGCTACTCGGCGGCGGAACGTTCCGACACCGGCCCCTGGTCGGGTTCGGTGCGGGCAAGCACTTGCGGGAAACTGACCCGGAACACCGCCCCCCCCTGCCCTGGGACATAGGCGATGGAGCCGCCCAGGTTGATCATGATCTCACGGCAGATCGCCAATCCCAGCCCGGCCCCTCCGGCCTGCATCTGGTCGGTCAGGCGGGCGAACTTCTCGAAGATCAGCGCCTGTTTCTCGAACGGGATGCCCGAGCCGTTGTCGGCGAAATCGACCTCGATCATGTCTTCGTTGCGGGCGACGGAAATCTCCATCACCGGGGCGTCGGCGTCGCAATATTTCCGCGCGTTCGACAGCACGTTGATGAACACCTGCGACAACCGCCCGGTGTCGGTCTCGACCTTGACCTGCTCGGCGGCGCTATCGCGCTGGATGCGGAACTTGCGCTGCGGCTGGACCGAGTTGGAGGCCAGGATCGCCCGGTCGATCAGGTCGGACAGGCGCGCCTCCTGGATGTCCAGATTGACCTGACCGTTTTCCAGCACGCTCAGGTCCAGCAGATCATCAAGCAACCGGGTCAGGCGGATCGTCTCGTCATGGATGATGCGGGCGTATTTCACCTGATCCTCGGGCGGCATGCCTTCGGCATCCATGAGGATTTCGGAAAACGCCCGGATCGAGGTCATGGGCGTGCGCAACTCGTGGCTGATCTGGCTCAGGAAGGCATCCTTCTGGACGCTCAGCTTGGTCAGCATGTCATTGGCCTCGCGCAACTGGCGCGCGGTGCGCTCCAGCTCTGCCGACTTGCCCTCGAGCTGGTTGGAATACTCCATGATCTGCGCGGTTTCCGAGGCCACCGCCATCAGGTCCTCGACCGAGACGATGGCGCGGCCGACAATCTGTTCGATCATCGCATGCGCCGTGGCCGCGCCCACGGACCCCGCCAGCTTGCGCTCCACCGCGTCCAGAAACTGCGGCGTTGTGTCGGGCAGAAAGCCCGCCTTGCCCTGCGCGGCGGCGTGCGCCTGGAAAAACCGCTGCGTTTCGGCGGTGCCCAGAATGCGCTGCGCCATGGCCAGCAGGTCCTCGGCCTCGGCGGCCGATTGTGACCACCCCCGCGCGCCCGCCTGGATGTCGAAGGCATTGACGAACTGCGCGCCCTGCACCCGTTCGATCGGCGTGGGAAAGCCCAGCAGCGACCCGGTGACAAAGGCAACGGTGTTCAGCGTCAATGACCAGAACAACGCATGCAGCAGCGGGTCCAGCGTGGTCACGCCGAACAACGCATAGGGCCGCAGCCAGCCGATCCCGAACGGCCCTTCGGCCATGACCTGCGCGCTCAGGAACACGCCGGGGCCGAAGCTGGGCAGGAACAGCGCATAAAGCCAGATCAGGAAACCGGCGCCAAGCCCGATGGCCGCGCCGATCCGGTTCGCCCCGCGCCAGAACAGCGCCCCCACCAGCGCGGGCAGCATCTGCGCCACCCCGACAAAGGCGATCAGCCCGATGGCCGCCAGCGCCGCCGAACCACCGGTCACGGCATAATAGACATAGCCCAGCCCCAGCAGCAGGCAGATCGCCAGTCGGCGCGAATTCAGCACCAGACCGCGCATGTCCCCGCGACGCCCCGCCGGACCCTTCTTGAAGTGCAACCAGAGCGGCACCATCAGGTGGTTGGACACCATTGTCGCCAGCGCGATTGTGGCCACGATCACCATCGAGGTGGCCGCCGAGAACCCGCCCAGGAACGCCAGCATCGCCAGCCCGTCCTGCCCCAGCGTCAGCGGCAGGGTCAGCACGAACAGGTCCGGGTTGGACCCCGAAGGCATCAGTTCCAGCCCCACCACCGCGATGGGCAGCACGAACAGGCTGATGGCGAAGAGATAGAGCGGAAACGCCCAGGACGCGGTGGCCAGGTGGCGCTCGTCGGCGTTCTCCACCACCGTCACCTGGAACATGCGCGGCAGGCAGATGATCGCCACCCCGGCCAGGAACACCAGCCCGATCCAGCGCCCCGGCTGGATCGCCCATTCAGGGCGGGCGGCAGCATCGATCCGGGTCAGGATGTCACCGGGACCATCGGCCACGACCCAGACCACGAAGACCCCCACCGCGATCAGTGCCAGAAGCTTGACAACCGCCTCGACGGCGATGGCGGTCACCACGCCCGGGTGCTGTTCGTTGGCATCCAGGTTGCGGGTGCCGAAGAGGATGGTGAACAGCGCCAGCCCTGCCGCCACCCAGAGCGCGAAAAAGTCCTGTCGGTCGGAAAGCCCGTCGCCGTTCAGCTCCGAGGTGAAGGCCGCGAAGGACAGGGCAATGGACTGAAGCTGCAACGCGATATAGGGCGTCGCCGCAACGATGCAGAGCAGGGTCACCAGCACGCCGATCAGGTTCGACTTGCCATACCGGGCCGAGATCATGTCGGCGATCGAGGTCACGCGCTGCTGCTTGCCGATCCGCACCAGTTTGCGCAGCATCAGCCACCAGCCCACGAAAACCAGCGTCGGACCCAGATAGATGGTGACGAATTCCAGCCCCGAGCGCGCCGCATAGCCGACCGCCCCGTAAAAGGTCCAGGCGGTGCAGTAGACCGACAGCGACAGCGTGTAGATCAGCGACGAACGCAGCCATCGCACGCGGCCACGCTCGGCCTGACGCTCCACCGCAAAGGCCACGAGGAACAGGAACACCACATAGGCCAGGCAGGCGATGACAAGCAGGTTGACGGACATGGGCCTACATCTCGCCCTCGCCGGACGCGGTGCCGGACTCGCCGTTCAGAACCGCCGACAGCCGACGCGCCAGCACCGCCGCCGCAATGATCAGCCCGAACCAGACCAGAAACAGATACACCCCTTCGCGCGCCGCGCGCGGCGCCTCGCCCTCGGGTGCCGGCCACATCATCGGCAACAGCACCAGAAACAGCCCCAGCACCGGCAGCAGCCGCGCCGCATCCATCAGCCTGCGGCGGCGAAAGGTCTCGCGGGCCACGAACAGGGGTTCTTGCGGGGCGCTCATGGCGGACACCTCATGTCACGGCCAGATCGCGCACCGCCGCCAGCAGGTCGGCATTGGCGAAGGGTTTGGTCATGAACCGCGTGGCCCCGAAGCGCGCGGCCAGTTCACGGTCGGCAGCCTGCCCCTTTGCGGTCAGCATCAGGACCGGCACCGCGCGTGTCGGCTCGGCCTCGCGCAGGCTGCGCAGGATGTCGAAGCCGCTGCGCCCGGGCAGCATGACATCCAGGATCACAAGCGACGGCGGGCAGGCGGTCACCACCGATGCCGCGTCCGTGCCGTCTGGATGAATTTCGACTTCCCAGCCGTCCCGGGACAGGATGAAGCGTATCGCTTCGGATATGTTCGCTTCATCCTCGATCACCAGCACGCGTTTGCCCATCAGCTCCCCCTCTGCTGGCCGCGACTGCACAGTTTTTGACTATCACGAAAACTCGCGCCCATGTCAAAATCCCCTTCGGAGAGCATGGCACGCCGTGCGCATGTCAGCCCTCCGACCGCATGGACGCCGCCGCCGCGCCCGTGCCCCCTTGCCCGGCGTTTCCATCCCCGACCCGCGCCAGGATCGAAGGTTCGCGCCGGGCCGGGCATCCGGCCTCGGGGCAGATGCGGCAACTGGGACCGACACGCAGCGGCGCGCGCGCCGCGCCCGCTGTCTGGGTCCGCAATGACGCCGGAACAAGCAGCATGCCCGCCTCGATCACCGCCGGCGCGTCGAAACGGGTTTCGGCAACATTGCTGGCATAGGCAAAAACCTCGAATTGCTGGGCGATACGGGCACTGGTGACAAGCTGGGCATGGATCGGCTGCAACGGGCGCAACAGCGCCTGATAGAGCGGCCAGAGCGGGCAGGCACCGCCGAACCGTGGCAGAGCAAACCCCTCGACCGGTCGGCGAAAGGTCAGCGTGCCCGACCCGTCGCACAGCACCAGCCCCAACGCCGGCAGGCCCTGCCCCGGCGGCAGCACCGCGAGACGGCGAAACACCCGATCGAGCGGCACGCCGAACTGCCGCGACAGCCGCGCAGGCGCCACACCATGTTCGGCCACCGCCGCCAGCATCGGCTCCAGAGGCATCGCGCGGGCATCGGCACGAAACCGCGTCAGCCAGCGCAGTGCCAGGCTACGCGCCGCGTCCGAAGCAATCTCGACCTGTGCGGCCACCAGCGCGCGCAGGTCCACCGGCGCCTGCGCCTCGATCTCGGGGATGTGGTAGTCCCGCGCCGCAAGCCATGCCTCCACCTCTTCCTGCGGGGCGGCAAGACCGGTTTCGCGGGTGTTCGAGGCATCCAGATAATTCACAAGCGCCTCGGCGCCGTCGGCCAGTCGCACCGAGTCCGCCAGCATGTTGGCGTGAAACTTGCGCCGCCATTCCGGGGCGATGTCTTCGCCATCAGCCAGGATTGCCGCCGTGGACTGCACCGAGGTCACCGCCGAGACGATCTCGTGCAGCGCCGCCGGAAGGTAAGGGTCATGCGCCATGCGGTCGCTGAGTTGCTCGACCACGCGCTCCAGTTCCTCGACCCGCCGCTGCATGGCCGCGACAACCATGGCCCAGCCGGGGAACCGGCCCAGGAATTCCTCGATCCGCTCAAGTTCAGGTGCATCGGGCGCAGGGGCCGCGCCATCCCCGCCATGTGCCGTCACCCACGCCGCCGCCGCGCGGGCGGCCTCCATCACCGCGCTTTCGCCCCCTTCCAGCAGGTCCTCGGGCGCGATGCCCAGCGCGCCTGCCAGCTTGTGCAGCAGGTCCGGGGCGACGTTGCGACGGTTGTGTTCGATCAGGTTCAGATAGGACGGCGACACCCCGACCATGCGCGCCAGATCGGCCTGACGCAGGCCACTGGCCGTGCGCCGGGCACGAATCCGTGTCCCGGTCAGCGCTGAACGCGGCATCCGCTTCTCCTCCCGGGACCGATTTTACAGCAATTTACAGTATCGCAAAACGAAATTTACACCACGGTTGCGCCGTATCTTCGCGTGATACCGGGTCGCGCGCCGCACGTGATCGCCCGCCTGAATCCACCTTCACAGGGCGCGGCGGCTGGCGTATAAGCCCGCGAAATGGCCGCTGCCCGGCCCCTTCCTTCCCGAACCCGAGGACGGCAATGACCAGTAACCGCAACGATGCTGACGTGGCCTTCATTCAGGCGCTGGCCGAACTGCTTCATGAAAACGACCTGACCGAGCTTGCCGTCAAGCGTCAGTATGGCGAGAAGGACAGCCTTGATGTGCGGGTGTCCCGCGCCAAGCCGGTTCCGGCCGCACCGCAGTTCGCCCCCGCCGCCGCACCGGCCGCACCTGCTCCGGCCCCGGCAGCCGAAGCTCGCGCCCCTGCGGAACGCGCCCCGGCCGATCCCGCCCAGCACCCCGGTGCGGTCACCTCGCCGATGGTGGGCACTGCCTATCTGTCCCCCGAACCGGGCGCGGATTCCTTCGTGACCGTCGGCGCCCAGGTCAGCGAGGGGCAGACCCTGCTGATCATCGAGGCGATGAAGACCATGAACCACATCCCCGCCCCCCGCAGCGGCACGGTCAAGCGCATCCTGGTCACCGACGGCAGCGCGGTGGAGTATGGCGCGCCGCTGGTCATTCTCGAATAACGGGCGGGCGGGCGCATGTTCTCCAAGATCCTGATCGCGAACCGCGGCGAGATCGCGTTGCGCGTCATCCGCGCCTGCCGCGAGATGGGCATCGCCTCGGTCGCGGTGCATTCCACCGCCGATGCCGATGCGATGCATGTGCGCATGGCGGACGAGGCCATCTGCATAGGCCCGCCCCCTGCCGCGGACAGTTACTTGAACTTCCCGGCGATCATCTCCGCCTGCGAGATCACCGGCGCCGCGGCGATCCATCCCGGCTATGGCTTCCTGTCGGAAAACGCCGCTTTCGTTCAGGTGGTCGAAGACCACGGGTTGACCTTCATCGGCCCCTCGGCGGAACACATCCGCATGATGGGCGACAAGATCACCGCCAAGGACACGATGAAGGCCCTCGGCGTTCCCTGTGTGCCCGGGTCGGACGGCGGCGTGCCGGACCTTGAAGCGGCGCGGCGCGTGGCCGAGGAGATCGGCTTTCCGGTGATCGTCAAGGCCACCGCCGGGGGCGGCGGGCGGGGCATGAAGCTTGCGCGCAGCGCCGGGGAACTGGAAACCGCCTTCCGCACCGCGCGGGCCGAGGCCAAGGCCGCCTTCGGCAACGCCGAGGTGTATATCGAAAAATACCTCGGCGCTCCCCGGCATATCGAAATTCAGGTTTTCGGCGACGGCAAGGGCAATGCCGTGCATCTGGGCGAGCGTGACTGTTCGCTGCAGCGCCGCCACCAGAAGGTGTTCGAGGAAGCCCCCAGCCCCGCCATCGACGCGGAAACCCGCGCCCGGATCGGCCAGACCTGCGCCGAAGCCGTCGCCCGGATCGGCTACAGTGGCGCCGGGACCATCGAATTCCTTTACGAGAACGGCGAATTCTACTTCATCGAGATGAACACCCGCCTGCAGGTGGAGCACCCTGTGACCGAGGCCGTGTTCGGCGTCGATCTGGTGCGCGAACAGATCCGCGTGGCCGCCGGGCAGCCTCTGTCCTTCGCGCAGGAGGATCTGACCCCGCAGGGTCATGCGATCGAGGTGCGCATCAACGCCGAGAAACTGCCCCGTTTCACCCCCTGTCCGGGGCGGGTGAACACCTTTCACGCGCCGGGCGGGCTGGGTGTGCGAATGGATTCGGCGCTTTATGGCGGCTATTCCATCCCGCCCTATTACGACAGCCTGATCGCCAAACTGATCGTCCACGGGCGCGACCGCCCCGAAGCGCTGGCCCGCCTGCGCCGGGCGCTGGGCGAGCTGATCGTGGACGGGGTGGATACCACGGTGCCGCTGTTCTTCGCCCTGCTGGAACAGGACGACATCCTGCGGGGGGATTACACGATCCACTGGCTGGAACGCTTCCTGGAAGGGGTGGAATAGCCTCCCGGGTCACGCGAAGGCGCAAGCCGGCAGGCACCGGGCGCAACACGAGAGCGGGCACCGGCGCGCTGCGCGAGTTTCGGTGGCCAAGCAGGCCGCCCACTGTGTGCGCCTTGGGCCAGCGGGCCGCGTTGTGTGTCGCCAAGGCGTTTGTGCGCCTTGCGCGCAGGGTGCATTTCCGCCTTGTCAGTTGCCGCGCGTCAAGATTAAACTCCAATCCTGAAAAGTTTGGAAATTTCCGCAGAGTGACGGGCTGGGCCGGGTGAAAGAACCGAAAATTCGCAACATGGAAGAATTCGCCACCGTCAGCGGGCTGTCGCGGCCCACGGTGTCGAAGTATTTTCAGGACCCCGAAAGCGTGCGGCCCTCGACCCGACGACGGATCGAGTCGGCGCTGGAGCAATACGATTACCGCCCAAACATCTTTGCGGTGAACCAGAACCGCAAGCTGACCAAGATCGTCGGCATCGTGGTCCCCTATCTGGCCGATCCCTTCTTTGCCGAGATCGCGCGCAAGCTGGAACGGCGCTGCATCGATGCCGGTTTCTGGCCGATGCTGTTTTCCGCCCACGGCCAGCAGGCGCTGGAAAACAACATTCTGGAAAGCCTGCGCGTGCTCAAGCCCGCGGGCGTGCTGCTGGCGCCGCTGGGGCGCGCCTCGGACCGGGCGGCGGTGGAACGCTTCTGCGACGCGGTGCCGACGGTGCTGTTTGACAGCAACATCGACGGTGTGGGGCAGGTCTTCGTCGGGTCCGACAACGACGATTTCGTGCGTCAGAGCGTGGAATACCTGACCCGGACCGGCACACCGCCGGTGTTCTTCGAGATGCGCACCCCGGCCAATCCGAATGCGAACAAGCGCCGCCTTGCCTATATCGCCGCGATGGAGCGGATGGGGCTGGAACCGCATGTGATCCAGATCGACGGCGCCGGATGGGATTTCGAACGCATCGGCTACGAAGGCGGCCTGCGCGCGATCCAGGAAAACGCCCTGCGCACCGACACGGTGCTGTGCAGCAACGACCGGCTGGCGCTGGGCTTCCTGACCGCCTGCTACGAGAAAGGGCTTTCGGTGGGCTATGGCAAGGCGCATGCGCTGCGGGTCATGGCACATGACGACCATCCGTTTTCGCGCTTTTCCTGCCCGCCGCTGACCACGGTGGCCCATGACTATGATTCGGTCTCGAACCGGTCGGTGGAGATCCTGTTCGACATGATCGAGAACGGCCCGCCGACCGGCGCGCGGCAGGAAACCCTGTTCAAGACCAAGCTGATCCTGCGCATGTCCGCCTAAAGTTATCGCGCGTAAATTTCTGATTGACCGCGAGACATCTTTGCCATTACCCTTCCGGCGTGTTCACATCGTTCAGGGAGGACTCAGATGGAACTTCGCAAGACTTTCGCGTCGGCGACGGCGCTCGCACTGGTCATGGCGTCAGGCGCCCATGCGCAATCGCTGACCATCGCCACCGTCAACAATGGCGACATGATCCGCATGCAGGGGCTGAGCGGCGAATTCACCGAAGCCACGGGGATCGAGCTGGAGTGGGTGATCCTGGAGGAAAACGTCCTGCGCCAGCGCGTCACGCAGGACATCGCCACCAGCGGCGGGCAGTTCGACATCATGACCATCGGCATGTACGAAGCCCCGATCTGGGCCGAGCGCGGCTGGCTGGTCTCGCTCGACGGGCTGCCGGGCGAATACGACATCGACGACATCCTGCCCGCCATGCGCGCCGGTCTTTCCTTTGAGGGCAGCCTGTATGCCGCGCCCTTCTACGGCGAAAGCTCGATGGTGATGTATCGCACCGACCTGATGGAAGCCGCCGGGCTGGAAATGCCCGAAGAGCCCACCTGGGACGACATTGCCGCCGCCGCCGCCGCCATGACCGACCGCGACGCCGGGATCAACGGCATCTGCATGCGCGGCCGCGCCGGATGGGGCGAAAACATGGCCTTCATCACCACGGTTGCCAATTCCTTCGGCGCCCGCTGGTTCGACGAGAACTGGACCGCCCAGCTTGACAGCCCCGAATGGCTGGAGGCTGTGACCTTCTACAATGACCTGATCCAGAATTACGGGCCGTCGGGGGCCGCGAACAACGGCTTCAACGAAAACCTGACCCTGTTCCAGCAGGGCCGTTGCGGCATGTGGCTTGATGCGACCGTCGCCGCAAGCTTCGTCACCAACCCCGATGACTCGACCGTGGCGGACAGCGTCGGCTTCGCGCTGGCACCGAACAGGGACGGGATGGACAAGCGCGCCAACTGGCTCTGGGCCTGGGCACTGGCGATTCCGGCGGGCACCCAGCAGGAAGCGGCCGCGATGGAGTTCATCAACTGGGCGACCTCGAAGGATTATCTGGAGCTGGTGGCCGAACGCGAGGGCTGGGCGAACGTCCCCCCCGGCAGCCGCACCTCGCTCTACGAGAACCCGGAATACGCCGAAGTGCCCTTTGCCGACATGACGCTGCGCTCGATCAACGCGGCCGATCCGAACAACCCCACGGTTGACCCGGTGCCTTATGTCGGCATCCAGTTCGTGGCGATCCCCGAATGGTCCGGGATCGGCACCCTGGCGGGGCAGGAGTTCTCGGACATGGTGGCGGGCCGCCAGACCCCGGAACAGGCGCTGGCCCGGGCACAGGCGCTGGTGACCGACGAGATGGAAGCCGCCGGCTACTGAGCCGGGCAGCACAAAAGGGGGCGGGCCGCGACCTGCCCCCTTTCCCATTCCGCTCGCCCGCGTTCCCTGCCCCTGTCGGCAAGCCCGGCTTGCCCTGCTGAAAGGTCAGTGCCATGTCCACCAAGGCTTCGCGCTCCGCCGCGCGGCTGATGCTGGCACCTGCGGTCATCCTGCTTCTGGCGTGGATGCTGGTGCCGCTCACCATGACGCTCATCTTCTCGTTCCAGCGTTTCCTGCCGCTGCGCGGTGGCTTTCAGGGCTGGGTCGGGTTCGAGAACTACGCCCGGTTCGTGGGCTCCAGCGCCTTCTGGCCAGCGGTGCAGACCACCGTGCTGATCGTCGGCGGGGTGCTGCTGATCACCGTTGTGCTGGGCATCCTGCTGGCGCTGCTGCTTGATCAGCCGATGTGGGGTCAGGGGATCGTGCGTATCCTGGTGATCGCCCCCTTCTTCGTCATGCCGACCGTCACCGGCCTGGTGTGGAAGAACATGTTCATGGACCCCAACAACGGGCTTCTGGCGCATCTTTGGCGGTTCTTCGGGGGCGATCCGGTGGTCTGGCTTTCGGATGTGCCGGTCTTTTCGATCATCCTGATCGTCTCGTGGCAGTGGCTGCCCTTTGCCACGCTGATCCTGCTGACCGCGATCCAGTCGCTTGACAGCGAACAGCTTGAAGCGGCCGAGATGGACGGCGCCCCGGTGCTGTCGCGCTTCTGGCACATCATCCTGCCGCACCTGTCGCGCGCGATCACCATCGTCATCCTGATCCAGACGATTTTCCTGCTGGCGATCTTCGCCAAGATCTTCGTCACCACACAGGGGTCCTTCGGCACTCGCACGCTGACCTATCTGATCTATCAGCGCGTGCTGGAAAGCCAGAACGTGGGGCTGGGCTCGGCGGGGGGCATCTATGCGGTGATCCTGGCCAATATCTTCGCGCTCTTCCTGATGCGCATCGTCGGCAAGAACCTGGACCGCTGAGGGGGAAGGCATCATGGCACGCACCGTCACGGCCCAACGCAAGGCCATCAACACCGCCGTCGCCTGGGTGATCGGGATCCTGATCTTCTTTCCGATCCTCTGGACCATCCTGACCAGCTTCAAGACCGAGGCACAGGCCATCGCCGACCCGCCGGTGTGGTTCTTCTTCGACTGGACGCTCGAGAATTACCGCGTGGTGCAGGAGCGGTCGAACTACAGCCGGTTCCTGTGGAATTCGATCATCATCGCCGGTGGCTCCACAGCCCTGGGCATGCTCGTGGCCATCCCTGCGGCCTGGTCCATGGCCTTCGTGCCGTCGAACCAGACGAAGAACATCCTGCTGTGGATGCTGTCGACCAAGATGCTGCCTGCGGTGGGGGTGCTCTATCCCATCTACCTGATCTTCATCCAGCTTGGTCTGCTGGATTCGCGCTTCGGGCTGACCATCGTCATCATGCTGATCAACCTGCCGATCATGGTCTGGATGCTCTACACCTATTTCAAGGAAATCCCGGGCGAGATCCTGGAAGCGGCGCGCATGGACGGGGCCGGACTGCGCGAGGAAATCCTGTTCGTGCTCACCCCGATGGCCATTCCCGGCATCGCCTCGACCGTGCTGCTGAACATCATCCTGGCCTGGAACGAGGCGTTCTGGACCCTGAACCTGACCGCCGCGCGCGCGGCGCCGCTGACGGCCTTCATCGCCAGCTATTCCAGCCCCGAAGGGTTGTTCTACGCCAAACTCTCGGCGGCCTCGACCATGGCCATCGCGCCAATCCTGATCCTGGGCTGGTTCAGCCAGAAACAGCTTGTCCGCGGCCTGACCTTCGGCGCCGTCAAATAAGGAGTGACCCAAATGGGACGTATCGTTCTGGAACAGGTGACCAAGAGCTTCGGCGACGTCACGGTCATTCCGCCGCTGGACCTGACCATCGAGGATGGCGAGTTCACCGTCTTCGTCGGCCCCTCGGGTTGCGGCAAGTCCACGCTCCTGCGGTTGATCGCAGGGTTGGAGGATGTCACCTCCGGCTCGATCCGGATCGACGGCAGGGAATGCTCGGATATCCCGCCGGCGAAACGGGGGCTGGCGATGGTGTTCCAGTCCTACGCGCTTTACCCGCACATGACGGTGCGCAAGAACATCGCATTTCCCCTGCGCATGGCCAGCATGAGCCGGCAGGAGCAGGACCGGCGCGTGGAACAGGCCGCGGCGGTGCTGAACCTGACCGAGTACCTGGACCGCCGCCCCGGCCAGCTTTCAGGCGGGCAGCGCCAGCGCGTCGCCATCGGCCGCGCCATCGTGCGCGAACCGGCGGCGTTCCTGTTCGACGAGCCGCTCTCGAACCTCGATGCCGCGCTGCGCGTGGGGATGCGGCTGGAAATCAGCCAGTTGCACAACCGGCTGAAGACCACGATGGTCTATGTCACCCATGATCAGGTCGAGGCGATGACCATGGCCGACCGGATCGTGGTGCTGCGCGCGGGCCATATCGAGCAGGTGGGCACGCCGCTGGAACTTTACCACAATCCGCGCAACCTGTTCGTGGCCGGTTTCATCGGCTCGCCGAAGATGAACCTGCTGGAAGGGCCCGAGGCCGCGAAGCATGACGCCCATACCATCGGCATAAGGCCCGAACACATCAAGGTTTCCGCCGGGGAAGGCGCATGGTCCGGTGTGGTCGGCGTGTCCGAGCATCTGGGCTCGGATACCTTTTTCCACGTCCATGACACGGGGCTCGCCGAAAGCGTGACCGTGCGCGCCGATGGCGATGTCCGTTTCAGCCACGGTGACCGCATCTTCCTGACGCCCCGCACCGAACGGATGCACCGGTTCGATACGAACGGGAGGCGGCTGGCATGAAGCGGCTGGATGGAGAATGCGCCCTGATCACGGGGGCGGCACGCGGGATCGGTCTGGCCTTCGCCGAGGCGTATATTGCCGAAGGCGCGCGCGTGGCGCTGGCCGATATCGACATCAACCGCGCCCGGACCGAGGCAGACCGGCTGGGCGAAGCCGCCTTTGCGGTGGAAATGGACGTAACCCGGCAGGACAGCATCGATGCCGCCGTGGAGTCCACGGTCGCACGATTCGGCCAGATCGACATCCTGATCAACAACGCCGCCATCTTCACCGCCGCCCCCATCACCGAGATCACCCGCGCCGATTACGCCCGCTGTTTCGACATCAACGTCGCGGGCACGCTGTTCACCCTGCAGGCGGTGGCGCGCCACATGATCGCGCGCGGCGGCGGCGGCAAGATCATCAACATGGCGTCGCAGGCCGGGCGGCGCGGCGAGCCGCTGGTCGCGGTCTATTGCGCCTCCAAGGCCGCGATCATCAGCCTCACGCAATCGGCGGGGCTGAACCTGATCCGGCACGGCATCAACGTGAACGCCATCGCGCCGGGCGTGGTGGATGGCGAACACTGGGACGGGGTGGATGCGTTCTTTGCGCGCTACGAAGACAAGGCCCCCGGCCAGAAGAAGCGCGAAGTGGGCGAAGCCGTGCCCTATGGGCGCATGGGCCGGGCCAGTGACCTGACCGGGATGGCGGTGTTCCTCGCCTCGTCCGAGGCCGATTACATCGTCGCGCAGACCTATAACGTGGACGGCGGGCAATGGATGAGTTGACCCCGCTGCGCCTGTCCCACCTGGCCCGGATGCCCGCCGGGGTCGCCGTGCCGGGCTATGCGCGCGCCGAGCTGACGCCGGGGATCGTGCATATCGGGCTGGGCAATTTTCACCGCGCGCATCAGGCTTGGTACACGCACCGGCTGATGCAGATGGGGCTGGCGCGGGACTGGGCCATCATCGGCGCGGGCGTGCGCCCCGGTGACGCCATCATGCGCAACCGGCTGCGGGCGCAGGACTGCCTGACCACCTTGATCGCGCTGGACCCTGCCGGACGATCCGCCGAGGTGACCGGCGCGATGGTCGATTTCCTCCCGGTTGAGCCCGACAACGCCGCGCTGATCGCCCGCATGGGAGCGCCTGATATCCGCATCGTCTCGCTGACGGTCACCGAAGGGGGCTATTACACCGACCCGGCCACGGGCGGGCTGGACACCACGCACCCTGATATCCGGCATGACGCCCAGAACCCCGGCACACCGCGAACCGCCTTTGGCGCCATGGTCGCGGCGCTGCGGTTACGCCGGGAGCAGGGCGCGGGACCGTTCACCGGGCTGTGCTGCGACAATCTGCAGGGCAACGGCGCAATCCTGCGTCAGACGGTGGTGGGGCTGGCGCGGCTCTCGGACCCGGCGCTTGCGGACTGGATCGATGCACGCTGCAGCTTCCCCGACAGCATGGTGGATTGTATCGTGCCTGCGACCGGCCCGCGCGAGATTGCGCTGGCGCGCGACTGCGGCATCGCCGACGCCGCCCCGGTCACCCATGAACGGTTCCGGCAATGGGTGATTGCCGATGATTTCTGCGCCGGGCGCCCGGACTGGGACCGCGCGGGGGCGGTGTTTTCGGATGATGTGCATACCTTCGAGACCATGAAGATCCGTATCCTGAACGGCGGGCATCAGGTGATCTGCGGCGCGGGCGAGTTGCTGGGGCTCGGCACGGTCGCCGCGACCATGGCCCATGCAGGCATCCACGCCATGTTCCGCCGCGTGCTCCGCGACGAAGTCGCCCCGCATGTGGCCGATGTCCCGGGCATGACGGTGGACGCCTACATCGACCTGATCGGCCGCCGCTTCGCCAACCCCGAGATACTGGACACCACCCGCCGCGTGGCCTTTGACGGCTTTGCCCGGCACGGGGGGTTCATCATCCCGTCCATCCGCGACGCACTGTCCAGCGGTGCGCCCGTGGAGGGGCTGGCACTGGTTTCGGCGCTCTGGGCGCACTACTGCGCGGGGCAGCGCGCGGATGGCAGCGTGATCGCGGCCAATGACCCGCTCTGGCCCGCGCTTCAGGCCGCGGCGCGCGCGGCACGGACCCGCCCCCAGGCCTGGCTGGAACAGGTCCATGTCTACGGCGACCTGAAGGATGCACCGCGCTTTGCGCAAGCCTTCGGCGCCTGGCACACCGCATTGCGCACAGACGGCGTGGAAGCGACCGTCACGCGCTATGGAACGCGGCGTGCGGCATGAGTTTTCTTGGCCTCGATCTGGGCACCTCCGGGCTCAAGGCGCTGCTGACCGATGCCGGGGGCAGGATCATCGGGCAGGCCGCGCACGCCTACCCGGTCACCCACCCGCAGGACGGCTGGGCGGAACAGGACCCGGCGGCATGGATCGCGGCCCTGCACCGCGCGGTTGCGGATCTGCGGGCCGCGCACCCCGCGTTCAGCGACCTGCGCGGCATCGGCGTTTCGGGGCAGATGCATGGCGCCACCCTGCTGGACAGCGCGGGCGCCGTGTTGCGGCCCTGCATCCTGTGGAACGATACCCGCAGTCATGTGCAGGCCGCCACGCTGGACGCAGACCCGCCCTTTCGCCGGATCAGCGGCAACATCGTCTTTCCCGGTTTCACCGCGCCCAAGCTGCTCTGGCTGCGCGCGCAGGAGCCCGAGGTCTTTGCACGGGTTGCCCGGGTGCTGCTGCCGGCCGCATACCTGAATTTCTACCTGACCGGAGACCCTGTGGGGGACATGTCCGACGCCTCGGGCACGGCCTGGTTCGATCTGGCGGCCCGGCAATGGTCCGATGACCTTCTGACCCGGTCAGGGATGCGGGCGGAACAGATGCCCCGGCTGGTCGAGGGCTGCGCGCCGGCAGGCCAGTTGCGCCGGGCGCTGGCGCGCGACTGGGGCCTGCGCCAGCCGGTGACCGTGGCGGGCGGGGCGGGCGACAACGCCGCCGCCGCCTGCGGGCTTGGCCTCATGGACGAGGGCGCAGGGTCGGTATCGCTGGGCAGTTCGGGCGTGGTGATGGTGGCGCGGGATGGCTGCACACCGTCACCCGGCACGGGCGTGCACAGTTTCTGCCACGCACTGCCGGGGCGCTGGGTGCAGATGGGCGTGATGCTGGCGGCGACCGACAACCTGAACTGGCTGGCCCGGCTGCTGTCCCTGTCCCCGCAGGTCCTGATCGCAGAGCTTGGCGCGGACATCCGCCCCCCCGGCCCGGTCCGTTATCTGCCCTATCTGGCCGGTGAGCGGACCCCGCACAACGCCCCGCATCTGCGCGCGGGCTTCACGGGCATCGGCGCGCGCACCACCCGCCCCGACATGACCCGCGCTGTGCTCGAAGGGGTCTGCTTCGGGCTGCGCGACAACCTGGAAGCGCTGCGGACCTGCGGCGCAGCCCCGCGGGCACTCTACGCCACGGGCGGAGGCGCCCGGTCCGAACACTGGCTGGCGGTGCTGGCCACCGTCCTGAACCTGCCGGTCCTGTTGCCCGAAGACGCAGGCCATGGCGCGGCGCTGGGGGCGGCGCGGCTTGCCGAAATCGCTGCGACGGGGGCGCGCCCTGCGTCCGTCATCACCGCGCCGACGGCATCGCGCGACGTGCAGCCGAACACCGCGCTGGTGCCCGAGTTCGACCGCGCTTACCGCGCGTTCCGGGCGGCCGCGCGCGCCGCAGCCGAAACGCCCCTGCGCCCATGACCCTGTCCAAACGGTGACCGCACGCCCATGCCCCACCTGACCCCGCCCCCGCCACCGTTCCCGAACGTCATCCCGCACAACCTGCTGGCCCGGCTGCGTGCGCTGCCCGGCGGCAGGCGCAGGCTGGTTGCGGTGGCCGGCGCCCCGGCCAGCGGCAAGTCCCTGCTTTCGGCCGCGCTGCGCGACACGCTGCAGCAGGCGGGCCACCGGGCCGAAGTGGTGCCGATGGACGGGTTTCATCTGGACAACACACTGCTGGACGCGCGCGGGCTGCGCGCGCGCAAGGGCGCGCCGGAAACCTTTGACGCCGAAGGCTTCATCGCCCTGATCGCGCGCCTGCGCAGCGGCGCCGAGGTGGTCTATCCCGTCTTTGACCGGGCGCGCGACCTGTCCATCGCCGGGGCCGGTGTGGTGCCGACGGACTGCGAATTCGCCATCGTCGAGGGCAATTACCTGCTGTTCGACGAGTCGCCGTGGTCGGCGCTGGCGGCGATGTGGGACTTTTCGCTTCGGCTGGACACACCCGAGGAGACGCTGCGCGCGCGCTGCATCGCGCGCTGGCTGGCCCACGGGCACACGCCCGCGCAGGCGCGCGCGCGCGCCGAAAGCAACGATCTGGCCAACGCCCGCCGCATCATCGCCGCGGCCCTGCCGGCCGACATGACCCTTGCCGACCCCTGAACGCGACTGGCCGCCCCGCCATCGCCCCGAACCAGAGAGGAGCCCTCATGCAAAGCGCACTCGATCACCTGCGCGAGATGAGCGTCCTGGTCGCCGATACCGGCAGCATCGACGCAATCCGCGCCCATCGCCCGGTGGACTGCACCACCAACCCCTCGCTGGTCCTTGCGGCCGCTTCGGACCCGGCACTGGAACCGGTCATCGCGCGCGAAATCGCCGCGGGCCGCGCGGCGGGTCACAGCCCCGAGCAGGTCAGCGCGGCCCTCACCGTGGCCATCGGCGCCGAGATTGCTCCCCTGGTGCCGGGCCGCGTGTCCACCGAGATCGAGGCGCGGCTGTCCTTCGACACCGATGCCTCGGTCGCGCGGGCGCGGGCCATCATCGACGCCTATG
Source organism: Paracoccaceae bacterium (assembly GCA_020832705.1). Classification (GTDB taxonomy): domain Bacteria; phylum Pseudomonadota; class Alphaproteobacteria; order Rhodobacterales; family Rhodobacteraceae; genus Rhabdonatronobacter. The sequence goes on from JAFIEE010000019.1 coordinate 23,297, forward strand.
CGGCCCGCGGGATCACGCGCGAAAAGGTGCTGATCAAGCTCGCCGCGACATGGGAGGGCATCCGCGCCGCCGAAATGCTGCAGCGCGACGGGATCGACTGCAACATGACCCTGATCTTCGCGCTGGAACAGGCGGTCGCGGCGGCAGATGCCGGGGCCTGGCTGATCTCGCCCTTCGTGGGCCGGATCACCGACTGGCACAAGAAGGCCGAGGGCCGCGACAGCTACCCGCCCGACGAAGACCCCGGCGTGCTGTCGGTGCGCCGCATCCACAGGTATTTCAGGGCGCACGGGATCGGCACCATCGTCATGGCGGCCTCGTTCCGCACCACCGATCAGATCCGCGCGCTTGCCGGGTGCGACCGGCTGACCATCGCGCCGAAACTGATCGATGAACTGGCGCGGCAACCCGGACCGCTCACGCGGCAGCTTCCCGCGCCCGCCGCAGGTCCGGTCGAAGCGCTCACGGTCGATGCGCCCGCCTTTCGCTGGGCACTGACGGCCGACCCAATGGCCAACGACAAGCTCGCCGAGGGCATTCGCCAGTTCGACGCGGATCATCAGCGGCTCGTGGCCCTCGTGCGCGCGAAGATGTCGGCACCCGCACCCTGAGCGCCCGCGCGGGCAGCGCCCTCGGGGCATGCGCGGGCGGGCGGTGGGCGGGCGCGGGCGGTGGGCACGGCCCGGGGGTGCTTTCGCCGCCCATGCGGCGGAACCTGCGCGACCTGACCGGACGGGGTGCGCTGTCAGTCACGCACGCCCTGCGGCGCATCCGGCGCCGCAAGCGCGTCCGCCAGCGCCGTCATCCAGCCCAGCCCGGCCTCGACGCTGCCTCCGGCGGGGCGATATTCGCACCCGAAGGCGCCGCGATAACCGGCCGCCTGCATCGCCGGTATAAGCCGGGCGTAGGGCGGGGAGCCATGGGGCGCGGGCTCGCTGCGTCCGGGAAGCGCGGCGATCTGTACATGCCCGATCGCACCGGCATGCGCGCGAAACGCAGCTTCCGCGTCGGTGCCTTCGGTCAGCACGTGATACCAGTCGAACAGGATCTTCAGCCGGGGGTGGCCGATCTCGTCGATGATTGCGGCCGCCTGCGCGATGCCGTTGAGGAAATACCCCGGCTTCGCGGCGGCACAGATCGGTTCGATCAGCACGGTGCGGTCGGTGGCCGCGAGTGCATGGCGCAGGTTGGCGGCGAAGACGCGGCCTGCGCCGGGGGCGTCGGTGCAACCCGCCAGCACATGGATCGCCCCGGCATCCAGCCGCGCCGCGAGTGCCGCAGCCGCGTCAATATCCCGCCGCGCGCTGGTTTCGGCCCCGGGGATGGCGGCGCAACCGGATGTCGCCCCCATGCGGACGTTCAGACCCATGACCGGCAGCCCGGTTTCGGCCAGGGCCTCCGCCAGGGCGGAAGGGTCCGCCGATTGCGCCTCGTCATGGAATTCCACCGCGCCGAACCCGCAGGCCGCCGCCCGTCGGATACGGTCAACGAAAGGCAGATGCGTCCAGAGGAACCCGGTGTTGGCGGCAAGGAGCAGACGCATTTCGGTTCCCTTCGGTGCGGCAGGCCCGGCATGTGAGGGGGATGATCTCGCATGGCCCGGGGGATCAGGGCAAGCCCGCACAGGGACTGGCGCGGGCATGACCGCGCTCCCCGGCCGCCACAAGGCCCGGGTCAGCCGCGGTCGTGTTTCCACCGCGGCTGTCAGGTGTGCGGGCATGGAGGGATCCCGGTTGACAATTCGGAGCGTGGCAAGCGTGCTCAACGCGGGATCGTTCGAAAATGCCTTCGGCGATTTCGAATGAACCGAAGACGCTATTGCTGCACCCGCAGGTCGCCGTGCAGCACCCGGCGGACACCATGGACAGTTTGCGACCCCAGCGCGCCGACACCGCACGAGCGCGGACCACCCCCAAGAAAAGTCAAGCATTGCCATGATCTTGAAATGGTGCCCGGGGGCGGAATCGAACCACCGACACGAGGATTTTCAGTCCACTGCTCTACCCCTGAGCTACCCGGGCACGGGAGCGCATTTCGGCGCTGGGTGGCGGTTTCTTATGCGAGCGCAAGGACGCTGTCCAGAGGGCGGAGGGCGAAAAACCGGCGTGCCGCGCGACTTATCCGTGCCGACGGCGTGAGCCCTCGCGCAGATCCGACTCTGACGCGCTTTCGGGGGCGATTTCGGGTCCGGGGATGGCGTAGTCGCCGCGCAGCCAGCGCGCCAGATCGACATCGGCGCAGCGCCGCGCGCAGAAGGGCGCGGTGGCCTTCTCGCCGGGCTTGCCGCAGACGGGGCAGATCATGACCGCGCCCCACCAAGCGCATGCGCCAGCGGAATCGAATCGCGGCGGCGCTGCATTTCGAAATTGCCCAACGGGGTCCAGCCGCCCAGCGTTGCTGCCGCACCGTCGCGCCGAAAGGCCGCGCGCAGCACCTGATCCAGCGTCGCACGGTCCTTGCGCGGAAAGGGAGCGAAGTCGACGATCACCTGCCCGCCAAGCCCGCGCAGGCGCAACTGCCGTGGCAACTCGCGGGCGGCGGCGATGCTGGCCTTCAACCCCGCGGCGGGGCTTCCTTCGGCGGTGTTCACGTCCACGGCAACAAACGCCGCCGTCGGCTCGATCACCATGGAGGCCCCGGCAGGCAGCGCCACGCGCGCGGTCAGCAGCGCGTCGATGGCTTCGGGAACGCCATGGTCGGCCAGGGCGCTGTCGCCTTCGGCCACCGCGTCCGGCGCGGGGGTCGTCCAGTCGCGCCAGGCGGCCTCGTGCGGGTCCGGCGCATCCAGCAGAAGTTCCGGCGGGCCGTCGCGGTCGGCCAGCATCGCCTCGGCCAGCGCGCGTAACGGGGACAGATCGGCGCGCAACGCGTCCTCGGCCATCCCTTCGGCGCCCGAACGCAGGATCAGGCCAAGGTCCGGGTCGGCGCCTTCCATGACCGCCGCGCCAAGCGCTGCCAGCCGTGCGGACTCCGATGCTTCGCCCACCTGGCGCGAAACGTTGATGCCCGGGGCGCCCGGCGTGACGATCCCGTAGCGCCCCTTGACCGTCAGGCGCGGCGTCACCGGGACCGCCTTGCCCGGCTCGGCCATGCCGGTGACCTGCACCAGCAGCGCCTGTCCGGGGCGCAGCCCCTTCGCCTGTCGCAGGAACCCGCTCTGTCCGCCCGGCAGGTCCAGGAACACGCCGCCCATGCCCTTGATCTGCCGCCCTACGCGCGCGCGCAGGATAGCACCCGGGGCCAGCACGCCTTCGGGCAGCGCCACCAGCAGATCCTCCAGCCGCCCGTCGATCAGGCGCGCCGCCACCGCGCGCCCGCGCAGGTGGCCCAGGGCGATCACCACCCCCTTCATGCCGGAACCGGGGTCAACGACAGCCCCGCCGCGCGCAGCACCGCTGCGGTTTCCGCTGCGGGCAACCCCATGACCCCGGTGAATGACCCTGATATCCACGGGATGAACGCCCCCGCCCGGCCCTGGATGGCATAGCCCCCGGCCTTGCCCCGCCATTCGCCACTGGCAAGGTAATCGTTCACCTCGGCATCCGACAGCCGCTTGAATCGCACCGCCGAGACGACACAGCGCGCCCAGGTCCGATCCCCGTGCCGCGCGGCAATGGCGGTGATCACCGAATGGCGCCGCCCGGAGAGCATGTACAGGAACGCTGCCGCCTCGCCCGCGTCCGCAGGCTTGCCCAGGATGCGGCGGCCCAGCGCCACCGTGGTATCCGCCGTCAGCACCAGCTCGTCCGGCGTGGACGCGATCGCCGCCAGCTTGCCCGCCGCCATCCGCTGGCAATAGGCACGCGGCAATTCGCCCCGCTGCGGAGTCTCGTCGATATCCGCCGGTCGCACGTCATCAACCTGCGCGCCAATCTGCGCCAGGATCTGGCTGCGGCGCGGACTGGCCGAGCCGAGGATCAGCCGCATCACTTGAAGCGATAGTTGATCCGGCCCTTGGTCAGATCATAAGGGGTCATTTCCACCTGCACCCGGTCGCCCGCCAGCACCCGGATACGGTTCTTGCGCATCTTGCCTGCCGTATGCGCGATGATCTCATGGCCGTTTTCCAGCTCGACCCTGAACGTCGCGTTCGGCAGGAGTTCCTTCACGACGCCGGGGAATTCGAGCAGTTCTTCCTTGGCCATGGTCACTCCGTCCGTATGTCACCCGCCAGAACGCGGGATGCGCAGTAAATGCGCCCGAATGCGGGTTTTTTCAAGCGTTATGTCGCGCCCCGGCCCGGTTTACGGGGGTTTTCAGCCGCGCAGGCTGCTCGGACCAGTGCGCGTGGTTCAGCACGCCACCGTCCCGGCGCACCTCGGCGATGGCCTCCAGTGACACCTCGGCCACCGCCCAGCCGGGGATGTTGAGCCGCGTCTGCGCCAGGATCCCGTCCTCGGGCCAGCGCCGGTCCGGGGGGCCATAGATCGCCGCAGCGCCCACGTTCATGTCCACCGCCGGGCACCAGGGCGCCGCGCCGATGGTGGGGGAATGAACCACAACGCACTGATTTTCCAGCGCACGGGCCATGGAGCCGACCTTGACCCGGGTGTAACCCGCATAGGTTTCGGTGGCGCTGGGGGCCAGCAGGATCTGCGCGCCGGCTTCGACGAGCGCCCGGCCCAGCAGCGGGAACTCGCTGTCATAGCAGATGATGATGCCGATTGCGCCGAGCGCGGTGTCGAAGACCGTCAGCCCGGACCCCGGCGCCACATCCCATTCCTCGCGCTCGAACCGGGTCATGATCTGCTTGTCCTGATGGCCGATCACGCCCTCGGGACCATAGAGCACGGCGCGGTTGACCGGCCGACCGGAGCCATAGAAGAACGGGCCGCTGGGGCCGAGGATATGCACGCCGTGGGCTGCCGCCAGCCGCGCGAAAAGCGCATCCACCATCGGCCAGTGGCGGGCGACCTCGTGCAGGCTGGCTTCCAGGTCGGCCGCCACTGCAGCCCCGCCAAGGCTTGCCAGTTCCATGGCGCCATATTCGGGAAACACCAGCAGGTCCGCCCCCTGCCCGGCCGCATCCGCGACCCAGGCGGTGATCTTGGCCGTGTAGGCGTCCTGATCGGCAAGGAAATCCAGCGGGTAGGCGGCGGCGGCGATCTTCATGGCGACCTCATCCAGAATTGCAGGGGTTTGCGGGTCTCGGTGGCCGCGCCGATATCCTTCCAGCCGAATTCGGCGACCACTCCGGGTAACGGGCGGTAGCCGCGCTTGTGCCAGAAATCATCCAACGGGCGGTAACCGGCGGGTTGAGCGGGGTGATCCGCCGGACGCTGAACTGCGCAAAATGCTACATGTCTGGCCCCCAGAGCGCGGGCGTGGTCCTCTCGCATGTCAAAAAACCGATGTCCTGCGCCTTGCCCGCGATACTCGGGCAGAAGGACCGATTCCGCGCAATAGAAGATTTCCGACAAATCGTATCCGCTGCCCGCAAAGGCGGCAGCGAAATCGTCGGCATGGTCGGTCATCGGCGTGCCGGTGGCCGCGCCCACCAGCCGGTCGCCGTCGAAGGCCGCCGCGACGATGGCGCGCGGGTTGTCACGATAGGCGGTCAGATAGCGCCGCTCATACGCGAGATCACCATCATAGAGATACGGCCAGTCCCGGAACACCGCGATCCGCAGCGCGGCCAGATCGTCCAGCACCGGCGCCGCATCGGCGCCGGTCAGAGCTTCGAACCGCAAGGTCACTCCGACACCTGCGCGATCCAGTCCTGCAGGTTGTAATGGGTGGTGACGCGGGTGATCTTGCCGTCCTTGAGCGCAAAGAAGGACCCGGCGGGCAACACATAGCGCTGGCCATGTGCTTCCGGCAGGCCCGGGTCGGTCTGCAGGTATTCGCCATGCACGGTGAATTCCGCCGCCGCGCGGGTGCCATCGTCATTCACGAAGATCACCATGTCGCGCAGCACCTCGCGGTAGCTCACCCCCATATGCGCGCAGAACTCGGCAAAGGCGGCGCGGCCGTGGCGCACGGGTCCCTGATTGACGTGGTGTTCCACGTCATCGCTGACCAGGGCCAGCATGGCGTCGCCGTCGCCTGCGTTGAAGGCGGCGAAATAGCTCTCGATGATCTTGCGGGTCATGTATCCTCCGTCGGCGGGCCGAAGCGCGCCAGCATGCGTTGTCTGATCTGGTCCCGGGTCTGGCGATAGGCGGCCAGCTTGTCCGCGCGCCCCTCGCCCAGCCCCGTGGGGTCCATGATCGGCCAGTATTCTACGTCGATATGGGCATAGCGGGTGAGCTCCAGCGCCTGTCTCTGGCTCGCGGGCGACAAGGCGACGATCAGATCGAAGCCCGTGAGGTCATCGCCCCACTGCGCCATTTCCTCGAAGGACCGCGACCGGTGGCGCGCCAGTTCGACCCCAAGCTCGGCACTGACGGCGATGGAGAACCCGTCAATCTCGCGGTCGTTGCGCACGCCCGCCGATTGCACATAGGCGCGCTGGCCGTAGAATTTCTTCATCAACCCCTCGGCGATGGGTGAGCGCACCGAGTTGTGATCGCAGCAGAACAGCACCGACGAGGGAAAGCCCTGGCCCATTCAGCCCCCGAAATGCAGCACGCAGATCAGGGTGAACAGGCGCCGGGCGGTGTCGATGTCCATCTCGGCCTTGCCGTCCATCCGCTCCTGCAGAAGCCGCGCGCCTTCGTTGTGGATGCCGCGCCGGGCCATGTCGATCGCCTCGATCTGGCTGGGGGGCAGACGCTTGACCGCATCGAAGTAACTGCCGCAAATCTGGTAGTAATCCTTCACCACCTGCCGGAAAGGGCCCAGACTGAGTTGGAATTGTGCAATTTCGGCGCCATCCTCGGCGGCGATATCGACCACCAGCCGCCGCTCGCGGATCGCCAGCGCCAGCCGGAAAGGGCCGGTGGGCACGGCCTGCCCGTCGCGCGGGCTGAGGGTAAAGCTGTTGTCTTCCAGCAGGTCGAAGATCGCGACCTTGCGCTCCTGCTCGACCTCGGGCGTGGGCGGGGGCAAGCCGCTGTCGTCGATCTCGATATGGCAGATGCGGTTCATCGCTGACCCCTCGGCTCAGTCGGGTGCAACCTCTTCGACCACGACAAGATCACGCTCGGACGCACCGCGAGCGTGTTCCAGCGCAGCCTGGTATGCGGGCGAGTTGTAGCACGCGACCGCTGCTTCCACCGACGGGAAGCGCGCCACCACGTTGCGCGCCCGGTCGCGGCCTTCAAGCTGCACATGCCGCCCGGCGCGGGCCAGGAACACGCCGCCATGATCGGCGATGGCTTGCGTGGCCAGTGCGGCATAACGGCCATAGGCCTCGGGGTCGGTCACATGGACATTGGCGATCCACAGCGCGGTCATTGCATCCCTCCGATCACATCCTCGGCGGCTTTCAGCGCGGCCTCGGCCTGTGCGATGTCGGCGCCGCCGCCCTGCGCCATGTCCGGGCGCCCACCGCCGCCTTTGCCGCCCAGCGCCACCACCGCCGCACGCACCAGGTCCACCGCCGACAGCCGGTCAGTCAGGTCCGGCGTCACCCCTGCGGCCACCGCCGGTTTCGCGCCCGTGTCGGCGATCAGCACCACCGCGCCGGAGCCCAGCTTGGCCTTCATCGCGTCGATCACCGGCGGCAGGTCCTTGCCGGAAACACCCGTCAGCACCTGCGCGATCAGCTTCACGCCCGCAACCTCGCGCGCCTCGGGCCCGGCACCACCGCCCCCGCCGGTCGCCAGATCACGGCGCAGTTGTGCAACCTCGTTCTGAAGCGCGCGGCGTTCGTCCAGCAGTGCGCGCACCCGGTCGGCCAGCTCGGCAGCCGGCGCTTTCAGCAGCGCCGCTGCCGCGTCCAGCCGCGCCGTCTGGGTGCGCAGATACGCCATCGCCGCCTGCCCGGTCAGCGCCTCGATCCGCCGCACCCCGGCGGCCGAGGCACTGTCGCCCAGGCAGACAAAGGCCCCGATATCACCGGTCCGTTCCACATGCGTGCCGCCACACAGTTCGATCGAATAGGTGGCGCCGTCGGTGCCCTTGCCGGAATTGGGCAGCGTCCCCATCGAGACCACACGCACCTCGTCGCCGTATTTCTCGCCGAACAGGGCCTGCGCGCCGATTTCCTGCGCCTCCTCCGGGGTCATGATCCGGGTTTCCACAGGAGCGTTCTGGCGGATGAAGGCGTTGACCTCGGCCTCGACCGTGGCCAGTTCCTCGGCGCTCATGCCTTTCGAATGGCTGAAATCGAAGCGCAGCCGGTCCGGTGCGTTCAACGAACCCTTTTGCGCCACGTGTTCGCCCAGCGCGCGGCGCAGGGCCTCGTGCAGCAGGTGCGTGGCCGAATGGTTGGCGCGGATGGCGCGGCGGCGGGTATGGGTGACTTCCAGCTTGACCGGTGTGCCCGGGCGCAGCCTGCCCTCGGTCACCTGCGCGCTGTGGATGATGACCCCGGCGGCCCGCTGCGTGTCGCGCACCTCGGCCTCGCCCCCGTCCCAGCGCAGGAAACCCGTATCCCCCACCTGCCCGCCGGATTCGGCATAGAACGGCGTCTGGTTGACCACCACCTGCACGGCGCCGTCGGCGCTGTCGGCCTCGGCGCCCGCGGCCACCAGCGCCAGCACCTCGCCCTCGGCGGTTTCGGTGTCATAGCCCAGGAATTCGGTCGGCCCGAAGCGGTCGGCCAGTTCCAGCCAGATGGCCGCATCCGCCGCCTCGCCCGAACCGGCCCAGGCAGCGCGGGCCTTTGCCTTCTGTTCGGCCATCGCGGCGTCGAAGCCCGCGACCTCGACCGCGCGGCCCTTTTCGCGCAGCGCATCCTGCGTGAGGTCCAGCGGGAAGCCGTAGGTATCATAGAGCCGGAAGGCCGAATCGCCGGGCAGCGGGGCGCCCTCGGGCAGCTTGTCCAGTTCCGCATCCAGCAGCTTCAGCCCGCGATCCAGCGTCTGGCGGAAGCGTGTTTCCTCCAGCTTCAGCGTCTCCTCGATCAGCGGTTTCGCCCGCACGAGTTCGGTATAATGCGACCCCATCTGGCGCACCAGCGCAGCCACCAGACGGTGCATCACCGGGTCCTGGGCGCCCAGCATATGCGCGTGCCGCATGGCGCGGCGCATGATCCGGCGCAGCACATAGCCGCGCCCTTCGTTCGACGGCATCACCCCGTCGGCGATCAGGAACGCCGTCGAACGCAGATGATCGGCGATCACCCGGTGATGGATCTTTCCCTTGCCGTCCGGGTCGGTGCCGGTGGCGTTGGCGCTGGCCTCGATCAGCGAGCGCATCAGGTCGGTGTCGTAGTTGTCATGTTTGCCCTGCAGCAACGCGCCGATCCGTTCCAGCCCCATGCCGGTGTCGATGGACTGGTTCGGCAGGTCGGTCATCCGTCCGTCGGCGTGCTGTTCGTTCTGCATGAAGACCAGGTTCCAGATCTCGATGAACCGGTCGCCGTCTTCTTCGGGCGAGCCCGGCGGGCCGCCCCAGATGTGGTCGCCGTGATCAAAGAAGATCTCGGTGCACGGGCCGCAGGGACCGGTGGGCCCCATGCGCCAGAAGTTGTCATCGGTCGGGATGCGGATGATCCGGTCATCGGACAGGCCGGCCACCTTCTTCCAGATCGCGGCGGCCTCGTCATCGGTATGAAAGATGGTGACCAGCATGCGGTCTGCCGGGATTCCGAAATCGCGGGTCAGCAGCTCCCAGGAAAAGGCGATGGCATCGTCCTTGAAATAGTCGCCAAAGCTGAAATTCCCAAGCATTTCAAAGAACGTATGGTGGCGCGCGGTATAGCCCACATTGTCCAGGTCATTGTGCTTGCCGCCCGCACGGACGCATTTCTGGCTGGTGGCGGCGCGGACATAGTCGCGGTGTTCCAGCCCGGTGAAGACATTCTTGAACTGCACCATGCCCGAGTTGGTGAACATCAGCGTGGGGTCGTTGCGCGGCACGAGGGGCGAGCTGTCCACCACCGCATGGCCGTTGCGGGCAAAATAATCGAGGAAGGTCGAGCGGATGTCGTTCAGGCTTGCCATGCGAGTCGGGCCTTCGGTCGGGTCTGCGTTGCAGACCCGTTTAGCCCTGCACCCGTTGGCTGTCCACACCCCGCCGCCCGTTCGGAAATGACGCAGCCGCCAAGGGCTGCTCCGTGTCGCGGCGCCGGGCTTCGGACCCGTTGCGCGCCAACACCGCGACCGACAGGCAAGACCCCGGCTTCAGCGCCAACGCCCCGTAGCGGCGGCGGGCGCAGGGTGCGGCACGCCCGCGCGCGCGCCGGCGCCGGGGGGGGCTTCGGGCCCGGTGGCGCGCCGCCCAGCCCACACCCACACGCTTCGACCAACCCCCCCGC
>JAFIEE010000220.1 GCA_020832705.1 Paracoccaceae bacterium
GGGGGGGGGGGGGGGGGGGGGGGGGGGGGGGGGGGCCCCCCCCCCCCCGGCGGCCCGAGGGCGCTTTCGCCGGACGCGACAGCGTTTTCGCGTAGCGGTCTGTCGGCCACGGCACACGGCGCATGGTCACCGCGGGCCAGTTCTGCCCTGCGCAGGGCGCAGGCACCTACCCCTTCCCGCGCTCGTTCCCGACCGCGCTCAGCGGTTGCGGCGAAATGCGCTGGGGGTCTGGCCGGTGCTGTGCTGGAAGCTGCGGGTGAAATAGCTTGGCGTCGAAAAGCCCAGCGCGGCGGCGATGTCCTTGACCGGCAGGGCGGTATCGCGCAGCAGGCGCCGGGCTTCGAACAGGCGGCGGTCCTGCAGCAGATCAAGCGCCGTGCGCCCTGAACAGGCCTTGCACACCCGGGTCAGATGCGTGGGCGTTACCCCAAGCGCGGCGGCGTAGTCCGCCACCCCGAAACCGGAATGAAACTCGCGCTCCAGCAGCACGGCATAACGCGCGGCCAGCTTTTCGGCGGCGCGCGGCGTGGCGGTCGGCCCGTCGCCCGCACGCTCGGCAATCTGGCGCGCCAGCCACACCGCCAGCAGGCCAAGGTGATGGTGCGCCGCCGTTTCGGCGCCCGGTCGCCTGCTGTCCAGTTCGCGCTGGATGTTCTCGATGATCCCGGTCAGCTCCGACTGCGGGACCTTCTCGCGCAGGCGCAGGTGCTGTTGCGTTTCGGGCAGGTCCAGGCGGCAGTCGCGCCCGAACAGGACCATGGACCCCTGCGCGCGATGCGTCACGGTCAGCCCGTGCATCACCCCCGCCGGAATGAAGATGGCGTTATGGGCATGAAACCCGCGCGTGGCCCCGGAGATGGTGATCCGCCCCTGCCCCTGGGTGAACCACAGCAGGCACGGCTCGCGCAGGGACCGCATGGCTTCAAGCTGCCAGCGCGGCCCCGCGGTCAGGCGCGAGATCGGCACGATGCGCAGACGCGCAGGAGTATCGGGTATCTGGACCATGGATGACCTGTGCCGGGGCAATGCGGCGAGATTACGAACCGGGCGCGGCAAGCCAAAGGAAAATCTCGGGGGTTCGTGATCTGTCCCGGGACGGCGACGGGGGCGTGACATTTTCGTGACTCCCCGCATGGGGCCCGCGCCCTCACTCCGGCGCCACCCGGCGCCAGGTCGACAACCGGTTGCGCATCCATGTCCGTTGCCGCTTTGCATAGCGGCGGGTGGCAAGTGTTGCGGCATCGCGGGCTTCGGCCAACGACATCTGGCCGCGCAGATGGGCGACCAGTTCCGCCGCCCCGATGGCGCGCGCCCAGGGGGCGGTCCCGTCCGGCGCGCCGTCGATCGCGACCTCCCAGTCGGGCAGCACGGCGCGCACCTCGTCCAGCGCGCCCTGCGCCAGCATGGCGTCGAATCGCGAATCGATTCGCGCCGCCAGCCAGTCGCGCCCGGGCATCAGCACGAGCCGCTCGGCGCAGGCCGCGCGCGGCAGGCGCGGTGGCGGCGTGTCCGCCTGCCACGCGGCCAGCCCCCGCCCGGTGGCACGCAGCACCTCCCAGGCCCGCTGCACCCGCGCCGGGTTGGCGCAGTCGATCCGCGCCGCCGTGGCGCGGTCCAGGTCCGCCGCCAGCGCCGCCACGCCCCCTGTCGCCAGACGCGCCGCCGATTCGGCGCGCCACTGCGGCGGGATGGGCGGGATCGGTGCCAGCCCTTCGGTCAGCGCGGTGAAATAGAGCCCGGTGCCGCCGGTGATGACCGGGTCGGGGTGCGCGGCCAGCACCTGTTCCAGATCATGCAGCCAGTGGCCCACGGAATAGTCCGCAAACCCCACATGCCCATAGAGCAGATGCGGCGCCGCGGCGTGGTCCGCCGGCGACGGGCGCGCGGTCAGCACCCGCCACATGCCATAGACCTGCAACGCATCGGCATTGACCACCGCCCTGCCCTGCGCGCGCGCCAGCGCCAGCGCCAGCGCCGACTTGCCGCTGGCAGTCGGCCCGGCCAGCAGCACCGGGCGGCCGGGCTCGGGCAGCCCGCCGGGCCAGATGCGGGCCAGCAGCGCCGCAGCGGCCGCGCCCTGCGCAGGGTCCTCCCCTTTCGCCGCATCCTGTGCGGCTTTGGCGTTGAACCGCCCGGGCTTTTCCGACATGGTCCGCGCGATCCCTCAGCCCATCACGCGCGCCGCATCGCGCCGGCGCGCCAGAGCCACGAAGGTGCCCGCGCCATGCCCGATTCTGCAACCCCGGCCCCGCTGCCGACGACCTTTCGCCGCGTCATGCTCAAGATCTCGGGCGAGGCGCTGATGGGCGATCAGGGCTACGGCCTGCATCCGCCTACCGTGGCGCGCATCGCCGCCGAGGTGCAGGCCGTGCACGCGCTGGGGGTCGAGGTCTGCATGGTCATCGGCGGCGGCAACATCTTCCGCGGGCTGCAGGGCAGCGCGCAGGGCATGGAGCGGACCACCGCCGATTACATGGGCATGCTTGCCACGGTGATGAACGCGCTGGCCATGCAATCCGCGCTCGAGGATCTGGGCATCCACAGCCGCGTCATCACCGCGATCCGCATGGACGAGGTGGCCGAGCCCTACATCCGCCGCCGGGCCGTCCGGCATCTGGAAAAGAAACGCGTCTGCATCTTCGCGGGTGGCACCGGAAACCCCTATTTCACCACCGATACGGCGGCGGCGCTGCGGGCCTCCGAAATGGCCTGCGAGGCGATCTTCATGGGCAAGCAGGTCGATGGCATCTATGACAGCGATCCGCGCACCAACACCGATGCGCAGCGTTACACGCATGTCAGCTATGACGATGTTCTGCGCAAGAACCTCAAGGTGATGGACGCCGCCGCCATCGCATTGGCACGCGACAACAACCTGCCGCTGATCGTGTTCTCGCTGGACGAACCGGGCGGCTTCCGCGGCATCCTGCGCGGCGAAGGCACCTACACCCGCGTCCACGGCTGAAGCGGCAGCGGAACGCGGCCCGCGCGCCACCACGCCCGCGCCGCCGCCGGCCGCGCCGCCGCCGGCCGCATCGTGCCCTCGTGTCGCGCGACCCCGCGCGGCGCGCCCGCGCCGCGCAGCGCCCGCGAGGTGCCATGGGCGGGTGGGCGGGGCGCCGAGCGGGCGCTTTTCCCGCCGCACCCGGACGCTGCGCCCCCGGGGTCCGCGCATCGCGTCCATTCTGGCCTGACCGAAGGCCGCAACTGCCTTGAACACCTTCGCGCCCAGTGACAGGGTGCGCCAAGAAAAGGGAGAACCCGCATGCTCGACAAACGTGACTTCTACATCAACGGCGCCTGGGTCGCCCCGCAGGACGGGACCGACCTCGAGGTGATCGATCCTTCCACCGAAGACCCCTGCGCGGTCATCAGCCTGGGCGGTCAGGCTGACACCGACGCCGCCGTGGCCGCCGCGCGCGCCGCGCTCGAAGGCTGGATGCACACCGATCCGCGCGAACGGCTGGCAGTGGTGCAGCGCATCCTCGAAGTCTACCAGGCCCGGTCCGAGGACATGGCGCAGGCCATCAGCCTCGAGATGGGCGCGCCCATCGACATGGCGCGGGCCTCGCAGGCGGCCGCCGGTGAGGGGCACACCCGCGCCTTCATCGATGCCTTCGAGAAGGTGGCGTTCATCGCCCCCCTGGGCGATCACGCCCCCGAGGACCGGATCATCAAGGAAGCCGTGGGCGTCTGCGCGCTGATCACGCCGTGGAACTGGCCGATGAACCAGGTCTCGCTGAAGGTGATCCCGGCGCTGCTGGCAGGCTGCACCATGGTGCTCAAGCCCTCCGAGATCGCGCCGCTCTCGTCTGTGATCTGGTCCGAGATCCTCGATGCCGCAGGCGTGCCCAGCGGCGTCTACAACATGGTGAACGGCGACGGCGCGGGGGTGGGCACGCAACTCTCGCGGCACCCGGACGTGGACATGGTCAGCTTCACCGGCTCCACCCGCGCCGGGATCGCGATCAGCAGGAACGCCGCCGAGACGCTCAAGCGCGTGCATCTGGAACTCGGCGGCAAGGGCGCCAACATCATCTTTGCCGATGCCGATGAACAGGCGGTGCAGCGCGGTGCGCGGCACTGTTTCAACAACACCGGCCAGTCCTGCAACGCGCCGACCCGCATGCTGGTGGAACGCAGCTACTACGACCGCGCGGTGGAAATCGCCGCCGAGACGGCGGAAAGGACCGCCGTGGGCCCGGCCAGCGAAAGCGGGCGTCACATCGGCCCGCTGGTCAGCGCGGCGCAGTTCGACAAGGTGCAGGACCTGATCCAGAAGGGGATCGACGAGGGCGCGCGCCTGGTCGCGGGCGGCCTGGGCCGCCCCGAAGGCTTCAACCGCGGCTATTTCGTCCGCCCCACCGTCTTTGCCGATGTCAGCAACGACATGACCATCGCGCGCGAGGAGATCTTCGGCCCCGTACTGTCGATCATTCCCTTCGAGGGCGAGGACGAAGCGCTCCGCATCGCCAACGATACGCCCTACGGGCTGACCAACTACGTCCAGAGCGGCGACGGTGCGCGGCGCAACCGCATGGCCCGGCGGCTGCGGGCCGGGATGGTCGAGATGAACGGCAAGTCGCGCGGCGCGGGCTCGCCCTTCGGGGGCATGAAGCAGTCCGGCAACGGGCGCGAGGGCGGTGTCTGGGGGATCGAGGATTTCCTCGAGGTCAAGGCGGTCTCGGGCTGGTCGAACGAACACGACTGAGCACGGCCGGGCCGGTCGATGCGCGGGGAAAAGGGGAGCGCGCCGGACCCCCATCGAGGGGGT
>JAFIEE010000221.1 GCA_020832705.1 Paracoccaceae bacterium
CCCCCCCCAACGGGATGACGGAGGCGTCAGCCGACGGAAGACGGGCGGGAGCGCCATGTCTTCGGAGCGTGCGTCCCGGAAAGCTGCGCGTGACACGATGCGCGCCAGCGGCACCGCAGGCCAGCGGCGCCCCGGTCAGTCATCCTGCCCGGGGGCGGGGGGCATGGCGCCGGCGCGCAGCAGGTGCGGCGCGGCATCGGGCTCGGCGGCGACATGCGGGTGCTGGGCGAGGCCCGGGAAACGGTCGCGCAACTCCGCCGCCATGCCCGGCTCCAGCCGCGACGCCATGGCCTGGCTGACCAGAAGGCTTTCGACCGGCGTGCCCTCTGCATAGACGATCTCGTGCGCGTCGAAGGCGAGGCTGAGATACTCGACGAACCCGCCCTCGCGGCGGCGCACGCGCGCGCCATCGACCAGAAACCGCGCCTGCACCAGAATCTCGGCCCGCCCGGCAAGACGCGCCGCACCCCGCTGATACAGGAACACGCGGTGATAGGGGTTCAGCCGCAGCGCAGCGGCATTGCCCAGCACGCCGGGGGCGAATTCCACCGGCGCAAGCGCCCCTTCGGCCCGCAGCACGGTCCGCCCCAGCCAGCGCAGCGGCTGCGCCCCGTTGTCGCGCGTCAGCACCCTGTCGCCGGGATGCAGATCCTCGATCCGGGCCAGCGCGCCGCCGGGCAGGGCAACGCGCGTGCCGCGCACGAAGCTGGCGCAGGCCAGGTCCGACAGGCGCAGATCGTCGGGGGCATCCTCGGTCGCAATCAGCGTGTAATCCAGTCGCGGCCGCATCGGGCTCAGTGGCAACGCCAGCAGCGCCTCCCCCACCTGCAGCAGTTCCAGCGTGACCCGCGCCCCGTCCGGCGCCATCAGCGCCAGCCGCCCGGCCGAGGCGACCGGCGCGCCGGGTTGCCCCAGGCCCGCGCCGGGCGCCACCACCGCCGGGTCGGCGCCGGTGTCCAGCGCCAGCACCTGCGGCACCGCGTCCGGCGCCAGTCGATAGATGTCGCCTGCAAACACCGCGGGCGGCGGGCGCAGCGGCTCGCCCTGCGCAGCCCCCGAGACCACGCCGATCATCCCGGCCGGAAAGACCTCGCATCGGAAGGGCGGGCTATCGGACATGCCTTCGGTTCCCGTGGCAACGACAAGGCGGCTTCACCCCCGTTCAGCGCGTCCACCGGCCCGGTTCTGCCGACTGGCAGCGCGCGAGCGGCGCGGGGCCGCGTCTGCCCCTTACAACCATGCCCCCTTCGCCCATGCAAGCGCATCCTCCAGCCGGTCATCGCCCCAGAACACCTCGTCCCCCACCAGGAAACTGGGCGCGCCGAAGATGCCAAGCTTGCGCGCCCGCCGGGTTGCGGCCTCGAGCGCGAGCACATTGGACATCGCATTGGCGTCGGTGAGCACCGCATTGACATCCTCGTCCAGCGCCAGCAGGCTGTTGCGTGTCGCGGCCTCGGTGCCCGGCGGCAGGCCGTTCTCGAACCACTCGCGAAAGCTGCTGCGCAGCCATTCCAGCCCGCGACCGCGCCGCACCATCACCTGCGCGATGCTGTTGGTCATGGGCACATCGGGCGCGGGGTAAGGCGCCGGGAGACGCGGCGAAAGCCCCAGGAGCGCGGCCCGGCGCGCAATGTCGCGCCACATGTGCAGGGTGCGGGGGGCGTTCTCGGGGAAGGGGCGGTATCCGTCCGCCCGGAACAACGCGCACAGGTTGAAGGGTTGCAAGGACAGCGCAACCCCGGCTTCCGCCGCCGCCGGACCGATCCGGTAAGCGGTCAGATAGCTGTGGGTGCTCCCCGTCGAGAACCAGAATTCAAGCGTGGCTTCGCCTCCGTCCATGATCCGCTCCGCCCCGCATGTCACACTTCGGGCAATGCCCCTTGCGGGCATCCATGCACTGTCTTACGAACCGGGGGCCGGATTGGATCGACTGGCCCCGTTTCGGACACAGGGCCAGACGGCACCGGTCCGGCGGCGCGGCGCGGTCCGTGTCACGGCATGGCAGGCAACGCGCGTGCAGGCCCGCCGCCGCCGGGGCGGTGCAGCACCTGCCCCTGAAGCGCGGTTCACCGGGAGGAGCATCATGGATCTGGGCATAGGCGGCAAACGCGCACTGGTCTGCGCATCATCGAAAGGGCTGGGCCGGGGCTGCGCCGAGGCGCTGGCCGCTGCGGGCGCCACCGTCATCCTCAACGCCCGCGGGGCCGAGGCGCTGGAGGCCACGGCCGAAGCCATCCGCACCGCGCACGGGGTCGAGGTCATCGCCGTGGCCGCCGACATCACCAGCGCCGAGGGTCGCGCCCGGGTGCTGGACGCCGCGGGGGCGGTGGATATCCTGGTCACCAATGCCGGCGGCCCGCCGCCGGGGCTGTGGAGCGACTGGAACCGCGACGACTTCATCGCCGCGCTGGACGCCAGCATGCTCACCCCCATCGCGCTGATGCAGGCCGCGCTGCCGGGGATGATCGCGCAGGGCTGGGGGCGGGTCGTCAACATCACCTCGCGCTCGGTCAAGGCGCCGATCCCGGCGCTGGGACTGTCGAACAGCGCCCGCGCCGGGCTGACCGGCTTCGTGGCCGGGACCGCGCGGCAGGTGGCACCCCATGGCGTGACCATCAACAACCTGCTGCCCGGCGCGCATGCCACCGACCGCACCGTGGCGCTGGACACCAACGCTGCCAGGGCGCAGGGCATCAGCTTTGACGCGGCGCGGGCGAAATCCATGGCGGCGATTCCCGCCGGGCGCTACGGCACCGCAGAGGAGTTCGGCGCGACCTGCGCCTTCCTGTGCTCGCAGCACGCAGGCTATATCGTCGGGCAGAACATCCTGCTCGATGGCGGGTCGGTGAACGCGACGTTCTGAACACCGCGCCCACGCCCGGGGCCGGAGTCCCCGGAGCAAGGGGGCAGGCGGCGCGCGGGGCTTCCTGCAGCCGGAAGGGTCGGCGCCCCGCCCGCAGGCTTCAAGCCGCGCGCAGCGGTCGCAGGCGTCTGCGACCTTGGGTGCACGGGGACCGCACGATGCTTGGCGGGCCGCACACCTCCCGGTAAGCTGCACGGCGCACCCCCGAGACCGGACCCGCAGATGCCCGAATACGCCCCGCTGGAGCTGCCCGACGATCCGAAACTGGCGCAGAACGTGATCCATTTCGCCCGCGCACTGCGCCGGGCCGGGCTGCCCATCGGTCCCGGCCGGGTGATCGAGGCGATCCGCGCCGTGGCGGCCGCCGGTTTCACCCGGCGTGACGATTTCTACTGGACCCTGCACGCCGTGCTGGTGAACCGGCCCGAGGAACGGGCGGTCTTCAACCAGGTCTTTCGCCTGTATTGGCGCGATCCGCGCTTCATGGAGCACATGATGGCGATGCTGCTGCCCACGGTCCACGGGGCGCAGGAGGAAACGGCCGCCGCTGCCGCCGCCCGCCGCGCGGCCGAGGCGTTGCTGGACGGCGCGCAGGCCCCTGAGCCCCCGGAGCGGCAGGCGGCGCCGGAGGCGCCGGAAATCGAGATCGACGCCACGCAGACGGCCTCGGGCGAGGAGCGGCTGCGAACCCTGGATTTCGAACAGATGAGCGCCGAGGAAGCGGCAGCCGCAAAGCGGATGCTGGCGCGGCTGACCCTGCCGGTGCGCCCGCTGCCCACGCGCCGCCAGCGCCCGCACCCGCGCGGGGCCGTCCCGGACTGGCGCCGGACCCTGCGCGGCGCGCTGCGCACCGGGGGCGAGGTGACGGCGCTCGCTTGGCGCCGCCCGGCGACCCGCTGGCCCGCACTGGTGGTGCTGTGCGATATCTCGGGGTCGATGTCGGATTATTCGCGCATGGTGCTGCACTTCGTCCACGCTGTCGCCAACCGGCAGGGGCAAGGCTGGGCGCGGGTGCATGCCTTCACCTTCGGCACACGGCTGACCAACATCACCCGCCACCTGCGCCAGCGCGATGTGGACACGGCGCTGAACGCCGCCGGGGCCGAGGCGCAGGACTGGCAGGGCGGCACACGGATCGGCGATTGCCTGACGGCGTTCAACCGCGACTGGTCGCGCCGGGTGATGGGACAGGGGGCGGTGGTGCTGCTGATCACCGACGGGCTGGACCGTGGCGACCCGGCGCGGCTGGGGTTTCAGATGGAGCGTCTGGCGCTGTCGGCACGGCGGGTGATCTGGATCAACCCGCTGCTGCGCTGGGACGGGTTCGCGCCCCGGGCGGCGGGGATCCGGGCGATGCTGCCGCATGTGGACAGCCTGCGGGCAGGGCATTCGGTGGCCTCGCTCGCCGGACTGGCCGCCGCCCTGTCGGACCCCGGCGACACGGGCGAGAAGGCGCGGCTGATGGCGCTGGCGCCCCCTTCCTGAGCGCCGCGGCACAAACCGCCTGCACTGGCGGCAGCCGTTCGGGCGCCCGGGCGGGTATCGCGCGGCAGGTATCGCGCGGCAGGTATCGCGCGGCAGGTATCGCGCGGCAGGCCCTTTGTCGGGCACCTGGGGGGGGCGGGCACCGGTTCGCACGACCGCGACGCCGACAGCCCGCGCGGGGCGCGCGGCGGGCCGCCCCTGCCCGCGCCCGCACTCTCGCCCTGGCACGCCCGATGCGGCCCTCACCCCACTTTGCCGTGCATACGCCCTGCCCGCACGCTGACGCGGGCAGCCCCCGGCAAAGCCGCGCCCGGTTCCACGCGTTCCGCGCCATGACAGGGCGCTCCCGCCCGTCTTCCGTCGGCTGACGCCTCCGTCATCCCGTTGGGGGGG
>JAFIEE010000222.1 GCA_020832705.1 Paracoccaceae bacterium
CCCCCCCCCCCCCCCCCCCCGCCCCGCGCCCCCCCCGGGGCCCCCCCCGGCCCCCCCCCGGCGGGGGGGGGCCCCCCGCGGGTGTAGCTCAGTCCTTCGGACCGATCATGTCCTCGGGGCGGACGATGCGGTCGAAGGTCTCGCCGTCCACGAAGCCCAGGGCGATGGCTTCCTCGCGCAGGGTGGTGCCGTTCCTGTGTGCCGTCTTGGCGACCTTGGTGGCATTGTCATAGCCGATGGTGGGCGCCAGCGCGGTCACCAGCATCAGCGATTCGGACATGAGTTTCGCGATCCGGTCGGTGTTGGCTTGAATGCCCGCCACCATGTTGTCGGTGAAGGCGCTGGCAGAATCGCCCAGAAGCTGCATGGACTGCAGCACGTTATAGGCCATCATCGGCTTGTAGACGTTCAGTTCGAAATGCCCCTGCGACCCGGCAAAGCCCACGGCGGCGTCATTGCCCATGACATGCGCGCACACCTGGGTCAGGGCCTCGGCCTGGGTGGGGTTGACCTTGCCCGGCATGATCGAGCTGCCGGGTTCGTTCTCCGGCAGGATCAGCTCGCCCAGTCCCGAGCGCGGGCCCGAGCCCAGGAACCGCAGGTCATTGGCGATCTTGTAGAGGCTGGCGGCCACGCCCCGCAGGGCGCCGGACATTTCCACCATGGCGTCATGGGCGGCCAGGGCCTCGAACTTGTTCGGCGCGGTGACGAAGGGCAGGCCGGTGATGCGCGCGATCTCGGCGGCGACATCCTCGGCCCAGCCGGTTTTCGTGGCCAGCCCGGTGCCCACGGCGGTCCCGCCCTGCGCCAGTTCGTAGATCGCGGGCAGCGCGGCCTTCACCCGCCGGATGCCCATGGCGACCTGATGCGCGTAGCCGCCGAATTCCTGGCCCAGGGTCAGGGGCGTTGCGTCCTGCGTGTGGGTGCGGCCGATCTTGATGATGTCGGCGAATTCCTCGGTCTTGGCCAGCAGCGCGGCGTGCAGCTTTTCCAGCCCCGGCAGCAGCACGTCATGGGCCTGCAGCGCGGTGGCGACGTGCATGGCAGTGGGGAAGGTGTCATTCGACGACTGCGACATGTTGCAATGATCGTTCGGATGCACCGGATCCTTGGAGCCCAGCTTGCCGCCCAGCATCTCGATCGCGCGGTTCGAGATCACCTCGTTCGCGTTCATGTTCGACTGCGTGCCGGACCCGGTCTGCCAGACCACCAGCGGAAAGTGGTCATCGAAGCGGCCGTCATAGACTTCGGCGGCGGCGGCGACGATGGCCTCGCCCAGCCGCGCATCCAGCTTGCCCTGCGCCATGTTGACCGTGGCGGCGGCCTGCTTGATGGCGCCCAGCGCGCGGACGATCTTGATCGGCTGGCGCTCCCATCCGATGGGGAAATTCTG
This sequence comes from Paracoccaceae bacterium, assembly GCA_020832705.1. Lineage (GTDB taxonomy): Bacteria > Pseudomonadota > Alphaproteobacteria > Rhodobacterales > Rhodobacteraceae > Rhabdonatronobacter. The sequence goes on from JAFIEE010000222.1 coordinate 1,394, forward strand.
GATCGAGCGCTGGGTCTGCGCGCCCCAGTAGCGGTCGGCGGGAACGTTCAGCGGGCCGAAACTGTCGGTTTCAACGCGGAAATCACTCATGGCAGGCTCCGTGCGGCAAAGGGCGGCGGGTTCGCGCCTGCTCTAGCTTGCGGGGGCGGTGAAATCAATCGGTATGCTGATGCATACCGAGCCGGACCGCGGGCGCGCTACTTGCGGAACTTGTCCAGGCTGACCACCTCGCCCGATTTGGCCTCGTCCTCCGGTTCGGCGTCTTCCAGCATCGGCGCTTCGTCGTCCTCCTCCTCGGCGTCGCTCGCATGCAATTCGAACCGCAGTCCGAATTCGACCGACGGGTCGACAAAGGTGCTGATCGCGTCGAAGGGGATATACAGCGGCTCGGGCGCGTTGCCGAAATTCAGCGTGATGGCGAAGCCGTTCGCATCAACCTGCAGGTTGTCGAACCAGTTCTGGATCACCAGCGTGATTTCGGACGGGTAGCGGTCGCGCAGCCAGTCGGCCATCTCCATCTCGGGGTGCGTGGTGTCCACGGTGATGAAGAAGTGATGCGTGCCCGGCAGCCCGTCACGCGCCACCTGCGACATCACCTCGCGGATCAGTGCGCGCATGGCGTCGTGCATCAGGTTGCCGTAGTCGATCGAATGCGCCATCGGGGAATCCATTTCGCTGAACCGCAGCATAGGCAATTGCCAAGCGATTGAAAGGGGGCGGTCACGGGTTTTTCGCATGCGCCAGCACTGGCGGCCGGGGCGGCGTGGCTCAGGCCTCCAGCGCCGCAACGCCGGGCAGGGTCTTGCCCTCCATCCATTCCAGGAACGCGCCCCCGGCGGTGGAAATGTAGCTGAACCCCGCTGCGGCCCCGGCCCGGTTCAGCGCCGCGACCGTATCGCCGCCGCCCGCGACCGAGGTCAGTTCGCCCAGTGCGGTCAACCGTGCCGCTTCCTGCGCGCAGGCGTTGGTTGCGGCATCGAAGGGTGCAATCTCGAAGGCGCCCAGCGGTCCGTTCCAGATCAGCGTGCGGCAGGTGGCCAGCAGGGCGTTGATCTCGGCCACCGCCAGCGGCCCGGCATCCAGGATCATCGCATCCTCGGGGCATTGATCGGCGGGCAGCACCTCGTGCGGGGTGTGCGCGGCGAAGGCGCGCGCCACCACGATATCCGGGGGCAGGTGGATGGTGCAGCCTTCCGCTTCGGCCTGCTCGATGATCGCGCGGGCGGTGTCGGTCATGTCATGTTCGGCCAGCGACGTGCCCACGCCCAAGCCCTTGGCGGCCAGAAAGGTATTGGCCATGCCGCCGCCGATGATCAGGTGATCCACCCGGCCGATCAGGTTGGACAGCAGGTCCAGTTTGGTCGAGACCTTGGCCCCGCCCACCACCGCGGCGACCGGGCGCGCGGGATCGCCCAGCGCGGCCTGCAACGCAAGAAGTTCCGCCGCCATCAGCCGCCCGGCGCAGGAGGGCAGTTGCCGCGCGATCCCTTCGGTCGAGGCATGCGCCCGATGCGCCGCCGAAAAGGCATCATTCACATAGATATCGCCCAGCGCGGCCATGGAGGCGGCCAGTTCCGGGTCGTTCTTTTCCTCGCCGGGGTGGAAGCGGGTGTTTTCCAGCAACAGCACATCCCCCGGCTGCATCCCGGCCACGGCGCGCTTGGCGGTGATGCCGATGCAGTCCTCGGCGAATGTGACCGGCCGATCCAGCGCGGCTGCCAGCGCCGGGCGCACCTGCGCCAGCGACATCTCGGCCACCACCTTGCCCTTGGGCCGCCCGAAATGCGCCAGCAGCACGGCCTTGCCGCCCGCTTCGATGATGTGGCGGATGGTCGGCACGATCCGGTCGATCCGGGTGGTGTCGGTGACCTGCCCGTTTTCCACCGGCACATTGATATCGACACGGACCAGCGCCACCTTGCCCGCGAAATCCATGTCGTCCAGGGTCCTGAAGGCCATTGTCGCCACTCCATGCCGCGTTTGCCCCGTCATGGCGCAGAACCGGGGCACGGGTCAACGGTCCAGCGCAGGGACCGGGCGCGCCGTCAGTCGCGGAAATTGCGGCTGTCGCGGATCTGGTCCCAGGCCCAGACGACTTCCTGCAGGCGTTCCTCGTCGGCGCGGTTGCCCTTGTTCATGTCCGGGTGCAGGTCCTTGACCAGCGATTTGTATTGCTTGCGGATTTCGCCCCGGCTCCAACTGTCGCGGGCATCGAGGATTTCCAGCGCGCGGCGTTCGGTCGGTGGCAGGCGCCGTGTGCTGCCGCCGCCCGGGCGCGTGCCCGGGTTGCGGGTCGCCTTTTCGCCCAGGATCGCATGCGGATCCTCCACCCCCAGCCGTTGCCAGGCCCGCTGTTCGTCCGCCCCGCCCATGGGCCGCGTGGCCCGGCCCCAGACCCGCTCGCGTTCCATGGAATCCATCATCTCTTCTTCGGTCTGGCCGGCAAAGAAATTCCATTTCAGATTGTATTCGCGCGCATGATCCTTGCAGAACCAGTAGTAATCATCCAGCGAATCGGGCGACTTCGGCGCCCGATACTGACCCGGGAGGTTGCAGCCGGGATGTTCACACTGGCGCTGCGAGGTCTCCCAGGCGCCCGACATGCCCCGGCGCCCGCGCGTGCGGCGTTTCTTGTCCGCCGAAGCGCGGATGTCGAAATCAAAGGGCGACTTGTTGCTCATGTCACGTTCGGACCCCCGGTTTGTCCTGCTCGTCCTGTTCTGCCGGGCCGTGGCGCCGCACGCGGGGTGACAGACCCGCCCGATGCTGCGACCACTTGCGACTCGGAGCAGGGAGTTTAGTTTTTTCTACGGATGAATGAAGGGGCTTGCCGGAAAAATGTCTGTTCGTGATGAAATCGAATCAGCGCTGCGCGCGGCGTTCGCGCCCGCCGAACTGTCGGTCGAGGATGTGAGCGAAAGCCACCGCGGGCATGCGGGCTGGCGCGAGGGGGGCGAGACCCATTTCGACGTGCGCATCCGCGCCGAAGCTTTCGCGCCCATGGCGCGCATCGCCCGGCACCGGGCCGTTCACGCCGCGCTGGGCCCCGATCTGGTGGCGCGCATTCACGCGCTCTCGCTTGATATCAGTGGGTGAAGGGCCAGCCGGGGCGGCGCCGGGGTGAGTCCGTGGCGTCGTCTTCGCTGGCCTTCGGCTCCGGGGGCGTCACCGGCGTATCGGCATCGCGGCGCAGGACCAGCGGCGGGGCCGCGCCTTCGGGCACGCGCGCGCTCAGCGGTCGCGGGGCGGCCGCTGCGGTGCCGGTCGGCGCGGCGGCCGGGTCGGGTGCGGCCGCGCCGTGACTGTCGGTTGCGTGGAGGGCGGCGTCGGGGG
>JAFIEE010000223.1 GCA_020832705.1 Paracoccaceae bacterium
AACGCCTGTGCCGTCGCAGGGAACCTGCGGCGGTGGCAGGGGGCGGGAGCGCCCCCTTGACTGTTTGGCGCCGGGGCCGCTCCGGGGTGGTGGCCCGTGCGCGGGGCCATGGCCTGATCGTTCCCGGCGGCAGGCCCGCGCGCTGCGCGCCCCTGCGCGCGGCCGGGCGATGGCGCGCGGGCGCGCACCCATCGTGGGCAAACGCGCGCCCGCCACGGGGCGTCCCCGGGTGCTGATGGTGCGGCCGCTGATCGGCGGCGCCCGCCCGCCCGCAACGCCTAAAGCGTGATCGTGTTCAGCAGCAGGAACAGCCCGGCCGACAGTGTGGCGGCCATGGGCACGGTCACGACCCAGGCCGCGAGGATGGTCAGGAAATGCGCCCGGCGGACCACCTTGCGGCGCTTGCGTTCCTCGGGGAGCATGGCGGGGTTGGTGCGGTTCTCTTTCAGCACCCGCTCATGATACCACTCGCGGAAGAACCCCACACCGAAAATGCCGCCGATGGCAATATGCGTGGAACTGACCGGCAGGCCCAGCCACGAGGCCAGGATCACCACCATCGCCGCCGCCAGCGCCACGCAATAGGCGCGCATGGCGTTCAGCCGCGTGATCTCGCTGCCGACCATGCGGATCAGTTTCGGCCCGAAGAGGATCAGCCCCACCGACAGGCCCATCGCACCGATGGCCATGACCCAGAGCGGGATCTGCACCGCGTCCGTCGCATCGCCCGCCTGGATCGCATGGACGATCGCCGCCAGCGGACCGACCGCATTGGCCACGTCATTGGCGCCATGGGCAAAGGACAGAAGTGCGGCCGAAAACACCAGCGGGATGGCGAACAGGGTCTTGAGCGACTTCTTGGAATTGTCGAGCATGAAGCTCTGGCGCCGGATCACCGGGCGCATCACCACCGTCAGCACCACCGCCACCGCCAGCCCGATCAGCACCGCATTGCCGAAGCTGATCTTGATGAGCTTGTCCAGCCCCTTGATCGACAGATAGGTGGCAAAGGTGCCGCCCATCACCCCGATCAGCACCGGCACCCACAGCCGCGCCGCCGCGATCCGGTCGGCGACATAGATGATCTTGACCTTGATGAAGGCCAGAAACAGCGCCGCGATCACCCCGCCCAGCACCGGCGAGATCACCCAGCTTGCCGCGATCCGCCCCATCGTGCCCCAGTTGACGGCTGCGAAGCCCGCCGCCGCGATCCCCGCACCCATCACCCCGCCGACGATGGAATGTGTGGTGCTGACCGGCGCGCCGATCCATGTGGCCAGGTTGATCCACAATGCGCCCGCCAGCAGGGCCGCGAACATCGCCCAGATGAAGATCTGCGGTTCGGCCACCGACTCGGGGGCGATGATCCCGCGCGACACGGTCCCGACCACCTCGCCCCCGGCCAGCAGGGCGCCCGCGGTTTCGCAGATCGCCGCCACGATCAGCGCGCCGCCCAGCGTCATCGCCTTCGCGCCGACCGCGGGGCCCATGTTGTTGGCGACATCGTTGGCGCCGATGTTGACCGCCATGTAGGCGCCGACGATCGCGGCGGCGACCACCACGAAGCCCAGCGGCTGCTGGCCCATGAACACGGCCGCCGTGACGCCCACAAGGATCATGAAGACCAGTGCCAGCCCCGGCGCGATCAGCGGCCGCGAGACATATTGCGTGGCCCGCTCAAGCTGTCCGACGCGCCCAAGGTCCTTGTGGAGCGTCTTCCATTCCTTCAGGTCGTGATCGGCCACCGGGCCCTCGGGCTGTCATGTAACTGTCACACGGCGCCTTATCGGGTCGGGCTGTCGGGCGCAAGCGCGGCAGAGTGCGACACGGGGCCTGCAGCGCGTCCTGTGCCGTCCGTGCCGCGACTTGCTGCGCAGATGCGCGGGAATAGTGCCTGCGCGCCACGCGGTGCGCCCGGACGGCGTCCGGGGCGATCATGGAGCCGGAGATGACGCGGTGCGGGCGCCGTAGGGCGCCCTCGGGTGCCGGACAGGCAGAATGGGGAATGTCGCCGGGCGGTCTGCCGGTCGGCGCCGGGCATTGCCAGCCTGTCCACGGAAGGGACGCGCGTGGCCGCCGCCTCTGACCGCGCCGCCGGCGGTCACAGACGGCGCAGCAGGTCGCGCAGATCGGGTTCGGTGACCATTTCCGCCGCCTCGGAGGGCGTCACCCAGCAGCGTTCACGCAGGCCGGCCTCGGGGAAATCATCGCTCACGCTGTCGACCAGCAGCACGAAAAGATCGGCCCGGCATTCCAGCGTGACGCCGTTCTTGCGGATCTTGCGATAGCTGAAGCTGCCGATGGGGTTTGCGGCGATGGTGCCGCGCACGCCGCCCTCTTCCCAGGCTTCCTGCGCCGCGGCCTCGGCCAGTGTCAGCCCCTCGACCGGCCAGCCCTTGGGCGGGATCCAGCGCCGTGTGGTGAGCGTGCGCACCAGCAGCATCTCGGGGGTGTTGCCGGGGCCGGGGCGCAGGCAGAGCGCTGCGGCCTGCACCATGGCGGGGCGGAACAGCCCGGTGACGCCGCGTGCGCGCTGGAAAGGCAGCGCGGGCAGGCGCAACCGGCTGCCAAGGTCGAGTGCGTCCTTGAGACGGGCGTTGTCGAGTTTCATGTGCGATCCTGCCTTGTGTTGTCTGCCGGTGTCCTGCCGGTGCCGCTGTTTTTCGCGGTCTGTCATGTGTCGTCCGTCTCTTGCCATCCGGGGCGCGGTGTCAGTCCGGGGCCAGGGGCGCGGTCGTCGCTCCCCGGGGTTCCCTTCCGGCCCTCAATCTCCCCGGGCTTCAGTCCTCGCCGTCCACCGTGCCGCGCAGCGACTTGACCCGGCCGCGGTGCTGTTTCGCGGCCAGGCGCCGACGCTGGCTGGCCAGTGTCGGACGGGTGCGGACCCGCTTGCGCGGCGCAACCAGCGCCTTGCGCAGCAGCTCCGCCAGCCGTTCGCGGGCCAGTGCGCGGTTGCGCGCCTGGCTGCGGGTTTCCTCGCAGCGGATGACGATGGCGCCCTCCTCGGTCCAGCGCCGCCCGGCCAGGCGCTGCAGTCGCGCCTTGACCGGTGGCGGCAGGTGCGGGCTGCGCGCGGCCTCGAAGCGCAACTCGACCGCGGTGGCCACCTTGTTCACGTTCTGCCCGCCCGGGCCCGAGGCGCGCGTGAACGTCTCGGTCAGTTCCCAGTCCTGAATCGCGACCTGGTCGCTGATCTGCAACATCCTGCCCGGCCCTGCATGTCGGCCCCGATCGACGGACCCCGGTTCCTGGAGCTCCGGTTCTTGTGCCTGCCTTGGTTTGTACGCCCCCGGGTTCGCGGCCGGGCACGCGTGATCCTTGTAGCGCAAACTCCGGCGGTGATCCAACACAGCTTGACGCGTCACACGATCTTATGTGCGACTTGTGACAGTTTCGTATCGCCGCCGCGTCGTTGCAGGATCAGTCGCCCACGAAGGGCGCGTCATCGCCCCAGAGGTCGCGCACCCGTGCGTCCCGACCGCAGCCTTCGCGATAGAGCCTGTAGGCATTGCGCATCTGGCGCGGGCCGAAACGGGTCATCACCATGTCGGTGCTGTTGGCATAGTTCTGATGGTAGTCCTCGGCCTCGTAGAAGGGCATGTTCCCGCGCAAAGCCGTCACCACCGGCTGGCCCAGATCGGCGGCGGCGCGGCGCAGCGCGGCCTCGGCGCTGGTGCGCTGGGACTCGTCCAGCGCGAAGATTGCGGTGGTGTAGTGGCGGCCACGGTCGCAGAACTGTCCGCCCGCGTCCAGCGGGTCGATGGACCGCATGAACAGGTGCAGGATCTGGTCATAGCTGATCACCGAGGCGTCGAAACTGATCATCGCCGCTTCCAGATGCCCGGTGCGCCCGCTGACCACATCGCGGTAGCTCGGGTCCACCTCATCGCCGCCGGCGAAGCCGACGCGCACGTCGCGCACGCCCTCGACCCGGCGGAAATCGGATTCGACGCACCAGAAACAGCCACCCGCGACCAGGGCGCGCTGCGTGTTGTCCTGCGCCTGCGCGGGTCCGCCCGGCGCGGCCAGCACGAACACGAGGGCTGCAACCAGCAGGGCGGCAGAGGCGCCGGCCGCGTGGACCGCGCGGCCAAGGCAGGCGAGGACGGGGTGAAGGGTTGGGCTGGGGGGACGGTCGAACATGCGCAACACTCGTATCTTGGCAATGGTCCCTGAAAGGATAGGGCGGAAGGGGGGGCGTGACCATGCACGTTTTGGACAGCTGGGCGCCGCTGGTGCCCGCGTCCGTGAGGGAGGGTGCCGGTATGCGCGCCGAGGCGCTGCGGCGTGCAAGGGGTGGCGGCGCAGGATCGGCTCTGCTGTGCTGTGACGGTCGCCGCGCCGGTTGCCGGTCCGGGGGAGCGGGCCGGACGGTGCGAGCGTCTGCTGCGCGCGTGACTCCGGACCTCGGACCGTGGATCGAGGAGCAGCTTCGAGGTCGTGCCCGGACGCTTGCCCGTCGACCGTCCTGCGCCGGGAAAACGCGGTGCCAGCGTCGGACCGGCACGGTGCGGATGGCGCGCGCGGTGCGGATGGCGCGCGCGGTGGGGATGGCGCGCGGGCGGCGGTGTGCGGCGGTGACAGGTCGGTCACGGACCGAGGCGCTCCCGCCCGTCTTCCGTCCGCTGGCGCGTCCGTCATCCCGTTGGGCCGGG
>JAFIEE010000020.1 GCA_020832705.1 Paracoccaceae bacterium
CTATTTCGAATGGGTCAAGAACCTCAGCCATATCCGCTTCGGCCGGATGCAGCGCCGGAACGAGGAAGCGCACGCCATGCTGCTGGTCAAGGAACTGGAACGGCTGTCGGCGGACAAGGAACTGGGCTGGAACCTGTCGCCGGACTTCAAGCGCCGCTACCTGCAGGGCGCGGACGAACTGACGCTGGTGCGCTCGGGGCTGGATGATACCATGCGCACCGCGTATCAGAGCTTCGCCGAGGTCTGGCGCGCGCGCAAGGACGTGCCGGACCTGCGCACGGCGGCGTTCATTGTCGCCATCGAAAAGGTCGCCGCAAGCTACAAGGCCAAGGGGTTGTAGATCCCGACCCGCCATTGCGCGGGGCACGGTGCGGCATGCGCCCGATGTGCTTTCGGGCCGCACCAGCCCGCGCGCGCGCGGGCGGTGGGTGCCGGGTCAGAACGGCACCGGCGCCGAGGCGGTGATGCCGCGCCCGCCATCGGGGTGGCGCAGGCGCAGGTTGCGCGCGTGCAGCATCAGCCGCGGATGCGTCAGCGCATCGCCGCGCGCATAGAGCGGATCGCCCAGGATCGGATGACCCAGCGCCAGCATGTGCACCCGCAACTGGTGGCTGCGCCCGGTGCGCGGCATCAGCCGCACCCGCGTGTGATCCTCGGCCCGGCGCAGCACCTTCCAGTCGGTGAGGGCCGGGCGCCCGGTTTCATGGCAGACCATCTGCCGGGGACGATTCGGCCAGTCCACGGTCAGCGGCAGGTCCACCTGCCCGCGGTCCCCCGCCATCTGCCCCGCCACCAGCGCCACATATTCCTTGCGCGCCTGACGGCGTTCGAACTGCAGTCCCAGATGGCGCTGGGCATGCGGGGTCAGCGCAAAGACCATCACCCCCGAGGTGTCACGGTCCAGCCGGTGCACCAGCAGCACCTCGGGGAACGCCCCGCGCAGCCGTTCGATCAGGCAATCGGCAAGCCCCGCACCCTTGCCCGGCACCGACAGCAGCCCCGCGGGCTTGTTCACGAACAGGAGTTCGTGATCGGCGTGCAGGATCTCCGGCGGGTCGGGCGGCGGATTGTAGGGTGTTTCGGCCATGAAGTCCCCCGCTCAGAGCGGGCGCTGCGACTCGGCAATGCGCGCGTCCAGTTCCGGGTCCGGATAGCGGAGCGTATGGGTCTGCACCCCGTCCAGCGTGGCAAACTGCGCCATCAGGTCATGCGGGAACCAGGTCACGCTGATCCGCTCCAGCCCCGGCAATGCGCGCAGGATCTCGGCCGTGGCGCGGGCACAGAAGGCGTTGCCCACCGGCCCCTTCTCCTGTGCCAGCCGCAGGGCGCGCTCGGCCACCTCGGGCGGGACGCGCAGGCGCTGGACCACGGTGTGATGCGTCTCGCGCGTGTGGTATTTCATGTAGACCGCATACATCTGCGGCACCAGCCCGTGGTGCACGTCATGACGTTCCGGGGCCAGCCGGTGATACCAGCTTCCCGCCGGATCGAAGAGCACGCGCTCGCTGCCGCTGACCACAAGCGCGGTGTGATCGCCGCGCCCGGTGCGGTTGTTCATGATTGTGATCAGCATGAGTTCCGGCGCGCCGGGATGCGCGTAGCGCGCCGCCTGCACGTCCGCGTCCGGTGCCCAGACCCCCCGCCCGGCACAGGCCGAAAGCAGCAGCAGCGCCGCAAGGACCAGCCAGACAGCCCGCAGGCCATTCAGCGCCCCGGGCGGGGCGCGCAGGGGCCGAACGGTCATGTTCAGGCGTTCACCAGCGCGAGGAAGACAAGGATGCCGATCGAGATGACGGTGCCCCAGACCACGAATTTCAGGAACCCGTCAAACGTCTTTTCCTGTTCGGCGATGTCCATCTTGCCATGCTCGTGCTCGGCCATGTCGGTCCTCCTGCGGTCGCTATTTGCCCTGCGATAGCCGATCCGGTGGCGGCTGTCACCCGGATTTGCGCACTATTGCGTTGCTTGTCCGTCGCAGGCCTGCCAGTGCCACGCGCCGTCATCGCCCATCCACCGGCGGGCACGCCCGCGCTGATGCAGGTGGTTCAGATGCGCGATGGTTTCCACCAGCGCCAGCCCGTATTCGCCCGCGCCGATCTCGCGTCGGAACAGGGGCGGGAAGCACGCCCCGCCGCGGCGGGGCTGCGCCAGAAAGTCCGCCAGCCGCTCCAGCGCGCCGAGGTGGTTGTCGATCTTCTGGCGCAGGCGCGTGGGCAGGCCGGTGAACGGCAGCTTGTGGCCCGGCAGCACCAGATGTTCAGGCCGCGCCAGCTTCTGGAACCGCGCGCAGCTTTCCAGCCAGTCGCCCACCGGGTCGGCCTCGGGCTCGGTGGCATAGACGCCCAGATTGGGCGAGATCGAGGGCAGAAGCTGGTCCGCGCCCAGCACAAGGTTGCAGTCGCGCGACCACAGCGTGATCTGATCCGGCGCGTGGCCCTGGCCCAGATGCACGTCCCAGTCGCGCCCGCCGACGCGGATCACATCGCCCTGCCGGATGCGCCGGAACCCCAGCGGCAGCGGCGCCACCACATCGGCGAAGTTGAAGGGGCGTTCCTGCGCGCGGGCGGCCAGCACATCCGGGTCCATCCCGGCCCGGCGCCAGAAATCCAGCGTTTCCGCAACCGGCAGGGGCTGTTCATCCAGTGTCAGCATGCGCGCAAACAGCCAGGCCGTGCGCGTGGTCCAAAGCTCCGCCCCCTGCCCCTGGAACCACCCCGCCAGCCCGATATGATCCGGGTGGTGGTGGCTGGCGATGACCCGGCGCACGGGGCGACCTGCCAGTGGCCCGGACAACAGGCGCTCCCATATGGCGCGGCTGCGGCGGGTGTCAAAGCCGGTGTCGAACACGGTCCAACTGTCGCCATCATCCAGCGCCCAGCCGTTGACGTGGTCCAGCTTCATCGGCAGCGGCAGGCGCAGCCACAGCACCCCCTCGGCCACTTCGACCGCCGCGCCTTCGGCGGGCGGATCGGACAACGGGTAGCGGATGCCGTCGGCCTCGGATGTGGCGCCGTCAGGCATCACGCCGCCAGATCGTCATCGGAGAGCGCATAGAGCGCGGCCTCACCCGCGCGTGCCTCGGCCAGCAGGCTGGCATGTTCCGGCAGGATGCGGGTGACGAAGACCGCCGCCAGCGCCCGGCGCGCGCCGTCCCCTTGCCGCGCGGCCTGCAGATGCACATGCGCGCCCAGCACGCGGGCAAAGGCGCGCAGATACGGCACGGCCCCGGCGTTGCGGGCGGGCGCGTCCTGCGCAACCAGCCATTCGGTGGCCTCGCGCAGGGTTTCGGCGGCCTCCCACACGGGGCCGGCCAGATCCGGCAGGGCGGCGCGGGCGGCCTCGGCCGCATCCTCGATTTCCTGCAGCAGGCGAAAGGCCGCTTCGCCCCCGTCCATCATCTTGCGGCCCACCAGATCCATGGCCTGAATGCCGTTGGTGCCCTCATAGATCGCGGTCACGCGCACGTCGCGCAGGTATTGCGCAGCACCCGTTTCCTCGATGTAGCCCATGCCGCCATGGACCTGAACGCCCATGTTCGCGACCTCGATCCCCATGTCGGTGCCGTGCGCCTTGGTGATCGGGGTCAGCAGCGCGGCGCGGGCGGCGCAGTCCTCCGACCCGGTGGCGCGCGCCAGGTCGATGGCCACGGCGTTCATCAGGGCAATCCCGCGGATGGCGAAGACCTCGGCCTTCATGCGCGCGAGCATCCGGCGCACATCGGCGTGTTCGATAATGGCGCCGGTGCTGCTGAGCGGTGTGCGGCCCTGCCTGCGGTCCCGGGCAAAGGCCAGCGCGTGCTGATAGGCCCCTTCGGCCGCGCCGATCCCCTGCACGCCGACACCCAGACGGGCGTTGTTCATCATGGTGAACATCGCCGCCATGCCCTTGTGCGGGGCCCCCACCATCCAGCCGGTGGCGCCGTCATATTCCATCACCGCGGTGGGCGAGCCGTGCAGGCCCATCTTGTGCTCCAAGGACACCACCCGCAGGGCGTTGCGCGCGCCGGGGGTGCCATCGGCATCGGGGATCAGCTTGGGCACCATGAACAGGCTGATCCCCCGCGTCCCCGGCGCCCCGTCCGGCAGGCGGGCCAGCACCAGATGGCACACGTTTTCGGAAAAGTCGTTGTCGCCCCAGGAGATATAGATCTTCTGCCCGGTGATGGCATAGGTGCCGTCGCCATTGGGTTCGGCGCGGGTGCGCAATGCGCCCACATCGCTGCCCGCCTGCGGCTCGGTCAGGTTCATGGTCCCGCACCATTCCCCCGCGATCAGCTTGGGCAGATAAAGCGCCTTGATCTCGTCGCTGGCGTGGTGTTCCAGCGCCTCGATCTGCCCTTGCGACATCAGCGGGTTCAGTTGCAGCGACAGACAGGCCGCTGACATCATGTCATTGACCGCCGTGGTCAACGCCATGGGCAGGCCCATGCCGCCATATTCCGGGTCAGCGGAAATGCCGGTCCAGCCGCCTTCGGCAATGGCGCGGAACCCTTCGGCAAAGCCGGGCGAGGTGCGGACCACCCCGTTCTCCAGCCGCGCCGGATGCAGGTCGCCGGGGCGTTGCAGAGGGGCCAGCACCTCCTCGCACAGCCGGCCGGCCTCGGTCAGGATGGCGCGGGCGGTCTCCGGTGTGGCCTCGGCGAACAGTTCGGTCGCCTGCACGCGGTCGAAGCCGACCACGTTTTCCAGCAGGAACTCGAAATCCTTGATCGGGGCGGTAAACGGCATGGAAGGGTCCTTTGCCTTGCGGCTTGGCAAGCCGGGTTTCAAAGCCTATGGAGCGCAGGCTAGCGCAGCCCCGCGCGCCTTGGAACCACAACGCCACGTCACGCCTCTGGACGTCACGGACATGGACCGCCCGACCACGCAGCAGTTGTCACCCGATGCAACCGGGATTGCCCAGGCGGCGGCGATCCTGCGGCGTGGCGGGCTGGTCGCGCTGCCCACGGAAACGGTGTATGGTCTGGCAGCGGATGCGCGCTGCGACCGCGCCGTGGCCGGGATCTTCGCCGCCAAGGACCGGCCCCGGTTCAATCCGCTGATCGTGCATCTGGCCGACACCGACGCAGCCCGTGCCCTGGCCCGCTTCACCCCCGCGGCCGAGGCGCTGGCCGCTGCCTTCTGGCCCGGGCCGCTGACGCTGGTGCTGCCCCTGCGCGCCGGGCACGGGCTGTCGCCGCTGGTCACGGCGGGGCTGGACAGTGTGGCGCTGCGCCTGCCCGCGCATCCGCTGGCGCAAGCGGTGCTGCGCGCCTTTGACGGGCCGCTGGCGGCCCCTTCGGCCAACCCGTCGGGCCGGATCAGCCCGACCACGGCGGCGCATGTGCTGGCCGGACTGTCCGGGCGGATCGATGCGGTGCTGGACGGCGGCGCCTGCGGCGTGGGGCTGGAATCGACGATTCTGGACTGCACCGGGGCCGCGCCGGTGCTGCTGCGTCCCGGCGGCGTGCCGTCCGAGGCGCTGGCGCAGGTGCCTGGCGCTGCGCCGCAGCCGCCAGCGCCAGAGGCCGGCGATGCGCCCCGCGCGCCGGGGATGCTGGCCTCGCATTACGCGCCGCGCGCGGCGCTGCGGCTGAACGTGCGCACCCCGGAGCCCGGCGAGGTCTGGATCGGCTTCGGCCCGGATTGCCCGGGGGCGGCGCTCACGCTGTCGCCACAGGGCGATCTGACCGAGGCGGCGGCGGCGCTGTTTCGCGTGCTCCATGCCGCCGATGCCATGGGCCGGCCCATTGCCGTCGCCCCTGTGCCGGTGCAGGGGCTGGGCCAGGCAATCAACGACCGGCTGGCCCGCGCCGCCCACCCGCGCCCGACGCCGCCGCGCGCACCCCGGACACCGCACCGCGCACCGTAGCCCGCGACCGGCCCGGCGCGACACGCGCAACCGGCCGCCGCGCGCCCGCTACGATGACGGGCAGGCGGCCGAAAGCGCGTATCACCGCGGCAGCGGGGCGGCGGGATCAGCGATCGCGGAACTGCGCCTCGCGCTTTTCCAGGAAGGCGGCCATGCCTTCCTTCTGGTCGGCGGTGTTGAACAGCATGTGGAACACGCGGCGTTCGAACAGCAGCCCCTCGCGCAGGGTGGTCTCGTAGCTGCGGTTGACGGCTTCCTTGACCACCTTGACGGTGATCTGCGACTTGTCGGCGATCTTGCCCGCCGCTTCCATCGCGGTTTCCATCAGCTTCTTGACCGGCACCACGCGGCTGACCAGCCCCGAGCGTTCGGCTTCCTCGGCGTCCATGAAACGGCCCGTCAGGTGCATGTCCATGGCCTTGGACTTGCCCACGAAACGGGTCAGCCGCTGGGTCCCGCCGATCCCGGCAACGACGCCGAGGTTGATTTCCGGCTGGCCGAATTTCGCGGTCTCCGAGGCGATGATGAAATCGCACATCATGGCCAGCTCGCAGCCCCCGCCGAGGGCGTAGCCCGACACGGCGGCGATGATGGGCTTGCGCACGCGCAGCATCGCTTCGGTCTCGGGGGTGAAGAAATCGGCCTCGAACACATCGACGAAGCCTTTTTCGGACATCTCCTTGATGTCGGCCCCGGCGGCAAAGGCCTTTTCCGAGCCGGTCAGCACGATGGCGCGCACCTTCGTGTCCTGATCGGCCTCGGTCAGGGCGCGGGCCAGTTCCGCCATCAGGGTGCTGTTGAGAGCATTCAGGGCGTCGGGGCGGTTGAGGCGGATCAGCGCGATATGGTCCTTGATATCGACGATCAGCGTTTCATAGGCCATGCGCGGCACCTTGGTTGTTGCGATATGAGCCCCGGTGCATATCACCCTTGGACGGTGGTTCAAGTCATCTCTGGCAGCCGGGGCACCAGAAGCTCGACCGCCCGGACTGCACGATCCGCCGCACCGTGCCTCCGCAGCCGGGGGTGGGGCAGGGCGCGCCTTCGCGGCCGTAGACGCGGAAAGAATGTTGAAAATAGCCAAGTTCCCCGTCCGCCTGCCGATAGTCGCGCAGGCTGGAGCCGCCTGCGTCGATGGCATCGCGCAGGGTGGTGCGGATGGCTTCGGCCAGCCGTTCGATCCGGGCCAGCGCGATACGCCCCGCCGCCCGTTTCGGCGAAATCCCGGCCCGGTGCAGCGCCTCGCACACATAGATGTTGCCCAGCCCGGCAACGATTCGCTGGTCCAGCAGCGCCGCCTTGACCGGCATCCGCCGCCCCGCCAGCCGCGCGTGCAGATAGCCCGCGTGAAACCCGTTGCCCAGCGGCTCCGGCCCCAGCGCGGCCAGCCACGGGTGACGCTCCAGCGCCGCGGTGGCGATCAGGTCCATCGCCCCGAAGCGGCGTGCATCGTTGAAGGTGATGCGCGCGCCGCCTTCCATGTCCAGCACCACATGGTCATGGCGTTCGGGCGCCGGGTGGTGGTGGTGAAACCGCCCCGGCACATGCGCCGCCGCCAGTCCGGACACCACCATCCGCCCGGACATGCCCAGATGCACGATCAGCGTTTCACCCCGGTCCAGATCGGCCAGCAGGTATTTCGACCGCCGCCCCAGCCGCAGCACCCGCGCGCCCGTCAGCCGCGCGCCCATGCCGGGCGGAAACGGCCAGCGCAGATCGGGTCGGCGGATATCTGCGCGGGCGATCACCGCGCCCTCCATCGCCGGGGCGAGGCCCCGGCGCACGGTTTCGACCTCGGGCAATTCGGGCACGCGGACCTCCCTGCGGCAACGGGGCCGGATTGTAACGGCCCCCCATCCCCCTATAAGTAGCCACAGGCGCCGCTGCCAGCGCTCCGCGCGCGAAAGGACCGTGATGACCGACGACCCCGCCAAAGACGACCCGCGCACCACGCATTTCGGCTTTCAGACCGTCGAGGCCGAGGCGAAGGCCGGGATGGTGCATGGCGTATTCTCGCGCGTGGCGTCGAAATACGACCTGATGAACGACTTGATGAGCGGAGGCATCCACCGACTGTGGAAGGACGCGATGATGGACTGGCTGGCGCCGCGTCCGGGCCAGCACCTGCTGGACGTGGCAGGCGGCACCGGCGACATTGCCTTCCGCTTTCTGGGCCGCGCCGGGGCGGGGGCGCGGGCAACCGTGCTGGACCTGACCGAGCCCATGCTGACCGAAGGCCAGCGCCGGGCCGAGGCCGCGAACCTGGCGCATGCGCTGGACTGGGTCCTGGGCGACGCCATGGCGCTGCCCTTCGCCGACAACCGATTCGACGTCTATACGATCAGCTTCGGCATCCGGAACGTGACCAGGATCGAGGCGGCGCTGGCCGAGGCGTTCCGCGTGCTGCGCCCCGGGGGGCGGCTGATGGTGCTGGAATTCAGCCAGGTGCCGGTGCCGATGCTGCAGAAAGCCTATGATCTCTATTCCTTCAACGTGATCCCGGCCATGGGGCAGGCGGTGGCGGGGGACCGCGAGAGCTATCAGTATCTGGTCGAATCCATCCGCCGCTTCCCCGATCAGGAGCGTTTCGCCGCCATGATCCGCGCGGCCGGGTTCGAACAGGTGAAATACCGCAACCTGTCCATGGGGATTGCCGCGCTGCACTCCGGCTGGAAGATCTGAGCCCATGCGCGGACCCCATAACCTTCTGCGGCTGATCCGCACCGGCGCCACCTTCGAACGCACCGGCGCCATGGCGCAGGTGCTGGAGGCCATGAACGCCCCCCCGCGCCTGCGCGTGGCGCTGCGGGTGCTGGCCTGGCCGTTTCGCTGGCTGGGCCTGAAAGGCGATCCGGCGCTGCCCCCGGCCACCCGCGCGCTGACCGCACTGGGCCCGGCCTATATCAAGTTCGGCCAGACGCTCGCCACCCGCCCCGATGTCGTGGGCACGGAAATGGCGGAGCAGTTGCGCTACCTGCAGGACAAGCTGCCGCCCTTTTCCATGGCCGAAGCCCGCGCTGCGGTGGCCGAGGAAATCGGCCTTTCGGTGGACGCGGTGTTTTCCGAATTCTCGGACCCGGTGGCCGCGGCCTCCATTGCGCAGGTCCATCAGGCCAGGATCGCGGGCAGCGGGCAGAAGGTCGCGGTCAAGATCCTGCGCCCCGGCATCGAACGTGCGTTCCGGACCGATATAGACGCCTTCTACTTCGCTGCCCGGATGATCGAACTGCTGCTGCCGCAGACGCGGCGGTTGCGGCCCACCGATGTGGTCACCCATTTCGAGGCCACGGTGCAAGGGGAACTGGACCTGCGACTTGAGTCCGCCTCGGCCGCCGAATTCGCCGACAACACCGCCGATGACGCCGGTTTCGCCGTGCCGCGCCCGGTGTGGGGGCTTTCGGCGCGCAGGATGATGACCCTGGAATGGGCCGAGGGCGTGCCGATGGGCGAGCGTGCCGCACTGGATGCGCTGGGCGTCGACAAGGCGGCGATCGGGCAGCGGGTGCTGCAACTGTTCCTGCGTCACGCGCTGCGCGACGGACTGTTTCATGGCGACCTGCACCAGGGCAACCTCAAGGTCACGCGCGAGGGCACGCTGGTGGCGCTCGATTTCGGCATCATGGGGCGGATCGACGAATACACCCGCCGGGTCTATGCCGAAATCCTGTTCGGATTCATCCGCCGCGATTACCGCCGCGTGGCCGAGGTGCATTTCGAGGCGGGGTATGTGCCACCCGACCGTGATATCGACGAATTCGCCCGCGCGCTGCGGTCGGTGGGTGAACCGATCTTCGGCATGGATGCAACGCAGATTTCCATGGCCCGCCTGCTGGCCTATCTGTTCGAGGTGACCGAGCGCTTCGGCATGGAGACCCGGACCGAACTGATCCTGCTGCAGCGCACCATGGTGGTGGTCGAAGGGGTGGCACGGTCTCTCGACCCGCATATCAACATCTGGAAGGTCGCGCGCCCGGTGGTCGAGGAATACATCGGCGAGAACATTGGCCCCAGGGCGCTGGCGCGCGATCTCGCGCGCACCGCGCGGGTGCTGGCCCGCTTCGGCCCGCGCCTTCCGCAGATGGTCGAGGACGCGCTGATCGCCCAGGCGAACACGCCGCGCGGCGCGCCGCCGTCCGGTGGCCACGGGCGTGTCGGCTGGATCGCACTGGCGCTGGCGCTGTTTGCCAGCGGTCTGTGGTTGGGCAGCACGTTCTGAAGCGCCGCGCGCGACAGGCAGATGCGGTTCCAGGTCCTGTCCCGGATGCCTGAAGCGCCCGCTCAGCGCCCCGCCCGCCCGCCCATGGCACTTCGCGGGCGCTGCCCGGCGCCATGGCGCCGGGCGGGCTACCGGCGATGGCGCTGCGCATGTGCGCTGTCGCCTCGTGCCGTGCCCGTTGCCGGACGCAGGATCAGCCGGGGCCGCGCAGCCCCTGCACCCTGGCGCTGTCGATCATGCCGCCCCCCGCCAGCATCAGCATGATCGCGCCCGAATCGAAGCGCGCTTCCTGCACGCGCGCGTAGCTCAGCGCCGGGTTGGTGGCGATGACCTCGCCCATGTGCAGGCTCTCGATATGGAAGGTATGCGCGCCGGGTGGCAGGGCGAAGCCGTCGGCGCCGATCCCGTCGAACACGAGGTGCCGGGCGGCGGGGTCGATCTCCTGCCGGGCGACTTCGGTGCCGAAGGCGTTGTGCACGATCAGTCGCGCCCGGTCGGCGCCGGGCACCTGGGGTGCGACCAGTTCCACGGGGGTCCCGGTCAGCCGCACGGGCGCGTCGCTCAGCGCCTCCATGCCGACCCATCCGGCCAGTTCGCTCATGCCCATGCGGGTGGAAAGCGCTTCGAGCAACTGGTTGCCGCGCACCTGCTGTTCGACCCCTGAAAATGTGGCCAGTTGCACCGCAAATTCCTGTGACTCCATTGGGTTGAGAGGGTTCTGGTTCTGCATTTGCACGGTCAGCATGCGCAGGAAGGTTTCGAAATCGGTGGTGATGGTCGGCGCGGGTCCCGGTGCCCCTGCGGCGCCGCGGGGCAGGGGGGCGGCATCGGCGATGCCCTGATGTGGTGTGATCATCTGCGTCCTTTCCGTGTTGCGGTCCCGGACCATGGCGCCGGGTCCGCCGGGGGGCGGCCCCGTGCGGGGCGTTTCCCGCGCCCGCGCCGGCGTATGCGCATCGGCGGCACCGTCGCCTTCCCTTCGTTGCGGGCGCCGCGCGGCCGGGGCCGCGATCTCCTGCCTGGCGGTCCCGATGTTCCGCGCCGCGCTCTGCCGGTCCGTGTGTGCTGCGGGCGCGCCTGGCGCTACAATCGCATGTCGAGGCCTCCTTCGGTCACGGCCGCGTTGCGGTGCAGGGGGGCCT
Organism: Paracoccaceae bacterium; assembly: GCA_020832705.1. Taxonomy (GTDB): domain Bacteria; phylum Pseudomonadota; class Alphaproteobacteria; order Rhodobacterales; family Rhodobacteraceae; genus Rhabdonatronobacter. The sequence goes on from JAFIEE010000020.1 coordinate 11,209, forward strand.
GCGCCGCGTCCGGCATGGCCGCAACGCCACTTCCGGGCGCCATGCCGGGGCCGGGGTGCGCGGGGCCCTGCCATGCCCGCCCGCCCCCGCCAAAGTCGAACCGGACGCTGGCATGCCCTGCATCGGCCAGCATGTCGCGCAGGTGGTCGATATGGCGGCGCAAGAGGTCCTGCGTTTCGGCCCTGTCGGCCTGTACGGCGACCAGCAGGCCGGTGTCCGAAACGCTCATGCTGATGCGCACCCGGCCCAGTTCGGCGGGCGACAGGTCAATGCCGAAACTGCCCGGCGGGCCGGACGCGCTGGCCATGGCGCCCGCCGCCCGGATCGCCACTGCCACCTGCCCGGCGGCGTGGCGCGCAAGGTCCGGCCGGAGGGAATCTGCCCGCACAGGGTCGGCAGGCGCGGCGGCGCTGCCGGGCGGGCGATGCTCCGGATCATCGGCGAGGGTGTCTGCGATCGCCCGGGCGGTCATGTCCGCGACAGTGGCGCCGAAGCGCGCGGCATGGAAACCACCAGCCGCCTGCACCGGCGCGCCCGGAAGGGCCGCCGACAAGGTCCGGACCGCCGGGGCGGCTTGCCGGACCGGATCTTGACCATGGGGCACCCCGTCCGGAGGCCGTGACGCAGGGCGGCCCGGGCGCAATTGCCCGGTGCCGGTATCTTCCGCCATTGCGGCTTGCGCCAGGGCGTGGCGCGGGATGGTGGGCCGGTCCCCTTGCTGCGCCGCCGTCAGCCTTGCCGGGAACCGGGCCGTGCCAGGCAGGTCGCGCTCCGGATCATGGTCGGGCCTGCCGCCGGAGCGGGCGCCCGGCGCGGGGTGGGTGCCGTCAGCGCGCGCAGGGCCGTTCATCTGCGCCAGACCCGGAGTGGCCTCACCGCCCTGGCCTGCTGTCAGCGCCATTGCGCCGGGCATGGCCTTGTGCCCGGCGGATGTGATGTCAGCCGGTTGCGCCGTACCCGGCACGGGGTTGCCCGCGGCGGTGGGCATTGCGGGTGCGTGCGCCGGTGATGCGCGCCCGGTGGTGTCGCTGTGATCCGGCGCCGGGCCGGATGCGCGGGGCGCTTGCGCGGACCCCGGGGGCGGGGGGGGGGCGGCAGGTGCCGACTCCGGCCCGCCCGGTGCCCCGGGCGCGGGCTGTGGGCGGGCCGCGGTCCGGGCCCTGACTGTGTCCGCCGCGCTGCCGGGCCACGCCCCCGTGTCCCCGATGTCCTCGCTTCCGGTGTCTGCGGGTGCGGCGCTGTTCGAACGGCGGGGAGTGTCGCCCTGCGCATCGGTCCGGGGCGCGCCGATGTCCGCCTCGCGCGCATGCGGCCCGGGCGGGCGCGCGTGCAGCGCGGCATGGGACCGGGCAAAGCCCCCCGGGGCGCCCGGCGGCGTGCTCCGTGCACGCTGCAACACGCCGGGCACGGGTTCCGGCGGGCCGCCCGGATGCTCCGTACCGAACGCGCAACCGGGACAATGGATCGGCAATGGGACCATGCGCAGCCTCCGACTTCTGGCGTGAGCCTGCCGCAAACGCATTACGGAATCTTTACCGCCGACGGCGAAACTGCGCCGAGACATCATTCAGCTTCCATCGCCGGAAGGACGCCGCCATGCCGGACCCGATCACGCCGCCCGCCTTGCCCCCGCCCGCCTTCCCCCCGGCCACGCCGATCTCCGCGCCGCGTGCGGCGGGGCATGACCCGGGTCAATTAAAGGGGGAGGCTGCCGAGGGACCGGCAACCGGCAACACGGGGCTGCACCAACTCGCGCAGGAGTTCGAGGCGGTCTTTCTGGCGCAGATGCTGAAATCGGTGGGGCTGGGGCGTGGGGTTGACGGGTTCGACGGCGGCATGGGCGAGGCGCAGATGCAGTCCTTCCTGATCGATGCCAAGGCCCGCGCCATCGCCGCATCGGGGGGAATCGGGCTGGCGGAAACCGTCTTCAGGTATCTGGCTGCGAAGGAGGGTGCGGATGGCATGGACCCTGCGCAATGACGTGACAGCGCTGGCCGCCACGCTGGATGCCGAGCGCGATGCGCTGCTGGCGGGCGCGCTGGACCGGCTGGAACCGCTGAGCCGACGCAAGGAGCGCCTGCTGCAGGCGCTTGCGCACCGCGCCGACCCGCAACGCATTGATTCGCAACGCATGGACGAAATCCGGCGCGAGATCGCACCGCGGCTGGAGCGCAACCGCGCCCTGCTCGAGGCGGCAGGCGCGGGGCTGCGGGTGGCGCTGTCGGAACTGCGCCCCGGCCCGTCGGATACCATCGGCACCTATGGCGCCGATGGACGGCGGGTGCAGGAAGCGGACGCTGGTGCGGGCGCGCGCGGCGCGGCGGACGGCCCGCGGATGGAACGCCGGGCATGAGCGCGGCTCCGTTAACCCTGTGATCGAAAACCCGGTCCGGGCCGCCTGCCCGGGCGTGCGGATTAGGCATTGCTTAGGGTTTCGTCGCCACAGTCACGTCCAGGCCCAGAACGGGAAACGCAGGCATCCGCAGGGGCGCCCCGCAAGCGCAGAACGCCACAAGATGCCGCGAAAACGCGGCTTGGCCAACAGCGCCGGAACGGCGCGTGCAAACAGGAACAGTCATGTCCAGCATTCTGACCAACACCAGCGCCATGGTGGCGCTGCAGACCATGCGCGGGATCAATACGAACCTCGCGCAGACGCAGAACGAGATCTCGACCGGGAAATCGGTCGCCAACGCCCGCGACAATGCCGCAGTCTGGGCCGTATCCAAGACCATGGAAGCAGATGTGAAGGGCTTCTCGGCCATTTCCGACACGCTGGCGCTCGGACGCTCCACCATCGGTGTTGCACGTGCTGCGGCCGAAACCGTGACCGACCTGCTGACCGAAATGCAGGGCAAGATCGTCGCCGCACAGGAAGACAACGTCGACCGCGCCAAGATCCAGAATGATGTCGATGCCCTGAGCAAGCAGATTCAGGCAGTGGTTGGCGCCGCCCAGTTCAACGGCCTGAACCTGCTGAACGGCTCCAGCGCCGACGAAGTCAGCATCCTCTCCTCTCTCGATCGCGCTTCGGACGGTCAGGTCTCGACCAGCACCATCGATGTGGGCGCCCGCAATTTCGGTATCAATGCGTCGGTCGTGGACACGACGGACGGCACCTATGCAGCGGGCGGCGGCGCAGCTGCGCAAACGATCGATGGCGTCAATGCATCGCGCGACTTCACCATTGCCACCGTGACCGCTGGAACGGCCTATTCGCTGTCCCTCGACTTCACGGGCATCGCGGGTGACGATGCTGGCGGCACTCTCGCCGCTTCAGGTGACATTGCCTACGTCGCCGCTGCCGGCGACACGGCTGCGGATGTGTTGGCTGGCCTGGCGGCAGCATTCGAAGCCTGGGCCGGGGACAACGACGCCGGTGGCATCACCGTGGCGGCCTCAGGCAATGACCTCACGATTGAGCGCGCCGGCTTGGGAGTGGGCGAGACTATTGCAGTCGCAATCGACACGGTGGTCAGCGACGACAACCAGGCCGCAGGCGGCCTGTTTGCAATGGCCGGCATCGATGTCTCCACCGCAGAGGGCGCCGAATCCGCCCTGGACCAGATCGAGGGCCTGATCCAGTTCGCCATCGGTGCGGCGGCAGATTTCGGTTCGGCCCAGGGACGGATCGACACGCAGGCCGAGTTCGTCCAGAACCTGACCGATGCGCTGACCACGGGTATCGGCGCGCTGGTGGATGCCGACATGGAGGCCGCCTCGGCCCGGTTGCAGGCGCTGCAGGTGCAGCAGCAGCTGGCCATCCAGTCGCTGTCCATCGCCAACCAGGCGCCGCAGAACATCCTCGCGCTGTTCCGCTGATGACAGTGCATTGAGCACACCGGGCGGGGCCGGACCGGCCCCGCCCATCCTGCCCCCACCCGGACTGCACGCCCACCCAGAAAACGAGGTCGAGGATGAACGCCCTTCTGCAGGCCCGCACCGCCTATCGCGTGGCGGAGGATGCCACACGCACCCCGCGCGATGCCGAATACCAGGCCTTTGCCCGCGCCACCCGCGCACTGACCGCCGCCGCCCGCACCGGCACGACAGCGCCGGGCAAGCTGGCCGACGCGCTGACCCTGAATCGCCGCCTGTGGATGGTTCTGGCCGCCGATCTGGCGACCGAAGGCAACCAGTTGCCCGAGGCGCTGCGCATCGGCCTGCTGGGGCTGGCGCAATTCGTGCTGAACCACTCCGACGGCGTGCTGAACGGCACGGCCGACATTTCGGCGCTGATCGATGTGAACACCGCCGTCATGCGCGGGCTGCGCGGTGAGGATGGCGCGCCATGAGCGGGCTGGTGATCAAGCTGGCCCCGCAGGAGCGGTTGCTGATCAACGGCGCCGTGATCGAAAACGGCGAACGCCGGTCGCGGCTGGCGATCCTCACGCCCAACACCAAGGTGCTGCGGCTGCGCGATGCCATCCGCCCCGATGCCGCGAACACCCCGGTGCGCCGCGTCTGCTACCTGGCCCAACTGGTGCTTTCCGGTGATGCCGAGGCCGAGGACCTGCGCGCCCATCTGCTGCGCGGGATCGAACAGCTCAGCCAGGTCTTCACCGACCCCGACAGTCGCGCGCTGCTGCACACCGCCACCGAAGGGGTGCTTGGCGCCGAGCCCTACATGACGTTGCGCGCCCTGCGCGCGCTGCTCCCGCGCGAGGCGCGCCTGCTGGCCGCGCGCCCGTCATGAGCTTCCAGCCGGTCATACCCATGGGCGGGCTGGCCGGCTGGGCGTTCCTGCAGCGCACGCAGGCCACGCAGATGGAGGCCCACGCCCGCGCCCCCGACCGGCTGCGCGATACCGAGCACTTCCGTGAGCGGATTGCGCAGGTCGGTTCGGCCGAGGAACTGGTCGCCGACCGTCGGATGCGCCGGGTCATGCTGGGCGCCTTCGGCCTGCAGGAGGATATCGACAATATCGCCTTCATCCGCCGCATCCTCGAGGATGGCCCCGACCGCCCCGACGGCCTGCCAAGGCGTCTGAGCGACAAGCGATACCTGGCCATGGCCGAGGCGTTCCGCTTCCCCGAGGGCGCGGCGCAGCCCTTTGCCGAGCCGGGATTCGCGGACCGGATCATCGACGCGTTCCAGACCCGCGCCTTCGAGGTGGACGTGGGCGCGCAGGACCAGGGGCTGCGGCTGGCGATGACGCTGGAACGCGAACTGCCCGCGCTGCTGGAGGGCACCCGCAGCGATGCCGCCGGCTGGTTCGCGGTCATGGGAAACCCGCCCCTGCGGCAGGTGTTCGAGACCGCCTTCGGGTTTGGCGGCGGCTTCGGCGCGCTCGACATCGACCAGCAACTGGTGCAGTTCCGCCGCCGCGCGGTGTCGCTCTTTGGCAGCGGCGACCTGGCGCAATTCGCCGATCCCGGGAAGCGCCGCGCCCTGACCGAACGGTTTCTGTTGATGGATCAGATCCGGAACCCGGTTTTCACCTGGTCCCCGGCCTCGGCGGCGCTGACACTGTTGCAGGGCGGTAGCGCCCTGCGCTGAGCCGGGGCCGTGCCCGGCGGCGGTGCGGCAGAGGCGTTGCGCGGGGCCCGTGCCTTGAAGCGTCCGCAGCCCCGCTGCCCTTGTTGCTGTGGCGCGGGCCCGCAACAGCGCCCGAACCCTGCGGCGGCAATCCCCCCGGACGCAAGGCCCGGCGCTGGCGCCGTGCCACAGTGTGCCCGCTGGGGCAAGCATCCAGGGGCTGCAAGAGGTGGGCGTGCGGCGACGGGTGGCGGGAACGGCTTGACCGGGCCTTGCGCGGGGCGCCCGGGTCCCCCGCGATCTTTGTCGCGGTCCGGTCGTCCCGGTAGCGCGCAGACAGAAGCGATATCATTGCCGCTGCGCGCAATGCGCGGCTCCGCATCGGCAGAGGCGCGCGGGCGGGCGCCGGGGCCCTTGCGCGACGGGCCAACCTTGACAGCTTTCGGAGCGGGGCGCATATCCCCTGCAACGGAGGTTAGCCCATGTTCATCCAGACCGAATCCACGCCCAACCCTGCAACGCTGAAATTCCTGCCGGGGCAGGAGGTCATGGCCGCGGGCACGGCCGATTTCCCCAGCGCCGAGACCGCGCACACCTCGCCGCTGGCGCGCCGCGTCTTTGCCGCCGAGGGCGTGACCGGGGTTTTCCTGGGGTCCGATTTCATCACCGTGACCAAGGACGACGGCGCCGACTGGGCGCATATCAAGCCCGCGATCCTGGGCGCGATCATGGAGCACTTCCAGTCCGGCGCCCCGGTGATCGAAGGCGACGGCGCCGCTGCGGCCTCGGGCCACGCCGCGCATGACGGCCCCGACGCCGAGATCGTGGACCAGATCAAGCAGTTGCTGGACACCCGCGTGCGCCCCGCCGTGGCCCAGGACGGCGGCGACATCACCTTTCACGGGTTCGAGCGCGGCGTGGTCTATCTGCACATGCAGGGCGCCTGCGCGGGCTGCCCGTCGTCCACGCTGACGCTCAAGATGGGGATCGAGAACCTGCTGCGCCACTACATCCCGGAAGTGACCGAGGTGCGGCCCGTTGCGGTCGGCTGACGCGCCAGGGCTGTCCGGCATACACCCCGCCGAAAAGCCCATCCTTGCCTTCGATACCTCCGGGCCGTGGTGCTCGGCGGCGCTGCTGAACGGTCCGACCCTCCTTGACCGCCGCCACGCCGCCATGGCGCGCGGGCAGGCCGGGGCGCTGGTGCCGATGCTGGACGCGCTGCTTGCCGACCATCACCGGGGTTGGCACGACATCGGCGCGATTGCCGTGGGCATCGGCCCCGGAAATTTTACCGGCATCCGCATCAGCGTGGCCGCCGCGCGCGGGCTGGCGCTGGGGCTGGGCATTCCGGCCATCGGGGTTTCCCTGTTCGAGGTGCTGGCCGCGCAGGTCGCCCCGGACCGGCGCATGTTGTGCAGTCTCGAGGCACCGCGCGGTTGTGCCTGCGCACAGGTCCTTGACCGGGGCGAGCCGCAGGGCACGCCGTGCCTGATCGACCCGGCCGCGCCGCCCGCCGGATTGCTGGCGGGGGCACGGGTCGTCATCGGTCATCGCGCCGCCGACATCGCCCGCGCACTGGGTGCCGAGGCGGTCGCGGCCGTGCCCGAGGACCCGGCCGCAGGCATCGCATTGATTGCCAGGCAGCGCCTGCGCGCGGGGGCGCGGATCGGCGAACGCCCGGCGCCGCTCTATGTCCGCGCCGCCGATGCCGCGCCCCCCCGCGCCGCGCCGGTGCCGATCCTGCCGTGAGCGCGACCATGAACGCGCCTGACCCGCAGGCTCTGGCCGACCTCCATGCCAGCGCCTTTCGGCACCCGCGCCCGTGGCGCGCGGCTGAATTCGCCGCGCTGCTGGACGACCCGCAGGTTATCATCACCACCGCCCCCGCCACGCCCGATGCGCCCCCGCAGGCCGTCGCGGTGGTGCGCATTGTCCTGGACGAGGCCGAGGTGCTGACCCTTGCCGTGGCGCCCGCCTGGCGCCGCCGGGGGCTGGGGCAGGCTGTGTTGAACGATGCGCTGGCTCGCGCCCACGCCGCCGGGGCAACGGCGAGCTTTCTGGAAGTTGCCGCCGACAACGCCGCGGCACTGGCCCTGTACGGCCGCATGGGGTTTCGCACCGTCGGGCGCCGCCGCGGCTACTACGACGCCGGCACCGACGCGCTGATCCTGCGCCGCTGAGCAGACGATTGCGTGCGCTTGCCGGGGCCGCGCCAGATTCCTGTTGACCAACGTGCCACGCTGGGTCCTAAATCGGCCAGTCCCGGATCATCCGGACGTGGCCAAACTCTCCGGCGGCAAAAAAATGACCGGGGAATCACAAGGGAGATTGCGATGACTTTGCATGCACGGCTTCTGGGTGCCGCAGCGTTCACGGCGCTGAGCGCGGGCGTCGCCGCCGCCGATCCGGCGCTGGTTTACGATCTGGGCGGCAAGTTCGACAAGAGCTTCAATGAGGCCGCCTTCATGGGGGCCGAGCGCTGGGCCGCCGAGACCGGCGGCAGCTACCGCGACATCGAGATGCAGTCCGAAGCCCAGCGCGAACAGGCCCTGCGCCGTCTGGCCGAGGCCGGACAGAACCCGATTGTCACCACGGGTTTTGCCTTTTCCTCGGTCCTGAATGAGGTTGCGCCGGATTACCCGGATACGAAATTCGCCATCATCGACGGCTTTGTGGAGCAGCCCAACGTGCTGTCGATCCTGTTTTCCGAGCATGAGGGTTCGTATCTGGTCGGCATGCTGGCCGGCATGGCCTCGGAAAGCGGGACGGTCGGCTTTGTCGGCGGCATGGACATTCCGCTGATCCGCCGCTTTGGTTGCGGCTACGCGCAAGGCGTGCTGGCGGCCAACCCGGATGCGACCATCGTTGCCAACATGACCGGCACCACGCCCTCGGCCTGGAATGACCCGGTGCGCGGGGGCGAGATCACCCAGGCGCAGATCAGCCAGGGCGCCGATGTGGTCTATGCCGCCGCCGGGGGCACGGGGGTCGGGGTGCTGCAGACCGCGGCCGATGCGGGCATCCTGTCCATTGGCGTGGACAGCAACCAGAACTACCTGCACCCGGGGCAGGTCCTGACCTCGATGCTCAAGCGCGTGGACAATGCGGTGTTCGACGCGTTCGAAGCCGGCGCCGATCTGGACTCCGGCGTGCTGATAATGGATCTGGCTGCGGGCGGCGTGGACTGGGCGCTGGACGAGCATAACGAGGCGCTGATCACGGACGAGATGCGCGAAGCCGTGGAAGCTGCCGCCGATGCCATCCGTTCGGGTGAACTGGTGGTGCACAGCTACACCGATGACGACAGTTGCCCGGTCCTGTCGTTCTGATCGATCGACGGGATGACCGACGCTGCACACCATCTGGAACGGCCCGCCGGGGCCGTTCCCCCCGCCATCGAATTGCGCGGGATTTCCAAGGCATTCGGCCCGGTGCAGGCCAACAAGGATATTCACATCCGGGTCGAAAAGGGCACGATCCACGGCATCATCGGCGAGAACGGTGCCGGGAAATCAACGCTCATGTCGATCCTTTACGGCTTCTACAAGGCGGATTCGGGCGAGATCCTGATCAACGGAAAGCCCACTGAAATTCCAGACAGCCAGGCCGCCATTCGCGCGGGCATCGGCATGGTGTTCCAGCATTTCAAGCTGGTGCAGAACTTCACCGTTCTGGAAAACGTGATCCTGGGCGCCGAGGCCGGGGCGTTCCTGAAGACTTCGGTGTCCCGTGCGCGCGGCCTTCTGAAGCAACTGGCCGAGGAGTTCGGGCTGAACGTGGACCCCGATGCGCTGATCGAAAAGCTTTCGGTCGGTCATCAGCAGCGGGTGGAAATCCTCAAGGCGCTGTACCGTGAGGCTGACATCCTGATCCTGGACGAACCGACCGGCGTGCTGACCCCGGCCGAGGCTGACCATCTGTTCCGCATCCTGCGCGGGCTGAAGGAACAGGGCAAGACCATCGTCCTGATCACCCACAAGCTGCGCGAGATCATGGAGGTGACCGACAACGTGTCCGTCATGCGGCGCGGCGAGATGGTGGCCACCGTACGCACCGCCGATACCAGCCCGCCGCAACTGGCGGAACTGATGGTGGGGCGCAAGGTGCTTTTGCGGGTGGAAAAGCACCCGCCCAAACCCGGGCCCGTGGTGCTGGATGTCAAGGGTCTGCGCGTGGTCGATGACATGGGCGTGGAACGCCTGCGCGGGATCGACCTCCAGGTGCGCGCGGGCGAGATTCTGGGCATCGCCGGGGTCGCTGGCAATGGTCAGTCGGAACTGCTGGAGGCGCTGGCCGGGCTGACCCCCGGCGAGGGGCAGGCCACGCTGGCAGGCGAACCGCTGGACATGACCGGCAAGACCTCGGACGGGTATACGCGGCGCATGTCCGGTGTTTCGCATGTGCCCGAGGACCGGCAGCGGCGCGGGCTGATCATGAATTTCCATGCCTGGGAGAATGTGGCGCTGGGCTATCACCATGACCCCGCCTATAACCGCGGCGCGCTGTGGATGGACAACCCCGCCATCCTGCGCACCACGGAAAGCCACATGAAAGCGTTTGACGTGCGCCCGCCAAACCCGGTGCTGACCGCCGAAAGCTTTTCCGGCGGGAACCAGCAGAAACTGGTGCTGGCGCGCGAGATCGAGCGCGGCCCGGAATTGTTGCTGGTGGGCCAGCCCACCCGCGGAGTGGATATCGGCGCCATCGAATTCATCCACCAGCGGCTGATCGCGTTGCGCGACGCGGGCAAGGCGGTGCTGCTGGTCAGCGTGGAACTTGACGAGATCATGTCCCTGTCGGACCGGATTGCGGTCATGTTCGACGGGCGCATCATGGGCGAACGACTGCCCGAGCAGACCGACGAGGCCGCGCTGGGCCTGTTGATGGCCGGGGTCACCGAGCAGGGGGCGGCATGAGCAAGGGGCGCATTCCTGACTGGGCGGATGTGGTGCTGGTGCCGCTGTTTTCGGTTGTGCTGGCCTTCATCATCTCGGCGATCGTGATCTGGGCCATCGGCGAAGACCCGTGGGAAGCCACCAAGATGATGGTGCAGGGGGCGTTTGGCTCCAGCTACGGCTGGGGCTACACGCTCTATTATGCCACCAATTTCATCTTCACCGGGCTGGCGGTGGCGGTGGCGTTCCAGGCGAAGCTCTTCAACATCGGCGGCGAGGGGCAGGCCACGCTGGGGGGCCTGGGCGTGGCGATGGTGTGCCTCTATCTGCCCTGGCCGCACTGGTCCATGGCGCTGGTGGCGGCCATGGCAGGGGCGGCGCTGTTCGGCGCGGCCTGGGCGGCGATTCCGGGCTATCTGCAGGTCCGGCGCGGCAGCCATATCGTCATCACCACCATCATGTTCAACTTCATCGCGGCGGCGCTGCTGAACTATCTGCTGGTGAACGTGATGCGGCCTGCGGGGTCGATGGACCCGGCCAGCGCCCGTTTCCCGCCCGAGGTGCGCCTGCCGCGCCTGCATGAGATCCTCGAGGTCTTCGGCATTCCGTTCTCGCGCGCGACGCCGGCGAATATCTCGCTGCTGGTGGCGATCGCGGCCTGCGTGCTGGTCTGGTACATGCTGTGGCGCACGCGGCTGGGCTATCAGATCCGCGCCTTTGGCCAGAGCGAACCGGCGGCGCAGTATGCGGGCATCAGCCCGTTCCGGATCACCATGTATGTGATGCTGATTTCCGGCGCGCTGGCGGGCATGATGGCGATCAACAATGTGATGGGCGAGGCGAACCGCCTGCTGCTGAACGCGGTCGAGGGGGCGGGCTTCATCGGCATCGCCGTGGCGCTGATGGGGCGCAACCACCCGTTCGGTGTGTTCCTGGCCGCCGTGCTGTTCGGCTTCCTGTATCAGGGCGGCGCTGAACTGGCGCTGTGGACCAATATCCCGCGCGAGTTGATCGTGGTGATCCAGGCGCTGGTGATCCTGTTCACCGGCGCGCTGGACAACATGGTGCGGATGCCCATTGCGGCGCTCTTTGCCCGGCGGAGGCGAAGCTGATGGACCTGATTGCGGTTGTCCAGATCCTCGATTCCACCCTGCGGCTGGCCACGCCGCTGCTGTTTGCCGCGCTGGCGGGGCTGATTTCCGAACGCGCGGGCGTGTTCGACATCGGGCTGGAGGGCAAGATGCTGGCCGCGGCGTTCTTTTCCGCCGCCTTTGCCTTCACCACCGGCAACGTGTGGCTGGGGCTGTGCGCGGGGATCATCGCGTCGATGTTCCTGTCGCTGATCCATGGGGTGGCGTCGATCACATTTCGCGGCAATCAACTCATTTCCGGCGTGGCCATCAACTTCCTGGCCGCCGGGCTGACGGTGGTGATTGCGCAGAACTGGTTCCGGCAGGGGGGCCGGACGCCGACACTGACGGGCGATGCGCGGTTTCCGCGTCTGGACCTGCCGGGCGCCGAGGCGGTGCGCGACGTGCCGGTGCTGGGCCCGTTCTATTCGGTGATCCTGTCGGGGCATTCGATCCTGGTCTATGTGGGGCTGCTGTGCGTGCCGCTGACCTGGTATGTGCTGTTCCGCACCCGCTTCGGCCTGCGCCTGCGCGCGGTCGGCGAGAACCCGGCGGCGGTGGACACCGCCGGGATTTCCGTGGTTGGCCTGCGCTACGGCGCGGTGATGATCTGCGGCGTGCTCTGCGGGCTGGCGGGGGCCTATCTGGCCACGGGGCTGTCGGCGGGGTTTGTCAAGGACATGACCGCCGGGCGCGGCTTCATCGCGCTGGCGGCAATGATATTCGCCAAGTGGCGGCCCTGGCACGCGCTGGGCGCAGTGCTGCTGTTCGGCCTGCTGGAGGCAATCGCCAACCGCTATCAGAACATCGATCTGGGCTTCATGGTGCTGCCCGCGCAGTTCATGCAGGCACTGCCCTATATCCTGACCGTGGTGATCCTGGCCGGGTTCGTGGGCCGGGCGATCCCGCCGCGCGCGGGCGGGGAGCCCTATGTGAAGGAACGCTGAGAACCGCGCGCCGCCGTTGCGCTGGACTTGCCGCGCTGCGGCACACTAAGGTCAGGGAATGCAGGTCTATCTGCCCATCGCCGAGATTTCGGTCAACGCCTTCCTTCTGCTGGGGGTGGGTGGCGGTGTGGGCCTGCTTTCGGGCATGTTCGGCGTGGGGGGCGGGTTCCTGATCACGCCGTTGCTGTTCTTCATCGGCGTGCCTCCGGCGGTGGCGGTGGCGACCGGCGTCAACCAGGTGGTGGCCTCGTCGATCTCGGGCGTGCTGGCGCATCTGCGGCGCAAGACGGTGGACCTGCGCATGGGGGTGGTGCTGCTGGTCGGCGGCATGTTCGGCTCGGGCATCGGCATCTGGCTGTTCAACCTGCTCAGCCGGCTGGGGCAGATCGATCTGGTGGTGCAGCTTTCCTATGTGCTGTTTCTGGGCGTGATCGGGCTGATGATGCTGCAGGAGGGCACGCGGGCGCTGTTGCGTGCGCGCGATCCGTCCGCGCCCCGGCGCAAGCTGCACACCCACACCTGGGTCCACAACCTGCCGCTGAAAATGAAGTTCCGCGCCTCGGGGTTGTATATCAGCGTGTTCCCGCCGCTGGGGATCGGCATGGGGGTCGGCGTGCTGGCGGCGATCATGGGCGTGGGGGGCGGGTTCATCATGGTGCCGGCCATGATCTATCTGCTGGGCATGCCGACGAAGGTGGTGGTGGGCACGTCGCTGTTCCAGATCATGTTCGTCGCCGCCTTCACCACCATGATGCACGCGGTCACCAACAATTCGGTGGATGTGATGCTTGCGGTGTTCCTGATCCTTGGCGGGGTGATCGGGGCGCAGGTGGGCGCGCGCATGGGGCTGAACCTGCGCCCCGAGATGCTGCGCATCCTGCTGGCGCTGCTGGTGCTGGCGGTCTGCGGCAAGATCGGCTTCGATCTGCTCTGGACCCCAGCCGAACTGTATTCGATTTCCACGCCGGGGCGGTTCTGATGCGCGTGATGCTGACGATGCTGACACTTCTGCTGGCCGCCGCGCTGCCGGTGCGGGCCGAAGAGGTGCTGGCCGGGCTGAGCCAGAAGCAGCTTTCGCTGACCGTGAACTTCGAAGGCTCGGAAATCCTGGTCTATGGCGCGGTGCGGCGCGAGGCCCCGGTGCCCGAGGACAGCGATCTGCACGTGATCGTCACCATCGAGGGGCCGCCCGCCCCGGCGGTGATCTGGCGCAAGGCGCGGCGGCTGGGCATCTGGGTCAACGTGGAATCCATGCGCATCCGTGCTGCGCCCAGCTTCTATGCCGTCGCCTCGACCGGGCCGCTGGAGGATATCCTGAGCATGGATGCCGACCTGCGCCACCGCATTTCCACCCGGCTGGCGATCTTTGAAGCGCGCGAGGATGCAGCCGTGTCCAACCCGGCGGCGTTTTCCGAGGCACTGATCCGCATTCGCACGCGGGATGATCTGTATCAGAAGCTGGAAACGCAGGTGACGCTGGAGCGTGAAACCCTGTTCAGCACCATCATTTCGCTGCCCAAGAACCTGATCGAGGGCAGTTACGCAACCCGGGTGTTCCTGGTCCGGGACGGCGTGGTGATCGACCGGTTCGACAGTGAAATCGACGTGCAGAAGGCGGTGCTGGAGCGGTGGCTCTACAACATGGCGTATGAGCAGCCGTTTCTGTACGGACTTCTGGCGCTGGTGATCGCGGTGTTCTTTGGTTGGGGGGCGTCGGCGGCGTTCCGGGTGCTGCGGGCCTGAGTGCGGGCCGGCAGGGTGGCACGGTCGCGGGGGCCGTGTCCATGCGGCCCGTCAGCCGGACGCCCGCCTGGCAGCCGGGCAAGACGACCGCGCCCCCCCGCGCGATCAGGCGATGGCCCGCCTTCCCGGCCGGGGTCTTCATTGAAGTTGCGCGTGGCAAGCCCCAAACCGGCATTGGACGCTCGAAGGCGCATTCGCTATCAGGACACCGGAAGCGAAACGTGGCACCTTGCCGCCACCCGCGCCGCCCGCAGCAACAGGAGATGCCCATGCCCGACTATCCCGCGCTTGCCGCCCGCATCCGCGCCCTGACCGAGGGCGAGGGGGATGACGTGGCGCTGATGGCCACGCTGGCCTGCGAGATCCATCATTCGGATGACCGGTTTGACTGGACCGGGTTCTATCGGGTGACCGAGCCGGGCGTGCTGAAGATCGGCCCCTATCAGGGCGGGCATGGCTGTCTGGTGATCCCGTTCGACCGCGGGGTCTGCGGCGCGGCGGCGCGCACGGGCGAGGTGCAGCTTGTCCCGGATGTCGAGGCTTTTCCCGGCCATATCGCCTGCGCGGCGTCCACCCGGTCGGAACTGGTGATCCCCGTGCGCGACGGGGCGGGGCGGCTGCTGGGGGTGTTCGACATCGACAGCGACCAGCCGGATGCGTTCACCGCCGAGGACGCCGAGGCGCTGGGCGCGATCCTGACGGAGGTGTTCGGGCGCTGAGGGGGAAGCGCCCTCGGGCCGCGCCCACCCACCCGCCCCTGCACGCCCCGAGGGCGCTGCCCGCGCTGGCGGGGGGGGGGGGGGGCGGGGCCGGGGCGCCATGCGGCGCGCGGCTGTCGGTTATTCCATGTAGAACTGGCGCGGCAGCAGGAAGGGGAAACCGGTCTGGCTGTCCACCTCGATCTTCATGATCGGCCCCATCCATTCGCCCCATCTCGCGTTCACGTCGCTTTCCGCCAGCTTCGCCCGCGTGGCGTCCAGATCGTCGGTTTCGAAATAGCCGAAGAGCGTCAGCCCGTGGCGGAAGATGTTGTAGTTGCGGATACCCGCCGCGCGCAGGGTGTCCAGCATTTCGGGCCAGATCTCGTCATGGCGGCGTTGGTATTCCTCCTCGTATCCGGGGCGGACTTCCAGAACCCAGGCATATCCTGGCATCACGATGCCTCCTTCCAGTTGCGGAACACGTCGCGCATGGTGACCGTTTCGGTCAGCACATCCTCGAACAGCGTGTTCATGTAATCCTGATGAACGTATTCGATCGCCAGCGCGCCGGTGTAGCCCGCATCGCGCAGGGTGCCGAACATGGCCGGAAAGTTCAGCGTGCCTTCGGCGTATTTTGTCTGCAGCGCGCCCATGCGGGCCTGCCGCAGGTGCACATGCACGGCATGGGGGGCGAGGATGTCCACCTCTTCCTGCCGATAGCCAAGGCAGGCGAAATGCGAATAATCCAGCGCCAGCCCGACGCCGGTCTCCGCCACCAGATCGGCCACCAGCGACGGCGATTCGGCCAGCGAATGGACATGCGGCTCGAAGCACAGCTTCGCGCTGAAGGGCGCCGCCACCTCGCCCAGCCGGGTCAGGCTTTCGCGCGACACACGCGCCGCCTGCGCCCGCGACTGCCCGGGGTTGATGACGCCGGGCAGGATGAAGACCGTGCCGATCCCGGCGGCATCGGCAAAGCGCATCACCGCTTCCAGATCGCGGGCATTGGCGTCCAGCGTGCCGGGGAGCGCCAGGTTGCGGCCCGCCAGGCCCTCGCCGAACAGGTGGTAGTAGTTCGGCACATCGACGCCCAGCACGCGCACGCATTCCGCTGCCCCCGTGGGGTCCGAAAGGATCTGGTCGCGGTCCAGCGCCGAGGCATAGAACAGCCCCACGTCCAGCGCCCCGAGTCCCAGCGCGCGCGAGATGTCGGCGCATTCCTGCAGCGTGCAGGCGGGCATGGACCAGCTTGTGAGCGAAAGTTTCATGGCGCCTCCTTACGTCACCTTGGGGGGGTTTATGGTCTCGGGCCGTCCGCTTTCGGCCGAGGCATAGAGCGCAGCCAGCGCCTCGGTCACGCGGGCGCCGTTTTCGCCGTCGGCGCCGTTCTCGATCGCCTCGCCTGCGCAGAGCCGGACGAAATGGCGCACCGGCAGGCGCCCGTCATAGGCGGCGTCTTCCTCGCTGATGGCGAGCACTTCGTCGGCGGCATCCATGCGGCGCAGTTCCAGCCGCGCGGGCGCGTTGGAAAAGAACAGGCACCCTTCGGTTCCGTAGATGCGGATGTCCATGTGCATGCCGACATGCTTCGGCACGGTCGCGGACCCCGACAGCGACACCGTTGCCCCGCAGCGGGTGTGGCCGACGGCGGCATCGTAATAGTCCACGCCCGTGGGCGACTTGCCGGTGATCGCGAACATGTCGGCAAAGGCCAGATCGCCCACATGGCACAGCCAGGACAGCGCATGCGACATCTGCCCCCAGCCATAACCGCCCGCCCGCGCCGGGTCGGCCCAGGTCGAGGCCGGGGGCCGGAACATGTGGTCCGCCGTTTCCACCATTGGCTGCCCGGCGAACAGGTCTTCAAGCGCCGAGCCCATCTGGCAGACCGCATGGCGGATGCGGCCGATCCGGCCGTCGCGCACCATGGCGGCGGCGCGGTGCGAGAAATCGGTGAAGTTCATCCCGCAGGGCACCAGCACCTGCTTGCCCGCGCGTTCCGCCGCGCGCGCGATCGCGCGCCCGTCGGCGGCGCTTGTGGCCATGGGCTTTTCCACCATCACATGCGCGCCCGCCTTCAGCCCGGCAATCGCCGGGTCGGTATGCGCCACATGCGGCGTGGAGACGATCAGCCCGTCCAGTGCTTCGGTCGCCAGCATCCGGTCCAGATCGGTGTAACGCGCGCCGATGCCGAATTCATCGCCGACCCGGTCCAGCCGCGCGCGGTCCAGATCGCAGATCGCCACCACAGCGCCCCGGTCGCTTTCCTGCACGGCGGGGATATGGTTGAACGCGGCCCACCAGCCGCAGCCCACAACGCCGATGCGTGCCATCACGCTCCCTCCTGTTTCTGTTCGACTGTGGATTGATAGACGTTGCGCATGTGCTGCGCCGCCGCTGCCGCCGCTGCATCCGGATCACGCGCGCGCAGGGCGGCGACAAGCGCGTGATGATCCCGGAAGCTCTGCTCCAGCACGCCCTTGGTTTCGGACGCGCGCTTGCGGAAATCCAGCCCGATCACGTTCAGGCTTTCGCCGATCCGCTTCAGGAACCCGTTGCCGGACCCTTCCCAGATGCATTGATGAAACGCGAAATCCGAGGCGCGGAACGCCTGCGGGTCGTCCAGCGTGTCCTTCTGCGCGCGCAGGATCGCCTCCAGCGCATCAAGCGCGTCATCGGGCATCTTGAGCGCCGCCTGCCGGGCCACGTCGCCTTCGATCAGGATGCGCGCGTCGTAGAGTTCGGCCACGTTCATGTCTTCGAGCGTGAGGTAGAAATGCAGCGGGCCCAGCAACGTGGCGGCGTCCAGATCGCTGATGTGGATGCCGCCGCCCTGACGGCTGTTGACCACGCCCAGCAGCGCCAGCCCGCGCACCGCCTCGCGCACCGAAGGGCGCGAGACGTTCAGCAGCCGCGCCAGTTCGCGTTCGGGCGGCAACTGATCCCCGGCCTTGAGTGCCCCCGAGGAAACCAGATCAAGGATCCGCCCGGCCACGATCTCGGCCACGGATTCGCGCTTGATGGGCGCGCTCAGACGGTCGGACAGTTCGCTCATGGGTTCCTCTCTGCCGCAGTCGGGCGCAGCCGGGCCAGCAGCACGCCGGGCTTCAACCGGGGCACGATGACCGAGGCGATCAGCAGCGCGCCGATCACACCAGTCTGAATATGCCCGGTGATATTCTGCAGCGCCATGCCGTTGCGCAGGTTCAGCACGATCAGGATGGACAGGAACACGCCGACCATGGTGCCGACCCCGCCAAAGATGCTGACCCCGCCCAGAAGCACGATGGTGATGATGTCCAGTTCGAACCCGAAGGCGACATCGCCGCGCACCGCGCCCACGCGGGCGGCATAGAACAGCCCCGCCAGCGCCGAAATCACCCCCGAGGCGATGAAGATTACCACCTTGTGCCGCCCGGTATCGATCCCGGCGTATTCCGCCACCTCGCGGTTGGTGCCGATGACATAGGTGCGCCGCCCGAACCCGGTGCGTTGCAGGATGACGAAGCACAGCACGAAAAGCGCAAGGAACAGGATCACCGACAGCGGCACCGGCCCCACAAACCCGCGCTGGCCCAGCGTGGTGAACCAGTCCGGGAAGCCGCCGTAGCCGCGATCCTCGACCAGCACGCGGGCAAGGCCGCGAAAGCCGATCAGCGTGGCCAGCGTCACCACCAGCGACGGCAGACCGAAGCGAACGATGAACAGCGCGTTGAACGCCCCCCCGGCGGCGCCGATGGCCAGGCACAGCACCACCGCCAGCCCGGCGGGGACGCCGCTGTTGACCATCAGCCCGAAGGCGCAGGCCGACAGCCCCATCATGGAGCCCACCGACAGGTCGATTTCCGCATTGACGATGACGAAGGTCATTACCAGCGCCACCATCGCCTTTTCGATCGAAAGCTGGAACAGGTTGATCTGGTTGGAAACGGTCATGTATTGCGGCGTGAGCGCGGTGTTCGTCAGGATGATGAACAGCAGCACCGCCAGCAGAAACCCCTCCCAGCTCTGCATGCGGCGGATCATGCCGCGAAAGCCTGCGGGCTGATCGGTCATCGCAGCGCCTCCTGCTGTTCGGGTTCCGGTGGCGGGGCAGCGGCGGCGCGGCGGCGGGCCATGGCCGCGCGCTGGCGCATGGCGCGCATCCAGGTCAGGCGGCGCATCACCACGGCATCCACGGCGACCGAGATCAGGATCAGCGCGCCCAGCACCGCCTCGCGCCAGAATTCGGTGACAAGCTGCCAGCGCACCAGCGAGGTGTCGATCAGGTTGACCAGCACCGCGCCCAGAAACGCCCCCAGCACCAGCCCCGAGCCGCCGAAGATATTGACGCCGCCCACCACGGCGGCCGCGACCGACTGCAACTCGAACCCCAGCCCGGCCACCACGGTGATGTTGCCGAACCGCGCCAGGAACATGAAGCCCGCCAGCCCCGTCAGTGCGCCCGCCAGCACGAAGGCCCAGAACACCACCCATTTTGTGCTGATCCCGGCCATTTCCGCCGCTTCCGGGTTCGATCCCACGGCATAGAGCTTGCGCAGCGGCCGCAGGCGGGCCAGCGCCAGATGCAGGACCACCACGACCAGCAGCGCGGTCATGAAGCCGGCGCGGAACTGCATGTCACCGATCTCGAACAGGCGCATGTTGGGGAACTGCGTCAGCCACAGCGGCAATTGCGCGGTCGAGATCGACTTGCCGTCGGCGAATTCCACCAGCAGCATCCGGAACAGCGCCATCGTTCCCAGCGTCACGATGATCGCGGGCACCCGCGCGAAGGCCACGAAGAACCCGTTGAACGCCCCGAAACAGGCCCCCAGCCCCATGGCAAAGGCGACCAGAGCCAGCGGGTGCAGGTCCGGGAAGGCAGCGATCATCGAGCCGGTCATGTAGGCCACGCAGCCCAGCATGGACCCCACCGACAGGTCGATGTTGCGGGTCAGGATCACCAGGGTCTGCGCGGCGGCGAGTATCGCCATCACCGCCACCGCCGCCGAGATGCGGTTGAACAGCCGAGGCCCCAGGAAATTGGGTATCTGCGTGGCAAAGAAGCCCAGCACCAGTGTCAGCACCAGCACCAGCGCGAACAGCCGCAGGGTCTGCGCGCCCAGCCTGTCGAATAATGTCCAGCCCATCAGGCGTGCCCCCTCATGCTGCCGCCACCCGCTGCCCGGTGGCCAGCGTCATGATGCGCTCCTGCGTGGCCTCGGCATTGTCCAGAATGTCCATCATCCGCCCCTCGCGCATCACCGCGATCCGGTCGCCCAGCGCCAGCACCTCGGGCAGGTCGGACGATATCACCAGCACCGCGCCCCCCTGCGCGGCGAAATCGCGGATCAGGGTGTGCACCTCGGCCTTCGCGCCCACGTCCACGCCGCGCGTGGGTTCGTCGAAGATCAGCAGGTCGGGGTGCAGGTTCAGCCATTTGGCCAGCATCACCTTTTGCTGGTTGCCGCCCGAAAGCTGGGCCACGGCCATGTCCATGTCAGCGGCGCGGATGTTCAGCTTCTCGCGGTATGCCTGCGCGATCTGCAACTCGCGGCGGCGGTCGACCATGCCCCAGGGCGACAGGAAATCGCGCAGGGTCGCCAGCGAGATGTTGGCCCGGATCGACATGGGCATCGCCAGCCCCAGCTTGCGCCGGTCCTCGGAGACATAGGCGATGCCCGCATCGATCGCCTGGCGCGGGCTGGTGGCGCGCAGGGGCTGGCCCTTGAAGCGGATGCTGCCGCCTGTGGCAGGCGCGATGCCGAACAGCGCCAGCGCCACATCGGTGCGCCGCGCGCCGATCAGCCCGGCCATGCACAGGATCTCGCCCGCGCGCAGATCGAAGCTGATGCCTTCGAACACGCCCGCGCGGGTCAGGTCACGGACCTCCAGCATCACTTCGGGGCGGGCCCTGGACGGCACATGCTCGAACAGATGGTCGACCTCGCGGCCCACCATTTCGGCGATCATCTGCTCGGAGGTGACTTCGGCGATGGGGCGGGTGGAGATATGTTCGCCGTCGCGGATGACCGTCACGCGGTCGCCGATCTCGAAGATTTCCTCCAGCCGGTGCGAGATATAGATCACCGCGACCCCCTGACGGGCCAGCCGCACGGCCACGGTGCGCAACTGCGCGGCCTCATGCGCGGACAGCGCGGCGGTGGGTTCGTCCATGATCAGCACGCGCACGTCCTGACTGAGCGCACGGGCGATTTCCACCGCCTGCTGTTCGGCAAGGGTCAGTGTGGCGGCCATCTGGTCCAGATCGAGCGTCATGCCGATGCGCCGGGTCAGGTCCTCGGCCCGCGCGTGCAGGTCGGCGCGGCGCTGGATCAGCCCCTCGGTGGTCGATGAAATGAAGATGTTTTCGGCCACGTCCAGGTCCGGAAACACCATGGGTTCCTGATACATTGCGGTGACGCCATGGCTGCGGGCCTCCTGCGGGCCGCGCAGGTCCACGCGGGCGCCGTCGATTTCCACATGCCCGGCGCTGGGCGCATGCACGCCGGTCATCACCTTGATCATGGTGGATTTCCCGGCGCCGTTTTCACCGATGATGGCGTGCACCTCGCCGGGGTAGATATCCAGCGACATGTTGCGCAGCGCCTGCGTGGCGCCAAAGTGCCTGGACACGTCATGCAGGCGCAGGACGGGCTTAGGGTCGGTCATGGGTTCCCCCGTCGGGCAGGCTGGCGGGGGGGGGCCACCGCCCCCCGCCCGGGGCGCGCGCCTAAGAGGGCGCCGGGTGCCCCCTTTTGGGCGGGGTTCACGCGTAAGG
>JAFIEE010000021.1 GCA_020832705.1 Paracoccaceae bacterium
TTGGCTGGCGCTCTTTCGGTTGGTCTGGATGACCTGACCGAGTAGGGTCGGCCCAAAGCAGACCTTCATGCGAACTGCAGCGACTGATTTTCGGATTGGCACATTGACCACGCAACTCTACGAAGCCTGCCCTGACTTTATCGGGCTGAACGCCGGGCGTGACATCAGCTGGTCAGGCTCGATTCTGTCGCTGACAGTTCGGCAGCCAGGCGCCCAAGCGTGGTCGTTCATGGCGAGACCCCCGCGCGACATTGCGCAGCCGTGCAATCTGTCTGACACGGCTTTGCCAATGAATCAGGTGGAGGGGCCTTCGGAGGCAACTGCATTCCAGTCTCGGCCATTTTGCAGCGTCATGAGCGCGTTCAGCTTCTCGACGAGTGTACCCCGCTTGAAGGGCTTCGGCAGCACGTTGGTGAAGCCAGCAGCGAGATATTCGGCAATTTGTCCCTCCATGACGTTCGCCGTCGCGGCCAGCGACGGTGGCACGGGTCTGCCCCGCTGCTGACAGATCTTCCGGATCTGTGCGAGCGCCTCGACACCACCCATTCCCGGCATCCGGATGTCGAGCAGGAGCAGATCGAACTCCTGCTGCTCAAATGCGTCAATCGCCGCTTGGCCATCGGTGACGAAATGCGCCGAGACCCCCAGACTTTTGAGCATCTGCTTCAGGATGATCGTGTTGGTGGCATTGTCTTCGGCGCACAGGATGCGCAAATCGATCCGCACAAGGGGGCCGCCAGCTGCCGGCATGTCCGGCGCCGTCCGCGGTGGCTCGATGCGGGGCAGCGGGATCGTGATCTCGACCTCGGTGCCCCGTCCCGATACGCTGTTCACCGTAATCTTGCCGTCCATCATCCGGACCAGCTTCTCCACGATCGACAGGCCCAGGCCCGAACCGCCGAACCGCCGGGTGATCGACATGTCGGCCTGCTCGAATTCCCCGAAGACCTTGCCGACCTGCTCGGGCGTCATGCCGATACCGGTGTCGCGCACTCGAAAGACCAGCCCCTCGCCCTCATCGCCGGCTACATCGACCGCGACATGTCCCGCCTCGGTAAACTTAACCGCGTTGCCGACGATGTTGTTCAAGATTTGCCCGATCCTTGTGGCATCGCCCAGGTAGGCGGTGCCCAGGCCCTGAGCAAAGGTGACAGACAGGCACACCCCCTTGCGCTCGGCTGTCACCCGATGCAGCGCGCAGATGCGCTCGACGGTCTCGTCGACGACGAAAGGCCTCGACTCGATCGTCATCTTGCCCGCCTCGATCCGCGCCAGATCGAGGACATCGTTGAGGATCTGGATCAAGGCATCGCCCGAATCCCGGATGGTCGCCAGCATGCGCCGCTGGTCGGGCGACAGCTGGGTCTCGGACAGCAGTTCGATCATGCCGAGGATGCCGTTCATGGGCGTCCGGACCTCATGGCTCATGTTGGCCAGAAAGGCCGTCTTGGCGTGGTTGGCCACTTCGGCCGCCTCGCGGGCCCGGTGCAGCTCGGTCACATCCGTGCGCAGACTGACCCGGCCGCCATCCTCGGTCAGCAGGTCGTAGCAGCGCAGCACCAGCCCTTCGGCGGTGCGCTGTTCGTGCACACCCTGGGCGGTGCGGAATTGGCGCAGGCGTTCAGCGATCCATTCGTCCTCGCGCCCCTGCGCCTCGGGGATCTGGCCCCGTAGCGCCGCCGCACGGACGACCTCCGGGAAGGCCGTGCCGGGCTTTGCCAGATCTGCGACCATTGGATAAAGGACACGATACCGCGCGTTGGTCAGGACAAAACGTTCCTCGGCATCGAAGAACGCGAAACCGTCGGGCAGCGCCTCGACCGCCGCGATCAGCTGGGCGCGCGTCCGCGAGGCTTCTGTCGCCGCCCGCTCCCACTGCGTCTTGGCGTCGATCAGTTGCGCCTTGGTGCGGGCCTGCTGGAGGTGCTGCAACGCCAGCAGCAGAAGCATGAGCATCAGCAGGCCGAACAGAAGATATCCCACCTGCGTCGTCCGCTGTCGCAGGGTGTCCAGTTCGCTGCGCATCTGGTCCGTCTCGGCATTGAACAGATGCGTGACGGCAATGACGAATTCGCGTGTGTCCCGCGCCACATCGAACAGTATCGCTGCCATCTCGGGCAGTGCGACCGCCAGAGTATCGTCATCGGCATCGATTACCGGCAGATAGCTGTCCAGAAACCCGGTCACGACGCGGCCCTGCCCCGTCCTGTCCTCGAATTGACGGATCGTCTGCCCGATCACCCCTCTCGAGACGATTCGGTCGCGGCTGTAGAGGATATCGAACCGGTTGCGCACCGCCGCCAGGGCGGCCGGCTCGGGTCGGACCCGCGCCCGCTCGATCTCAAGCGCCAGTCGGTGCAGATCGACCTCGAGCTGCGAGATGGTCCAGTAGGCATTGTCGCCGCCGGTCGTGCGCAATTGTTCGAACTTGCGGTCGGCCTCCTGAACCGTCGGCACCAGGATCAGCACCAAGACCGTGCCCCAGGCAAGCAGAAGCACCCAGAGTACACCCTTGGCCAGCCTGCCGCTGATCAGCCGGGTGGCCGTCATCGGGGCTGGATCGTCAACTGCCGCACCTGCCAGACGCTGAGAGCGTAGATGCTTTCGGTTCGGAACATCGGGTCGCTGTCGTAGGGGAAAAGCAGCCAGAAGGGACCCTGACTGCGCAGGGGCATCGGGCTGCCATTGCGCAGGAACGCCAGGAGCGGCGCGCGTTCGGTGATCAGGTCGAAGTCGACATTGGCGCTGTATCCGTCGATCGCCGACACATGCACCCAGCCCGGACCACTGCGTGGATCGACGCCCAGCTGCAGCAGCAGGTCCAGTAGCAGTACACCCGTGTACCGGTCGGCGCCATCGGTCCAGACCGTCGAGGTAACGTAGTCAAACGTCGGCATCGCGGCCAGATCCGCCGCAGTCAACTCACTGTTGTTGCCATTTGCCACCTGTACCGATAGCCTGGGCAGCGTATCGGCGCGGCCAAGCCCACCGCCCAGCGCGAGCCCGATGCCTAGAACCAGTGCCGCAAGCAGGCGCGGAGCCCGAGAGCGCAGAGCCAAGATCATCACACCAAACTCCTTGCCGAGAAGCGCCCACATGTCCGACAATTTGCTCTGAAGTTTATCAAGATTCCGTTAAACAACAAATGCGATGCTCCATGCGTGCCGGACGATGACCCGCGCCGCGTTCAAGACTGTCGGAGGCCTCGATGATTGCTGCTTTCTTAGGCCGTTGGCGCAGGGTTCTGATCGTCCTGTGCATGTTCGCCGCCCCATCCTGCGGGTTTGCCGACGGCGCGCCGGTGCTGACGGTGCATCGCGCGGGCAATGCGGAGCCAGCAACCTGGAGCCTTGCGCAGTTGCAGGCCCAGCCTGCGATCGAGTACATGACAACGACACCGTTCACCGAAGGGCCACAGAGGTTTGTCGGAGTGTCGCTTCTGGCTGTTCTCGGCTCGGTCGACCCCAACGCAGTCGTGAGCTTGAGGGCGTTAAACGACTACGTCGTGTCTGTGCCGGCCGCCGAACTGACCGCCGACTACCCCATTATCGCCTACGCGCGTAACGGTGCGGCAATGTCAGTGCGCGACAAGGGGCCGCTCTGGGTTATCTATCCCTTCGATCAGTCGGAACGGTTTCAGAACGAGGTTACCTATTCGCGCAGCATTTGGCAGTTGATCGAAATCCGGATCGACTGGTAACGGCTCATATCTGGACGGCGGCGCAGCTCAACGCGCCATTCTTTCTCGTTGCTGCGAGCGTCAGCTTCCCGCCCTTCGCCCCCCCTCACCGCCGCCGCCTCAAATACACATACAGCGCGCCGTCGCCGCCCAGCCGGTGGCGCGCATCTGCTCCACCCCGTCCCCGCCCGCCCGGGCAACCGAGGCCCCCGGAAACCCGTGGTCGGCGTGCAGGGCGTC
Source organism: Paracoccaceae bacterium (assembly GCA_020832705.1). Classification (GTDB taxonomy): domain Bacteria; phylum Pseudomonadota; class Alphaproteobacteria; order Rhodobacterales; family Rhodobacteraceae; genus Rhabdonatronobacter. The sequence continues at coordinate 3,920 of JAFIEE010000021.1, forward strand.
AAGCGCTTCCTGCACCCGGTCCGCGGCCAGCGCAGGCGACATGAGCGCGATGCTGATCGCGACGGCCCCGCGCCATCTTATCGCGGCCCCTCCCGCGCGGCCGGCATGACCTCGGTCACCGCGCCCGCCCTGCCGAACATCTCGGCGCGCTTGACCCAGACCACGATCACGGCGAGCGGGATGAACAGATACATGTCGAGAGGCTTGGTATCGGGCCACATCGGCATGTTAAGTTGCCAGTGGAACAGCGCCGCCAGAAGGATACTGCCCCGCGCGGCATTGAAGAAGGCTGTGACGATCACGCTGACGGCGGTGGCTCCCAGCAGGAAGGGCATGATGTCCCACCCGCTTTGCGGCGTTCCGCCGAGGAAGAAGGCAGGCACATGCCAGAGCGCCCAGACAATGCCCACCAGAAGCCCGGCCCAGATGGGTGCCATGGCGCGCTGCAGGACAGGTGTGGCGTAGCCGCGCCAGCCCAGTTCCTCCATCGGGCCAAGGATCAGCATGAAGGCGACCAGCGGCAGGAGTTCGCGCAGCGGCGGTTGGGCGAAGGCCTCACGAGTCAGCGTCCCGGTGACAAGTGCGGCGAAATAATAGACCGCCGGAATGCCGAGGATCAGAAGCAGATACCAGCCGACCGGGGCGCGCCACAGCAGCAGACGCGCCAGGTAGCGGCGCAGGCCGGGCAGACCGCCATACCAGAGCACCAGCAGGATGGCCGAGATCGCGGGCGACCAGACGGCAAGAATGAACAGCGGATGCGTGGCGCCCATCGGCCCGAGCGCCGCCTCGACCGCGTCCTGAAACACGAAGGTCAGCCCCATCCCGCCCCAGGCAATTCCGAAGGTCAGGGCGAAGAAGACGACAACCGATCGCACCGGGGGTTCGGCGATGCGGCCGCTCATCGTGATACCTGCGACAACGCGCAGCCCCCGGCCGGGCGCGCAGACCCGCGCAAAGGCGGCGCATGGCGCAGCAAGGTCAAGCGATTGCCCCGACCGGGCAGGCGGCATGGCGGAAGCGATAGATTCGCCTTCATGTTTGCCTCGTTCCGTCGGGAAACTGATGACGGAGCATGTCGCGGTTTTCACCGGCGCGCGATGATCCACATCAAGATGCGAGACGGGAACACGGTGATGCAGGGGATGGCCGGGAACACATCCGGCCGCAGCCTGACAGGGTGGCGGAGGCGACCCTGGCCGCAGCGCTGCGTATTCCACCTTGCCGGGGCTTGTCAGCCAGCCGCCTGACGCCGCCGCAGCCTCGCCAGCAAACCCGCGCCTGTCACCGGCAGGATATCCAGCCCGCCCTGCAGCACGGTATCTGCCAGCGCATCCGTCATTGCCAGAAACAGAAAGCCGATCGCGGCCCCCATGGCGAAGGGCCGGATCAGGCTGGGCAACGGTCGCTCCGCCAGCCCGGACCCGGTCAGCCCGAGCTACTGGACCCTTTTGCGGCCGCCCATGTAGATCAGCGCCAAGGCGATCAAAAACCGGCCCAACCGAACGACCTCAGGGCAGCGCCAGAACTGCAGCAAGGCTGAAGATCACGATATCCTGCACGAAATGAATACCCCAGGGCAGCAGGAACCCGCGCGTCTCGATCATGGCGCGGCACAGGAACCAGCCCAGCATTGACGCCAGCATCACACCTGCCACGCCACTTGGCGCGCCGTAGTAATGGGCAATGCCGAAAAACATGCCTGCAAGCAGTGCCAGCGTGCCGGTCGGCAGAACGCCCCGCAGCGCGCCACAGATCGCATTCCGGTAGATCACGCCTTCCAGAAAGGCATTGAGTGCTGCCAGAAACAGGATCGCTGGCAGCATCGGTATCAGATATTGCATCCGTGGTGCGCTGCCACCGTCGAACACGGTCACGAGCACCCCCGCAAACGTCCCCAATGCGATCAGCAGCACCGCCAGGGGGGCCAGCACATGCCAGCGCAAACCGTCGCCGCCCAGCCGGAGCAGGGTCATGCGCCCGACCGGCGCTGACAGCCTGCCGACAGTGAAATAGGCGTTTCTAGGCCCGCGGCAGACAAGCAGCAGCACCGCAGCCACCGGAACGGCGATCAGCGCCTTCTGCGCAATGCCAAGGGCGATGACATCGAACAAACCGCCATTCATGGCGGTCAGCCCCTGAAGCGCGCGGCGTAGCCCCGGTGCGACAACCGCGGACTGCGCCAGCACGATCACCAGCAGCACAAGTGCAAGACCAGCCAGCGCGCGCAACTGCGCCCACCGCCACAACACCAGAGCGGCCAGCCCCAGGACGACCGGACGCGCGACTGCCAGCCAGACCGGAACGGCCCCGGTCCATTCGCGCGCAACGATCGTGGCAAGGTCCGATCCGACCAGCAGCAGACCGGCTGACAGGACCAGCTTATGCGCCGTCGGAAGCGGTATCACGTTCAACGCCTTTGCGATGCAGGTTGCGTGCCAGCAAGGCAGCAACCGTGACAAGCATCATGTCGAGGCCGACCCGCAGCAGGGTATCGAGCAGCGCATCGGGAAACACCATCGGCACGAAGGTCATGAACAGCGCCCAGTTGACCCCGAAGACGCCAAGCCCGAAGGCCAGCGCGGCGGGCGCGCGCGAAAGGCCGCGCAAGGCGTTGTCCAGCACAAGGAACAGCACGCCGACAGCGGCCCCCATGGCGAAGGGCCAGATCAGGCTTGGCAACACCCGTTCCGCCAGCCCGGACTCGATCAGCCCCAGAAACTGGACACCGGTGCGCCCCACCCCGTAGACCAGCGCGAAGACCACCAGCACGCGCAGCGCCTGAGGCCGGCCACGCGCATCCGAACCGGGGCTGTCCGGGGCCAGCGTCCAGCCGAGAGCGGCGATCATCAGGGCAATCGGCACCGCATCGGCCAGCCCCATCGCCAACTCGCCGATCAGCGGCGTGCCCAGAAGGCCCACGCCCTCGAACATCGCGATCAGGATCATCAGGCCCAGCGCCAGCCCGTAGCGCAGCCCCTTGGCCCGCCCGCTGCCCGCCATGCGCCGTGCCCAGAACAGGAACGCCAGCCCCATGCCGGTGAAGGCCAGCGCGATCCAGACCGCCACCACCGCAGCGAAACCGAAACGGTCGACCAGCGGGCTGAACGCCGAGGGCATCGGCATCAGATCGCCGCCGGCCATGTGCAACCCGATATCCAGCGCGCCACACAGGGCGACGATCATCAGGAAGATCAGCGGTCGCGGCATTGTCATTCGCTTCCCTCCCAAGTCGTGCGACCTTGCGCGACCCAATACTCAGAGCATGATCCGCGAACCGCGCCAGAATGGCCAGACCAGCGCGGCAGGGCCGAACCCCATCAGGGCGTAAAGCTTCAGATCGAAGGTCAGGAACGGTCCGCCGAACAGCGCCCAGGTGTAGAAAGTGCCGTGAAAGACCGAGACGCCCAGCACCGCCCCGGGATCCACCGCTCGCAGGAGCATAAGTGCCGCAAAGACCGACAGCGACAGGATCGCCAGATACAGTCGCCAGTCCGGGTTCATCTTCCGATCAAAACTGTAGAGTCCATAAGCGTAGATCAGCCAGCCCCTGGCCCAGCCCGCCCGCAGCCTGGCGTTGACCGCCAGAAGCGCCAGCGCAGCGGGAGCCGAGATCGTGTCCCGGCTCCAGGCCCCGGGGCGCAAATGGTCGGGGACGGCGGCATAGGGGTCGGGCAGCAGCAAGGCGGCCGCCACGGCCGCGAGGGTCAGCACGGCGGCAGCGTCAGAGAGGCGCAACAGCAGCGGCAAGGCGGCGGGGGCGATCATGTCAGAACGCCGCGCGGGTGATGGTGGCCAGGAAGAAGGGCGCATAGTCGGGCGTGCCCCACATGTTGCCCAGTTCCACCCGCGTGGGGACCAGAAACCCCTGATGCCGTCCCATCGCCAGCATCCGCCCGCCGAAGGGCTGCAGGCGATGGACGCGCTCGGGGTTGGCGTCGGTCCAGCGCATGGCCCAGACCTCGGTCGGGTTTCCCTCGGCGTCCAGGGTGATCTGCATCGGCGCGATGTCGCGCATATCGGCGAAGCGGACCTCGGCGCTGTCAGGCCCCGTCTGGACCCATTCGGCGCCGAACTGCGGCAGCAGGCTGGCCGGAGCCCAGACCGCCTCCAGCATCACCCGGGTTGCGGCGGCGCGCGCGTGATCGTCGGTGCCGCCGATCCGCGCCAGCGGGATCAGGCCGTGCAGCCAGAACTTGGTCCAGCTTTCCTCGGCCCCGCCCTCGCGATGATAGCCGTCCGAACCCGCAAAGCGCATCAGGCCCGATCCCACTTCTGCCTGCCAATTGAAACCCTGCGCGGGTGGGGCGAGGATCTGGCGCGCGGTCATCGGCATCGGGTTGCCGTTCAGGATGAAGCTGCCCTCCATCTCAAGCCGCACGCTGCGGTGCAGGGGCGTCCCCGGTTCGATAGCGCGGGCGAAATAGCGCTGTGCTACCTCGGGCAGGTCTGCGGTCATGGCAGGATCAAAGCGCGGCGGGTCCGCCTCGCGCGCTGCCTCCAGCGCCGCCCAGACCCGCGCCGCCTGTGCCCGGTCGCGGGAATGGACCCAAAGGCCGAGGGCAACAGCGGCGATCAGCACTGCCGCAAAGCTTAGAAGCACGATCTTGAGAAGGGTCATCGGGCTGGGTCCTGAATGGGCGCAGTCACTCTGCCTGCGCAGGGACATGGGTGGCGAGAAATGCAGCGATCCGCTGGCGCACCTGGGCATGATGGCCCAGCAGCAGGTGGCCGCCGGTGTCAAAGATCAGCGTCTCGACATCGCGGAGGCCAGCGGCGGTAAAATCTGCTGTGGTGACGGGGGTAAGCCGGTCGTCGCGTGCATGGACGACCAGCACAGGCACGCGGATCGCGCCCGGCGCGATGGGAAAGGCCGGATCAATGGCCGCGCCCTCGTTCGCCAGCCCCGCTCGGCGCTGCGTCACAGGTAGAAAGGCCGCGATCATGGCGTCGAGGAAATCCGCCTCGGTGGCGGTCATCTGCGCGGTCAGTTCGGGTCGCGCATCGAAGACCGGTGCCAGCGCGCGCGGCGAGAGGCGCGACAGCGCCCAGAGCGGCAGGTCGGTGGCAAAGAGCGCCTCATAGAGCCAGATCGGGACGGGCAATTCCTGCTCTTCGGCGGTGAGCGGCGCATAGGGGGCGAGCGACAACAGGATCAGCGCCTGCACACGGTCCGGGTGGCGCTGCGCGAGTTGCAGCGCCGGGGGCACGCCGCCGGACATGGCGATGATCGTCACCCGCGCGATTCCGAGGCCGTCGAGCAGTGCGGCAAAGGCATCGGCCTGCGCGGCAGTCGAGGGATCGTCAGGCATGGGCGAGCCGGGGTAGCCGAAGCGCGAAGGCGCGATCCAGATATAGCCTTCAGGCAGGAAGGCTTCTGCCAGAAGCCGACCCTGATCGTGCCCGCCACCGGCACCCTGGATCGCCAGCACCGGCGCGCCCTGCCCGCCTGTCGCATAGGCGACCGGACCGAAACCCGTCTGGATCACGCGCGCGCTGCCCGCAAGCTGCGCCTCGATGGTCCGGATGTCGCGCAGGTAAACCCAGCCGACAGACGCCAGTGCAGCCCCAATGACCAGAAGCAGGGGCCAGCGCGCGCGGCGCATGGTCTAACCCATCCCGCCGAAGGCCAGACCCCAATGCACGAACAGCGCGCCGGTTGCGGCAACGGTCAGCGAGAAGGCGGTATGATGAAGCTTGCGCCACAGGCTCCAACCTTGCGCCCGCCAGACCAGCGCCAGCGACAGAAGGACCAGCCCGGCCAGCACCGCCAGAACATCGGCCAGCACCAGCACCGCGACCGCTGTAGGTTGCGGCTGGTCGAAAATGTATTCCATGCCCAGTTGCATGGCCGCCGCGACCGCAATGCCCGCCGCAATGACCAGCACCCAGACAGCGCCTGCCGCCACAACCGCCAGCCAGGCCGACAGCGCGCCCGCAAGACTGCCGCCTTTCAGCCCGCGCCGCCATATCAGGCCCAGAAGCGTGGTCAGCGCCAGCAGCGCCGACAGCCCGAGCGCCACCAGAACAAGCCCGGCATTATTGGCCCAGCCCATCCGTTCATAGCTCGTGACCCCCATTCCATCGATGATGCGCACCACATGGCCGCTGTCGTTGCGGATTGCCATCAGACGTTCGCCATGGGCCTCGCGCCAGATATCCGGGGCTACGGGCTCATAACGCACCATGGCACCCAGCCGCATCGAGGGGGCAAGGATCGCCCCGTCGGGCAGGGCCTGCACCTCGGCCGGTTGGGCGAAAGCTTGCATCGGCCCCGTAAAGGGCCGCCGGTTGGCGACATAGCGCCCGGCGATTTCAGCGGCACGGGCGCTTGCATCGGGCACGGGAAGCGGCGCAGGATCGGACAGCCCTGCCTGCGCGGCCAGATGCGCAAGGATCAGGTCAGGACCAAGAAAGGGCAGGCTGGCCCCAGCGCCGCCATTTTGCGAGATGAACACGCCCGCGCCGATCTCCGGCAGGAAAACGAGGTTCGAGAGGAACTCGTGCAAACCGCCTGCATGGCCATAGACCGTGGTGCCGAACATGGGCCGCGCCTGAAACCCATGCGCCATGTCCGAACCCCCGGCCAGATCGTCAAACAGGCGCGTGCGCATCTGCGCCACGGTTTCGGGCTGCAACAGCCGCACACCATCAAGTTCGCCATCCCCCAGCAGGAAGCGCAGGAATCGCGCCATTTCGGCGGCGGTGCTGGCCATGCTGCCTGCGGGGCCAAAACTGCCTATGTCGATGCGAAAGGCCGGGTGGTTAACGCCGCCCTGCACCCGGTAGCTGCGCGAGAGCGGCGGTTGGCCAGGCCGCGCGGTAGCCTCGCTATAGGTCGTGTCCTCCATGCCAAGCGGGCCAAGGATCCGGGTTTGCAGGAAGCCCTCATAGGGCATGCCTGCCACATCCTCGACAACCTGCCCTGCCAGCGCCACGCCCCAGTTGGAATAGGCCGTCACCGCCCCGCGCACAAACACCTGCGCGGGCGCACTGGCCGCCAGAGCCTGCGGGCGGGGCAGCGCGCCAATGGCGGGATCGAAGATCGCGTATGTGTCCTCGAACCCCGGCCGATGGCTCATCAGTTGCGCCAGCGTCAGCGGTTCGGTTCCCGGCACGGATGTTTCGCGCAGATAGCCCGCGATATCAGCGTGCAGGTCCAGCACACCCTCTTCAACAAGCATCATCACGCCCAGCCATGTGAAAAGCTTGCTGATCGAACCGATCTCGAAACGCACATCATCGGGCCCGGCGCGCGTGCCTGCTTCAAGGTCAGCATACCCCCAGCCGCGCAGGATCACATCGTCCCCGGCGACAATGGCTCCGATGGCGCCGGGAACCTGCTCGGTCGCCATGAACCCGTCGGCCAGCGCATCGAAGCGGGCCGAAAGATCGGAACGCGCCGGAGCTTCGGCGCCAGCAGGCTGCCCCAGACAGAGCGCCGACCAAAAGCCGACAACCAGCGCCATCAGGTGCAGTGGATGCATCGGAAACTCCGCTGATGGATGAGTCGCTGAAGCTTGGACTCGGCCTGAAAGATAGCACTGCTGCACCTGGTCACATTGATTCGCATCAATGCGCACTGAAACCGATGCACGTCCATCGACTGCGCCCCCTGTCTGCGAGATCGCAGTCATTGCCCGCGTCGGGACCCCTCTGCGGCGGGATCGCTCCGGGTCGCCGGTTTACACGAGTTACTGGATGACGGCTTTGTCCGCATAGCTGACTTTTTCCACTGATGGCGAACGGCGTCATTGTTTCAGGTTGGGGACATCAGAACAGTCGGTTCAGAAGCGCCTCGGCAAACCCCTTGCCGCCCCAGGTGGCCACAGGCAGCGCAAGATATGCCACACCGCGCCCGATGCCCCCCAACCCGATCGGAAGCGAGGGAGCCGCCCGCACCCGGGCGCGCAGCGCGAAAAGGGCTTCCAGCCGTTGCGGATCAGCCGGTGCCCCTTGCGCATCGGCCGTCTGCAACCCTGCGGCAATCGCGGCGTCGAGTTGGCAAAGCCGCAACGCGCGCGCCTCGCGGATGCGACCGGCGAGGCCGCGCAGGGGCACCCAGACCGCCGCCAGCGCCAGCAAAGTGGTCGCCACCGGCCCGATGGCTGCCGTGGCGCCAAACCCGTCCGAGCCCAGCAGCATCAACGGATAGGCCGCAAGGAGCACCATCACCAGAAGCATCGGCCGCAGCGCCACGGTCGCGAAGGGGCGCAGCCTGTCCGGTGCAAGGACTTCGACCCGCACCGCCGTGCGTCCGAGAGATGCGAAAAGCCGGGCATTTTCCACCAGCAGGCTGCCGGTCTGGACCATCATGGCCCACAGGGCCACGGTGCCGATCGCAAGCAGGGCGGCAACCGGGTCTGCCGTAAGGCCCGACCATCCGGGCCCCGTCAGCGCCACATGCACGGCACCCAACGCCGCTCCGATGCCTGCATTCACCGCCACATCGCCGGCAGGATAGCGGACAAGGGCAGCGTGCAGCCGCTTTCGCAGGGCATCGTCGATCGTCAGTTCGCGGGCGAGGACCTCCAGATCATCCTGCGCCGAGCGCGGAATCAGTGCGGCCAGTTCCATGATCAACCCAAGCGACAGGGCAAAGAACAGGGCCTCTCCCACGATTTCGGTCCGCAAGGCCCCGGCGCGCCAGCCACCGGCCGCGACCCAGACCGCCAGAAGGAACATCGCCGCGACCATGGCGCCGACCAACCCGGGCACGGCCAGGCGCTGCCGCAGCCACACCGGCCAGAAGACCGCCGCCTCGGCACGTGCGGCAAGCGGGATCAGGCTGTCGGGCGCCGGGTTCTTGCCACGCTTTTTGCTGGCCGCACTCACGGTATCATCCCCTTGCCGGCGACCAGGGGGGATGCATGCGCGAAGCGCATGGTCTTGGGCCCTGCTGCAGCGGGCGCAGACTGCCCCCAGACACCGATCGCGGCAAAGTCGCCCTGCGGCTCTTTGGGGATCCACCACTGGTAACCATAACCGAAGGTCCGGTTGCTGGCCGGGTTCTGGCCCGATTGCAGTTGCGCGTCCGTCGGGTTGACCGAGGCATGCAGCCAGTCAGCAGGGACGATCTGGCGCCCGTCCCGCACGCCGCCATCCAGAAACAGCCGCCCGAAGCGCGCGTTGTCCCGCAAGGTGGCATTCAGAAAGCAGGGCGCGCATTCGCGCCCTGTTCTGTCGGTGCTCCAGCTTGCATCCGCCTCGGCCGCCGTCGGGCCCCAGAGGCGGCTGGCCAGATCCTCGGCCACCGGTGCGCCCGTCGCCGCCTCCAGCACCACCAGACCCAGCACCAGACCCGGCGCCATGCTGTCGGAACTGATGTAGTCGTTGCAGGTGCCGGGATCGCGCAGGCGGCCAAGGCCCGCAAGCATCACTTCGACAGGCTGGCCCATCGCCATGGCGCGCCAGACCAGCATGTTGATGTCGGAGAACGGGCTGTCGTAATCCTCGTCGAAGGCCATGCCCGAGGACATGGTCAGCGCATCCTCGATGGGCACGGGGCCATAGCCAGAGCCTGCCAGCGCGGGCACATACGGGCCGATCGGGTCGCGGATGCTGGCGATGTGCCCTTCCTCGACGGCGATGCCGAGCAGGGTAGAGAGAACCGGTTGCGCCACCGACCAAGACGTTAAGGGCGAGGTCTCGTCAGCGCCCAGCCGGTATTCCTCGCGCGTGATCGCGCCGCGATGGACGACCAGCAGGCCGGTGGTCTGAGTGCGATCCAGGAACGCGGCCAGGCTGCGGTCCGGGCCGCCGAAAGTGTAGGTTTCCGGCAAGGGCTGCGGCGCGTGGTCAAAGGTGCAGACGGTCTCGCCGCGCGGCACGGCCCGGGCCGGGAAGACCCGCCCCATGTCGCGAAAGTACTCGACCCGGTGGCTTTCTGAAAACAGCGTGATCCCGGCCCAATAGGGGCTCTGGCGCAGCCACAGGAAGCCTGCCGCAGCAAGAAGGACCAGCGCGGCAAGGCTCCAGAACGCGACTCGCATCAGGCGGCGCCGGATCATGGCGTCGTTTCCTTGCTGACGAAGTAGGCGCCCGCATAGCACGATTTGCGCAAGAAGCGCCTTGATGTCGATCATGCCGGGCAGGCGTTGCGCAGCACGGAACCTGCTGGCCGTTTCGATTCTGCCCTGCCCCGCCGAGCAAACACGAGACATCTCGCCCATTCGGCATTCCGTCCCAGAAACGCGAGGCCAATCCCGAAAGTGTCCCCTCAGGTCCCTGTCCGAACCGGTGCAGCCCGCATGTCCTGTCCGCGCCAGCCGCTTGTGCCCGCAGCGATGAAGCCCCCGAGGCTGCCGGTCTTGGTGACAAGGGCCGTCACCCGGAGTGCGCCGATCCCGCGCCGCAGCAATACCTTCCAGGGGTCGCCACCGATCTGCCCGGCGATGTGACCCGCCAGCATGTAGCCAAGGTTCGAGTAACGGAACTTGCCCGGGCGGCGCGGGTCCAGCAGATGCGGCGCCAGCACGCGGTCGCGCAGCGGCCCCACGGGGGCCTCGGCCTTCGGCGCGCCCGTGACAGACCAGGCAGCCCGTGGCGGGTTGGCCGCCAGACCGGTGCGATGCGCCAGAAGCGCGCGCAGGCTCTGGCGGGCAAGGTCAGCGTGCAATGGCAGCGCGGCCAGATCGCCCAGCGGGGTGTCCGGGCCGCCCCCCCCCCGCGCTGCCAGCCGCGCCAGCAGAAGGGCCGTCGAGCATGTGTTCACTTATCACGACGATTGATCGTCGCCCGGAAAGTGTCTCGCCATGATCCGCCTCATTGCGCGGCCGATGCCGCTTGTCCTGCTGCTGGCCTTCGCCACCTTCCTCCCGGTGATGATGGCAGGCGTCCGCGTGGTGCAGATCCCGGGGGGACTGCTGCCCCCGACAGCCTGCGGCTGGGCACGGCACCGGCGACGTGCCGGTCGCCCTTCAGGCCGCCGACCTCGACCCCCGCGCCTGCCAACATCTCGTCGGGGTTTGCGCCCGACAGCCGCCCATAGGCCGGAAAGGCGGGGATGTGGAACAGCACATGCCCGTCGGTCGCATAGGCCCGGCCTGCCGCGATCAACCCCGCGATCATGGCGATCATCTGCGAAATGTGGCCCGTCGCGCGCGGCTCGATATCCGGCGGGGTGACGCCAAGAGCCGACAGGTCAGCGTGATAGGTCCGCGTGAAGCGATCTGCGATCACATCGCAGGCCACGCGCTCGGCTGTGGCGGCGGCGATGATCTTGTCATCCACATCGGTGATGTTGCGCGCATAGGTGACGCGCGGGAACAGCGCGCAGGCGGCGCGCCAGCACGTCGAACACCACCGCAGGCCGCGCATTGCCGATATGGGCATAGGAATAGACTGTCGGCCCGCAGACATACATCCGCACATGGCCCGCATCCTGCGGCACAAACGGCGCGACCTGCCGTCCCATCGAATTGAACAGGTTTAGCGCCATCAGAACGGCTGCTCCAGCGTGTGCAGGATCAAGCCCTCAGCCCCCTCACCCGCCTGGGGGCGCATGCGCAGCACCGCGAGGCTGTCTTCGAGGTCGGATTTCGGAATATCCCGCGCGATCACGACGACACGGCTGGTGGTGTCCCCGTCCTGCCAGCCCTCCAGCGGCACGGGCGGCTCGAAGATGTGCTGGACCCCGTGAAAGACGAAGGGCTTGGGCACGCTTTCGATATGCACGATCCCCTTCATCCGCAGGATGTCGGGGCCGCGCAGCGCGATCAGCGTATCCAGCCAGAAATCGAAGATCTGGGCCGGGATCGGGGCATCCAGCGTGATCGAAGCGGTGGCGATCCGGTCGTCCGAAGCATGGTGCGAGGGCGTGCCGAGATCGACCAAGGGCCCTTTCTTCGGCAGGCTCAGGCCGGAAAGTCCGGCCAGGGGATCGGGGGCAGGCTGCGCCAGCCATGTGATGGCATGATCTGGTGCCATCGAACGGCGCAGAGCACCAAGGCCGAACAGCGCACCCGGCGGCACGGCGCCCTTGACGGCGGCAATACGCGGCGCGCCCGGGTTCAGCCTGTCCAGCCGCGCCCCGAGAGCGGCCAGCGCTTTCGGATCCACAAGATCGGTCTTGGTCAGCACAATCCGGTCGGCCATGGCCACCTGCGACTGCGCTTCAAAATGGCGATCCAGCGTGGCAGCCCCCAGCACCGCATCAACCGCCGTCACGACCCCGTCCAGCGCATAGTTGGGCGCCAGCACCGGATCGACCAGCAGCGTGTGATGGATCGGGCCGGGATCGGCGAGGCCCGTTGTTTCAATCACCACCCGGTCAAAGGACAGGTCCCCGCGGACCCGCCGCGCCAGCAGGGAAATCAGCGTCTTGGACAGATCGCCCCGGATCGAGCAGCAGATGCAGCCCGCAGGCATCAGGACGACATCCTCGGCTGCCTCCTCGATCAGGTCATGGTCCAGCCCCGCCTCGCCGAATTCGTTGACCACCACCGCGACCCGGCCTGCGGTCGGGTCATGCAGCAGACGGTTCAGAAGCGTGGTCTTGCCCGCGCCGAGAAAGCCGGTGAGCAGCGTGACGGGAATAGGATCGTGCATGAGGGGGTTCCGGCTTGAATGTTCTGCGCGCATATGATTGTTATAATATAACATAACATCCGACAAGGCCACTCCATGCCCTCCCCCATTCTTCCTGTCACATTCCATCCCCGCCGCACGGTTGAGGAGGTCGAGGAAGGACAGATCCTCGCGCCAAAATTCGGGGCGGACGGCCTGATCCCCTGCGTCACGACCGATGCGGGCAGCGGCGAGGTGCTGATGCTGGGCTGGATGAACGCCGACGCCCTGCGCCTGACCTTGGAGACAGGTGAGGCGCATTACTTCAGCAGGGCGCGGCAGGTGCTCTGGCGCAAGGGCGCGACATCGGGCCTGACGCAGCGCGTGATCGAGGCGCGGATCGATGACGATCAGGACGCGATCTGGCTGCGGGTCGAAGTTGCCGGGTCCGGCGCATCCTGCCATGTCGGCTACAGGTCGTGTTTCTACCGCACCATCCCTGTCGGGCCGGATGCCGGCGGCGCGCTGCGCTTTAGCGAAACGGCCCGGAGCTTCGACCCGGTGGCCGTCTATGGCGACGCCCCCAACCCCACGCAACTGTAGGAACCGCCCATGGACGTCGCGCATGCCGTCGCCCACAAAGTCGCAATGCCGGGTTCCTCGGCCTTCAAGCCCGCCAGTCGTGCCCTGGGGCAACTCTGCGCCGCAGGCGCCGGACGGATCCGGGATCAGGTGATCACGTCATGATCCGAAGCGCTGGGCAGGAAAGCACGGCGGCCCGCGAACTGCGCCAGGCGGCTTCAAGCCTGTGGCATACGCAACGGGTCAAGCGGCTGGTGGGGGCGCGGTTGGCAATGGATGCCATGATTTCGGTGGTCGAGCTCCCTTGCCTCGACCCCGCTTGCCCCGACCCCGCAACCAGAATCACCATTCTTGGCTTCGATCTGACGCGCCGGACGCATGTGGTGCATCGCAGCGCGTCCAGGATCACATCTGCGGACATCGACACCATCTTGCCCGGCCTCCTGGCGATGCATCCCGATTGACCGGGGAACCACGCAAACGTAATGATATCACATGCGCTTGAGACATGCCTTTCTGAACCGCCTTGCAGCTGCGCTGGTCGCGCTGGCTTTGGCTGTTCTGGGGTTTGGTCATGCGCCTGGACCAGGTGCTTCGGAGGATCCGCTGGTCTCGGCCTGGCTTCAGTCGGGCGGGTCGCTGGATGATCTCTGCCTAACGGAACCCGGTCACTCCGAGCATGGCAACCACGATGATTGTCCGGTCTGTGCACTTGCGAAGTCTGTCGCCCTGCCGGCCCCCGGGTCGGTATCCGGGCCGGGGACGCGCCTTGTCGCCGTCCATCTGGCGCAAGGTGCAGCGCATCTCACCGATGGGCATGCACCGCGGGCACCCCCTGCGCGCGGTCCCCCTGCCTCTCTCGTCTGAAGCCTGATCCTAGTCGCGCTTTTGCGGCGCGGCCTGACGCTCATTCACCCGAGAGAGGCTTCTCCTACGTTTCCGGACGCCTGCGGCTGTGGTCGCCCGTTGAGGCACGCCCGGCCCGCAGATCATCGGCCTCCAGACCATGGATGCCGAAATCGCCGATCTGACCGCCTTTCTGGATAGCCTGACGGATGAGGGATTCCTCACCGATCCGGCCTTTGCGAACCCCTGGCCGGAGGGACATCCGGCCACAGGCGCGGGCGCGACCCTGCCTGAAGACCCTTCATGAAACAGGAGAGAGACACCATGAAGAAAACCCTGATGACCCTCGCAGCCCTGGCCTTGTCCGCACCCGCGGCCTTCGCCCATGCCACGTTTGAACAAAGTGAAGTCACCCAGAATGCGCGCGAGCGCATGGTGATCCGCGTCCCGCATGGCTGCGGTGCCGAGGCGACGCTGCGGGTGCGCGTTGCGATCCCCGACGGGATCAATGCCGTGCAGCCCATGGTCAAGGCCGGCTGGGAGCTGAGGGTGGTCACCGGCCCGCTGGCCGAACCCTACCACAGCCACGGGATGGAAATCACCGAAGGCGTGCGCGAGATCATCTGGGAGGGCGAGTTGCCCTCGGAGTTCTATGATGAATTCATCTTCCGCGCCCGCTTCACCGAGGCGCTGCCGGCCGGCGAGATGGTCTACATCCCCGTCGTGCAGGAATGCGCCACCGCCGCCGAGCGTTGGATCGAGATCCCGGCCGAGGGCCAGTCGGCGGGCGATCTGCGGTATCCCGCGCCGGGCGTGATGCTGCTGCCCGCCGCTGATCACGGGCACTCCCACGGGCACAGCCACAGCCATTCCCACAGCCATTCCCACGGGCACAGCCACGGCAACTGAGGATTTCACCGCCCCGGGTTTCGAGTCCCTTCGTACCGGGGCGGTGGATGCGGCGCCGATCCGTCCCCGTTTTGGCACGCACACTTCCCGCCGGGTTCTGGCGCGATCCCACCCTACCCCGGCCCGGCGGGCCTTTTTCGGGAATACTGCCGATGTCTCTGCGCCATGTCATCCTTCTTGCCACCTTCCTCCTCGTGCTCATGCCCCTGCAGGCGCTGGCCCATGCGCAACTGCGCGGCGCCGAGCCCGGCTCCGGGGCGATCCTCGATGCCGCCCCGACCGAGGTGATCCTGACCTTCAACGAACCCATTGCCCCCTTGCAGGCACGGCTCTTCGGGCCGGATGGACGCGTGCAGGATGCCGAGGCCCGCGCCCAGGGCCCCGACCTGATCATCACCCTGCCGGACGGTCTGGCGCAGGGCACGCATGCGCTGTCCTGGCGCGTGGTCTCGGACGATGGCCACCCGGTCGGCGGGACGCATGTGTTTTCCATCGGCTTCGAGACGGGCGCGCCCCAGGCCGCGCCCGAGCCGGTGCCGTGGTTCGCGGCGCTGGCCCGCGGGGCGCTGACGCTGGCGCTGGTGCTGGGCGTGGGCGGCATGGTCTGGGCCGCGCTGTCGCACCGGCCTGCGCCAAGGCCGATTTCCTGGGCACTCTGGGCCGTTCCGCCCGCCGCGCTGGCGCTGATGGCCGCGCAGGCGATGGACCTGACCGGCGCCGGGGCGCAGACCCTGGCCGACCCCGCCGCCTGGGGGCTGGCTCTGACCTCGCCCTTTGCCCTGACCGCCGGGCTGGCGGTGATCGCCGCCGCGCTGGCCGCGACCGGGCGCAAACCGCCGGTTCTGGCCGCCTGGGCGCTGGCGGCGCTGTCCTTCGCCGCGGCCGGTCATGCGGCGCGGGCCGAACCCGTTCTGCTGATGGCACCGCTGATGTTCGGCCATGCGGCTGCACTGATCTTCTGGGCCGGTGCCCTGCCGGGCTTGCTGGCCATGCTGCGTGCCCCCGATGCGGCGGCGCAGATGGCGCGGTTCTCGCGCCTCGCGGTGCCGATGGTGGCGGTGCTGGTCCTGACCGGGGCGGCGCTCGCCTGGCGACAGGTCGAAACCCCAGCCGCGCTGCTCGGCACCGCCTATGGCTGGGTCCTGACCGCGAAACTGGCCTTGGTCGCCTTGGTGCTGGCGCTGGCTGCCCGGCACAGGCTGGTTCTGACTCCGCAACTGGCGCAAGGCGCACCGACCGCACGCCCCGCCTTCGCCCGTTCTCTGCGGCTGGAACTGGTGCTGATGGTGGCGATCCTCGCGCTGACCGCCGGCTTCCGCGTCACGCCCCCGCCCCGCGCGCTGGCCGATCTGCCCGAGACCCGGGCCGAGTTGCACCTGCACGGCCGTCAGGCGATGGCCGACATCACCCTGATCCCCGGCCGCCCCGGCCCGAACCAAGTGGAAATCCTGCCGCTCGATGCGGATTTCCGACCGCTGACGCCCTTGGAGATCACGCTGTTTTTCAGCCGCCCGGCCGAGGGGCTGGAGGGGATCGAGTTGCGCGCTGAACGGGGCGCCGACGGGATCTGGCGCGCCGGGCCGGTGCACCTGCCGCCCGGTGGGCCACTCGATGTGGTGGCCGACATCCTGATCACCGATTTCCGCAAGGAGATGATCGGCGGCGAGATGGCGTTGTTGCCATGAATGTTATAAGGTAACACCTCCGCATGTCTCTTGCCATCGACACATCTTTTGCGGTCCGCCGCTACGAGATGCCCATCCTGGGCGCCCTCTTCACCCTCTCGGGGGCGGCGGCGCTGATCTATCAGGTGCTGTGGGTGCGCGAGCTGGGGCTTTTGTTCGGATCAACCGCACAGGCGGCGGCGCTGACGATCGCGATCTTCTTTGCCGGGATTGCGCTGGGGGGGTGGCTGTTCGGGCGGCTGTCGGCGCGCTTGCACCGACCGCTCAGGGCCTTCGGCTGGGTCGAGATCGGGGTTGCGGCCACGGCGCTGGGGCATTTCCTGGTGGCTGACACCTATGTCGCGCTCTACCCCGCGCTTTATGCGATGGTGGGGGGCGTGCCGGTTCTGGAAACCGCGCTGAAGGCCGCCGTGGCGGCCACGATCCTGCTGCCCTCGGCCATCCTGATGGGCGGCACGCTGCCCTTGATGGGGCAGCATGTGATCCGCGCGGGGCGCGATCTTGGGCGGATGGGATCGGCGCTTTACGCGCTCAACACCGCGGGCGGGGCGATGGGGGCGCTGGCGGCGGGGTTTTTCCTGCCGGTCTGGCTGGGCTTTTCCGGGGCCTATCTGCTGGCGGTGGGCTTCGATCTGTTCGTGGGCCTGTCGGCCATCGTCATCGCCCGCCGCGCCCTGCCGGTGGTGGCCGCTTCAAGACCCGCCCGCGCGACCATCCCGGCGCGGCTGTGGGCCATCGCCTTTGCCTCGGGCTTTGCCACCTTGGCGGTCGAGGTGATCTGGACCCGCGCCTTTGCGCAGGTGCTGCAGAACTCGGTCTATACCTATGCGCTGGTGCTGACCGTGTTTCTGGTTGCCCTGTCGCTGGGCGCGGCGCTGGCCAATGCGCTGAACCGGCTGTCACTGCGGCCTGAAACCGTGCTGACAGGCCTGTTGTTGGCCAGTTGCGCCGTCATCGCCGCCACGCCGCATCTGTTCCACCACCTGACGGGCGGTCTGGGATACCTTGGCGGGCGGGCCGATTTCACTGGCTATGTGTGGGAGGTGGGGCGCGTCGCGGTGCTGACCATGCTGATCCCCGGCACGATCCTTGGCGCGGTGCTCCCCTATCTCTTGCGGCTGATGGAAGGCGGCGGTGCGCCGGGCGCGGTGCTGGGCCGACTGATTGCGGTCAATACCACGGGCGCGATCTTCGGGGCGCTGGCCGGAGGCTTCGTGCTGCTGCCACTGGTCGGCATGTGGAAGGGGCTGTGGCTGATGGGAGCAGTCTATGCGCTTCTGGTGCTGGCTTTGTGGCGGCCCACGGACGGCTGGGGCGCGCGGATCACGCGCTTCGCGGCCCTTGCAGGCGCGGTCGTGCTGCTAACGGGCCAGCCGGGGCTGGACTCCACCCGTCTGAACCGCGGCGAAACGCTGCTGGCCTTTCGCGAAGGCCCGTCCGCCCATGTCGCCACTGTGCAGCGCGGTGACGCGAAATTCATCCGCGTCAACAATTTCTACACGCTTGGCGGCTCCGGCGCGCTGGTGCCCGAACGCAACCAGACCATGATCCCGCTGCTGACACACCCCGCCCCGCGCGAGATCTTCTTCCTTGGCATGGGCACGGGCATTTCCGCAGGCGCAGGGCTGTTTGCGAACCCCGACCGCGTGACGGTTTGCGAACTTCTGCCCGATGTGGTGGATTTCGCGAAAGCGTGGTTTCAGCCTTACACAAACGGCCTCTTCACCGACCCGCGCGTGACCATCCACCGCGAAGATGGCCGCCAATGCCTCGCCCGGTCACCCGCCACCTATGACATGATCATCGCCGATCTGTTCACGCCCTGGCGCGCGGGTGTGGGTAATGTCTATACGGTGGAACACTACCGCCTTGCAGCCAGCCGCCTGAACGAAGGCGGGGCCTATGTGCAATGGATGCCGCTCTATCAGGTCTCGCGCGCCGAGTTCGAGATCATCGCCAATACCATGGCGCAGGTGTTCCCCGAGCTGACCCTGTGGCGCGGCGACCTCTATCCCGAACGCTCGATCCTGGCGCTTGTGGGACGGAAGGAGGCCGCACCGCTGGACCCCGCCACGCTGGCCGCGCAGTGGCGGGCCATGACGGGCGAGGATACACCCGACGATGTGCTGACCGACAGGGCGCTGAAATTCTACGCCGGTAATGCCGCGTCCGGCCTCTTCGCCGATGCCCCCGTGAACACCGACGACCGCCCACTGATCGAATACCTTGCCCCGCGCACCCATCGCGCGGTGATCGCCGGGACCGCCCGCTTCCTGACCGGGCCAGAGCGCGACAGGCTATACGCCGCCCTGCTCGACGCCCTGCCCTCCGAGGCAGACCCACATCTGTCGCGGCTGACCCCGGCGCAGCACGACCTGCCGCGCGCCGGGGCACTTTACGCCCGGTGGCAGGGAATGCGCACGCGCAACGATCTGCGCGCAGGCGCGCTGTGGCAGGAGTTCATCGCCCTGACCCCACCCCACGCCCGCAATCCCGACAGCCCCGCCGGTCAGGTCGCCCGCGGAGGCATGGCCTTTGGCGATACAACCAACTGAGGTCGGCCCCGGGCGCCTAACGGCGGCTTTCCGCCCTTCGCTCCCTCCTCACCGCCGTCGCCTCAAATACACATACAGCGCGCCGTCGCCGCCGGGGCGGCGGTGGGCGGGGCGGAGGTCCAGCACCATGGGGGCCAGGGGCGGGCGGCGGAGCCAGAGGGGGACCTCGTGGCGCAGGGCGCCGGTGCGGCGGGGGATGGGACCATCCTCGCCCCCGGTTCTTCCCTTGCCCGTGATCACCAGCACCAGCCGCAGCCCCTGCCCCCAGGCATCGGCAATGAACCCGGTCAGCGCTCCTTGCGCGCGCGCCAGCGTCATGCCGTGCAGGTCCAGCCGCGCCTCGGGCGTCAGCCGCCCCCGGCTCAGGCGCTGGAACTGGCGGCGGTCCATGGTTACCGGCGCATCGCGCAGGGCCTCGGCGATGGGGCGGGCCAGGTCATGCGGCCCGGCGATCCCGCGCCCGCTGGCCGCGCCGACGGCGAAACCTGCGGGCAGCGGCGTGGCCGGGGCAGCGGGCTTGCCGGGCGCGGGCGCACCGGTTCTGGCGTTGAAGGAGGGCGGCGGCTTGTCCGCCGCCGACCGTGCCCGCCCCGGCAGGGCCCGAGTGCTGCGCGCCACCTGCTCCCACAAGGCGTGTTCATCGGGGTGCAGGCTGCGGCGGCGGGACATGGATCAGCGCTTCGGTGCAGGGGCGCCGGGGCGCGCAGGTCAGCCCCCGGTGGCGACCAGTTTCCAGTTCGGGCTGTCCGAACGCATGTTGCGGGCAAAGGTCCAGATGTCCTTCTGCCGCTTGATCACGTTGGGGTCGCCCTCGATGATCTCGTCCTCGGCGTTGCGCACGACCGAGGTCAGCTCGCCCACGAAGCGGACGGTGAGTTCGGCCTCGGCGCTGTCCTCGTCGAAGGTGGCGCCGGTCAGCTCCAGTTCGCGCAGGCCGACGAATTCGGCCTCCACGCGCAGCCCCTCGCGCTCGCGGATCTGCACCACCTCGTCGAAGCTTTCGAACACGTCGCGCGACAGGAAGGGCAGGATTTCGTCCAGCGTGCCGTTCTCGAAGGCCATCAGGATCATCTCGTAGGCGCCGCGTGCGCCGGACAGGAAGTCGGTGACGTTGAACTCGGGGTCCACCTCCTTCATCCGCGCCAGCGCCTTCGCCTCGGGCGAATCCTCGTCCACGTGGTCGGTGATGTCGGTGTCGGGGCCGCCCTCGATCACCTCGAACCGGCGCGGGGGCGGGGCGCTCTCACGCGGGGCAGGGCCGTTCACGGGCGGTTTCTCGAACCCGTCACGCGAGCCAAGCACGCTGCGCAGACGCATGATCAGGAAAACGGCGATGCCTGCGAGGACAAGTAGCTGGATCACGGCAGGGTCCATCATTACCTCGGTGGGGAGGGGTTGGTATCAGGTGTTGCGCCCTTATGTAAGGTGCCGGGGCGGGCAAGTCCACCGAAAGCGCCCCGGTGAGCGGAAAGCGGAAGACACAATGCGGATAGTACTGGCGCTGATCGCGCTGCCCCTCATCGAGATCGCGCTGTTCGTGCAGACCGGTCGCTGGCTGGGGCTGTGGCCGGTGCTGGGGCTGGTGATCGCCAGCGGGCTGGCGGGCGTGATGGTGCTGGCCCGGGGCCGCGTGAGCAGCCTGCGCGATATCCAGCACGCGCTGGAGCAGGAGCGCGACCCCGCCGGACCGCTGGCGCATGCGGCGCTGCGGATGCTGGGCGGCGTGCTGCTGGTCATGCCGGGGTTCTTCACCGATACCCTGGGCCTGTTGCTGATGGTGCCGGGGTTGCGCGGGTTGTTGCTGCGACGCATGGGCGCGCGGATGCATGTGGTCCGTCCCGGCGGGCCGCAGCGCGCACGCGCGGATGTGATCGACGGTGACTATGAAGTGCACGAACCACGCCCCGACACGCCCTGGAGCGCGCTTGAAACCGACCGCCCGCAGGACACGGCCCCGCGCGCAGGCCGCGAAAACCGGCATTGAGACACCAGCACCAAGCTGCTAGAACGCGTCCGGATTGCGAATTTCAGGAGCGAAAGATGACCGACAACCCCAACAACGGCGCCGGGTCCGAGGCGAAGCCGGAGCAGGCCCAGCAGGGGCAGCAGCCGCAGGTCAAGATGCGTGTCGTCACGCAGTATGTGAAGGATCTTTCCTTCGAGAACATCGCCGCGCAGAAGGCAATTTCCGGCGCCAACGTGCAGCCCGACATCAAGGTGCAGGTCAGCCTGGACGCCCGCAAGCGCGACACCGAAAACCACTACGAGGTGACCACCAAATACAAGGTGGAATCGCGCAACAAGGCCGATGACGGCGTGCTCTTCGTGGTGGAACTGGACTATGCCGGGGTATTCCTGATCGAAGGCGTCCCGAACGAGCAGATGCACCCGTTCCTGCTGATCGAATGCCCGCGCATCCTGTTCCCCTTTGCCCGGCGCATCATCTCGGATGTGACACGGGACGGCGGTTACCCGCCGCTCAATCTGGACAATGTGGATTTCCTGGCACTCTACCGTCAGGAACTGCAGCGCCAGGCCGCGCTGCGCGCTCAGTCCGGCGAGGAAACCCCGGCGGCCAACTGACCCGCCACAGGCGTGGTGTCGGCCCCGGTCGGCACCGCGCATTTCGGCGCGGCCCCCTGGGTCGGCCCCCTGCGCGCAACTCGGGGTGCGCTCAGGTCATGCGCCTCAGGGCACGATCCGCCGATACCGCACCCCCGCCAGAGACGCCCCGGCGATCAGCCCCGACTGGCCGAACACCACCGCGATCACCGGCGCGAACTGGGTCGTGGTCTCGGCGCCCATGCTGCCGCCACGGGTCGGCACCGCATAGCGCAGGTCCGCGCTGGCGGCCCAGCCCTCGGAGCGGCGGAAATCGGCCAGCGCCTGTTCGGTCATGAAGAACAGTGCATGCGCATATTGCTGCGCGCCCACCTGCAAACCGAAGCTGGCGCGCGTGGCCGAATAGTAATCCACCGTGGTATCGTTGATCCGCAGCGCCCCCTGGCCATAGGCACCGCCAAGAAACAGCCCGGCCTCGGTTACCACCGGTATGTAGAGGATGCCGCGCGCGTTCTCGAACAGCTCGTTCAGGCCGGGATAATTGTTGCGCAGGAAATCGCGCGCCGCGTCGACCCGTGCGTCCAGCCGTTCGGGTCCGTCACTGCCGATGGGATTGCCGCAAGCCGCCAGCAGCGGCAGCGCCGCCAGCCCGGCGATCATGCGCCGCCGGTCCAGCCGGGGCGCGGAATGTAGGGAGATGCTCATGGTCTGCCTCGCATGTCACGCTTGCCTCGGTCAGCCTGTTTTCCGGCTGTTCCGGACAGCAGTATAGGCGAGCCAGCCGCCGCTGTCACGCCAAAGGGCGCCAGAACCCCGGTGACGGGCGAAGTCGCGCCGGTTTGCCGGGACTGCCGATGCGCCCCGCCCTTTCACCATGTCGGGTTACATCATGCCCTGAAACCGGTCGTCGCGCACATCGATCATGACCTCTTCCAGCGCGCGGGCCTGGGGGCCGCAAAGCCAGGCCATGACGCTGGCCGTGACCTCGGGGGCGACCAGATCGGATTGCGGGATGCGGCTGATCGGGTTCAGCCCGGCCTCGCGGATCTCGCCCTGCATCCGGGTATCCGTGGGCGGGATGCCGAGAAAGAAGAACTGCACCCCGCTGTCGGCGAGCTCCAGCGCGCACATGGCGGTCAGCATCCGCGCGGCGGCCTTGCTGGTGCAATAGGCGGTCCAGCCCTCCATCGGCGTGGTCGCCGCGCCGGTGCCCGCGTTGACCACCACGCCCCGCGATTGTTCCAGCAGCGGCAGGGCCGCGCAGGTCATCCGGTGCACGCCCATCACGTTGACCTCGAACGCCGGGGCAAGGGCCGCGCTGTCCAGCCCGGTCAGCCGCCCGATCGGAGCGATCACCCCGGCGTTGTTGATCAGCGCGTCCAGCCGCCCGGCCCGGTCGGCGACACGGGCAACCGCCGCCTGCACATCGGCATCAACGGTCACATCCAGCGGCAGAGGCTCGATCCCGTCCCCTTCGGCCACGGCGCAGGGGCGCCCCGGCTGATGCGCGGCAAAGACCCGCGCGCCCTGTTCCGCCAGCGCCTGCGCAGCCGCCGCGCCGATGCCACGCCCTGCGCCGGTGATCAGCACCACCTTGCCGGTCAGGTCCGGCATCGGGATCGGGGAAAGATTGAACATGGGGCTTGACTCCTCGGCTGGTCATGATCTTAATTGGCCTGACCAATTTGATACGCTGGCCAGAACGCGGAGTCAAAGCGTTTGACGGAGGGGCCGGTGAACGGGAGGAGGCGCGGCGCATGGACCGCATTGACCGGATCGAGGCCATCCCGGTGGCCTATCCCGATCCGAACGATTTCAACACCACGCGGCGCACGGTGCTGGTCAAGGTGACCACCGCCGACGGCGTGACCGGCTGGGGCGAGTGTATCGCCATGTGGCCCGAAGCCTGCCGCGCCGTGAAACTGGTGATCGAGGAGGGGCTGCTGCCGGTGGTGCGCGGCATGGACCCCACCGACACCGCCAGCGTCTGGGCCGCCATGCGCCGCCATGTCTGGTGGTATGGCGAGGGGGGGATTGCCTCGCTTGCCATTTCGGGGGTGGATATCGCGCTGTGGGACATTGCGGGCAAGATCGCGGGCAAGCCGGTGCATGACCTGCTGGGCGGGCTGAAGCAGCCGCGTTTGCGCGCGAACGCCTCGAGCCACGTCAACAAGCAAGGCGAGGCCGCCTGCGTGGCCGAGGTGGTCGGCTTCTTCGACGCCGGTTTTCCGTCCTGCAAGCTGGGTTTCGCCAAGAAGGGCGAAAGCAACATCGGCGGCGACCCGGATACCGATGTCAGCTTCATCCGCGCCCTGCGGGCCGCGCTGGGAGACAAGGCGGAAATCCTGGTCGATATCGGCAACGGCGTGCGGTGGGACGTGGACACCGCCATCGACGTGGCCAACCGCATGTCGGACTATCGCATCGGCTGGTATGAGGAACCGCTGTATCCCACCGATGACGCAGGCTACCGCAAGCTGAAGGCCAGCACGCAGGTCCGCATTGCCAGCGGCGAGCGCGAATTCACCGAAGCGGGCTACCGCCGGCAGATGGAATTCGTGCAGGCCGTCGATGTGTTCGGCGTGGACCCCGCGCGGGTCGAAGGGATCACCGGTTTCGCCCGCGTCGATGCGCTGTGCTCCGCGCATGGCAAGGTCATCAACGCGCACGCATGGTCCACCGCCATCACCACGGCGGCCAGCCTGCACCTGTCGCTGGCCTCAAGCAATGCCGAGATCTTCGAATTCAAGCCCTTCCCCGTGGTGGTGCAGGACGAGTTGGTGACCGAAAAGATCTGGCACCGGGACGGCTGGGCGTATCCGCTGACCGGTCCCGGTCTGGGAATCGAGGTGCGCGAGGATGTCGTGCGCCGGATCGCGGCATGAGCGGGGGCGGGAAATACGGATTGCGGCCGCTCAGCGCGGAGGCGATCCGCGCGCCGGGGTTTTCGACGCCGTGGGACGCGCCCATGGTGCCGCCGTTTCCCTTCACCTTCCGCAATGTCGAGGTGCTGACACTCTACTGGCGCACGGACCCTGACGCCATCCGCTTCCTGCTGCCCCCGCCGCTGGAACCCGTGGGCGATATCGCCTGCGCCCATGTCTACCGCATGAACGATACCGACTGGCTGGGCCCGTATGGCGAGGCGAATGTCATGATCGGCGCGCGCATGCCCGGCGGCGCCACGGGCGGGTATTCGCCCTATCTGGCGCTGTCGTCGGACATCGGCGTGGCCCATGGGCGCGAGGTGCACGGCCAGCCCAAGAAGCTGGCGCAATGCACGCTGGAGCCGCGCGGCGACCTGCTGGTGGGGCAGGTGGTGCGCAACGGGATCGAGGTGCTGACCGGCACGCTGCCCTACAAGCAGACCCCCGCCGAGGCCGCCGACCTGAAGCCGCATTTCGATTTCGCACTGAACCTCAACCTCAAGGCGCTGGACCAGATCGACGCGCGCCCGCTGGTGCGGCAACTGACCTCGCGCCGCCTGGCGGATGTGCGGGTGCATGAAGCCTGGCGCGGCCCCTGCACGGTGGAACTGCGCCCCAACGCGCAATTGCCGGTATTCCGCCTGCCGGTGGTGGAGCCGCTGGAAGGGTTCTTCTGGCGTGCCGATTTCACGCTGGTCCCGGGCGAGATCATCCATGACTACCTGAAGGAGGCGCCATGACCGCCCGCGTTGTCGTCACCGATTACACCTTTCCGGCGGTCAAGGCCGAGGAAGCCGCCGCCCGCGCCGCCGGGGCAGACTTCGCCGCGCATCAGTGCAAGAGCGCCGCCGACGTGGCGCAGGCCGTGGCGGGCGCGGATGTGGCGGTGGTGCAGTTCGCCCGCTTCGACGCGCAGGCGGCCGCCGCCATGTCCCCCGGCGGAACGGTCATCCGCTACGGGATCGGCTATGACAACATCGACCTGAACGCCTGCGCAAGCGCCGGGCTGCGGGTGGGGTATGTGCCCGATTACTGCACCGACGAGGTCGCCGAACACACCGCCGCCGCCGTGCTGGCGCTGCTGCGCAAGCTGATGCCGCTTGATGCCTCGGTCCGGGCGGGCGACTGGGCCGCCGTCGGCGTCGCGCGCCCGATGAAGCCCTTTGCCGAAACGGTGATCGGCTTTTTCGGGCTGGGGGCGATCGGGCGCGCGGTGCTGGAGCGGCTGCGCGGTTTCGGCTTCCGGTTTCTTGCCACCGATCCGGCGCTGGGGTCGGACGCGGCCCGCGCGCTGGGGGTCGAGGCCGTGGACGCCGACACCCTGTTTGCCCGCGCCGATCTGGTCTCGCTCCACGCGCCCGCGCTGCCCGGCACCATCGGCTTTGTCGATGCCGCGCGGCTGGCACAGATGCAGCCCCATGCGATGCTGGTCAATGCCGCGCGCGGGCAACTGGTGGTCGAGGCCGATCTGGCCCGCGCACTGCAGGGCGGCGTGATCGCCGGGGCGGCGCTCGATGTGTTCCATACCGAACCGCTGCCCGCCGCATCGCCCCTGCGCGGGGCGCCAAATCTGCTGCTGACCCCGCATGCGGCGTGGTATTCGGAAGCGGCCATCGCGCACCTGCAAGGGCTGGTGGCGCAGGACATCACGCGGGCATTGCAGGGTGAGGGGCCGCGCAAGCCGGTCCCCGACATGCCCGCACCACAGGAACAGAAGAAAGGAAGAACCGCATGAAACTTCTGCGCGTCGGAGACCCCGGCCAGGAACGCCCCGCAATGCTGGATGCCGACGGGCACCTGCGCGACCTGTCTTCGCTGGTGCCGGACATTGCCGGGCCGGTGCTGTCGGATGCCGGGCTGGCCGATCTGGCCGCCCGTGCGCAGGGCGCCGACCTGCCGGTGATCGACCCCGCAACCCGCATCGGCGCTTGTGTGGGCAGTGTGGGCAAATTCGTCTGCGTGGGGCTCAACTTCTCGGACCATGCCGCCGAAACCGGCGCGCCGATCCCGTCCGAACCGATCCTGTTCATGAAGGCGACGTCCGCCATCTGCGGGCCGAATGACACCGTGCTGATCCCGCGCGGCAGCACCAAGACCGATTGGGAGGTCGAGCTTGGCGTCGTCATCGGCACCGAGGCGCGCTATGTTTCCGAGGCCGAGGCGCTCAATCACGTCGCCGGATACTGCGTCATCAACGACCTGTCCGAACGCGAATTCCAGCTTGAACGCGAGGGGCAGTGGGTCAAGGGCAAGTCCGCCGACACATTTGGCCCCATCGGGCCGTGGCTGGTCACGCGCGATGAAATCCCCGACCCGCAGGCGCTGGCCATGTGGCTGGAGGTGGACGGCCACCGCTGGCAGGACGGGTCCACCGCCACCATGATCTTCGGCGTGGCGCATCTGGTATCCTACATCTCGCAATTCATGTCGCTGCAGCCCGGTGACGTGATTTCGACCGGCACGCCGCCGGGCGTCGGACTGGGGCAGAAACCGCCCGTCTACCTCAAAACCGGCCAGACCATGCGGCTGGGGATCGAGGGGCTGGGCGAACAGACCCAGACCACGCAACAGGCATGAGACCCGCCGCCCCGCCGCCCGCCATCGGAGGCAACGGGCATCGGCGGCGGGGACTTACACGCTTTGCAACCCAGGGGAGGAAACCATGAAACCCTTCAAGCCACTTGTGACCGGCGCTGCGGCGCTACTGCTGAGCACGGCGCTGCCGTTGCAGGCCCAGACCGTGCTGGAACCGGGCCATTCCGCGGATATGGTCCTGCTGCCGAAATTCCTTGGCATCCTGGTCTTCGATCAGGCCAACGAGGGCGCGCAGGAAGCGCATGCCGAGCTGGAAAACCCCGGCCTGCTGCAGTTCGTCGGCCCCACGCCGGAAAACTCGGTTGCCGGTCAGATCGAACTGATGACCACGGCCACCACGCAGGGCCGTTCGGCGGTGATGCTGTCGAACAACGCCGGCGACCAGATCGCGCCCAGTGCGCGCGCCGCGCAGGAAGCGGGCACCCGCGTTGTCACCTGGGACAGCCCCATCCCGTCCGGCGAGGGCGAGGATGTCTTCGTCGCGCAGGTGGATTTCGGCTCCATCGGCGAGGTAATGGCCGACATGGCGCATTCGATCCTGGACGGCGAAGGGCAGATGGCGATCCTGTCGGCCACGCCCGACGCCGCGAACCAGAATGCCTGGATCGCGTCCCTGCGCGAGGTCCTGGAAGCCGATGAGCGTTACAGCGGCATCGAACTGGTGGATGTCGTCTATGGCGACGACCAGTCCGAGGTCAGCTACAACCGCGCGCTGGCGCTGGTGGACCAGTATCCGGACCTTGGCCTGATCATGTCGCCGACCACGGTCGGCATTCAGGCCGCCGCCAAGGCCATGCAGGACGAAGGCATGTGCGACGATGTCAAGGTCTCGGGCCTGGGCCTGCCGTCGGAAATGGTGTCCTATACCATGGCCGGATGCGCGCCCGAGTTCGCGCTATGGGATTTCCGCGACCTTGGGTATCTGAGCTACTTCGTCGCCTATGGCCTGGCCACCGGGCAGTTGACCGGCGATATCGGCGAAAGTTTCGTCGCCGGGCGGATGGGCGAGTATGCCATCGAGGAAGACCCCGGCCGCCCCGGCGCGAAGCGCGTTCTGATGGGGCCCTTCACGGTCTACACGCCCGAAAACGTGGAAGCCGCCGCGCAGTAAGCGCGCGCACCCGGCTGCGGGCGCTTGCCCCCCGCCGCCCGCCGGCCCCGAGAGGCCCCCCCATGTGCGGCGACCGCCCCCGCCCCTTCGGGGCCCCGGGGGGGCCGGGCAGGGGGCCTTCGGGCAGGGAGGGGGCGGCGCGCAGGGCGTCATCGGTGAGCATGTCGCGCAGATCAGGCGGCGGGGGGGCGCCGGTCTGCGATGATTTCAGCGCGCGCAGCCGGCGCTGGGCGCGCGCGGCGGCGGCGAAATCGCCCTGTTGAAAAGCCGCGCGCGAAAGCGCCAGCCACAGCGGCGGCCGTCGCGGAAAGCGTTGCACCGGAACCGCCAGCAGCGCGCGCGCGGCCTGGGGATCGCCGGCGGCCTGCGCCGCCTCGGCGCGTTCCAGCGCCAGCTCGGCCGCCAGCGGCGCGGTGGGGGCGTCAAGCGGGGCCAGCAGCGCCACGGCGGCAGGCGCGCTTCCCTCGGCGCGCGC
>JAFIEE010000224.1 GCA_020832705.1 Paracoccaceae bacterium
TCACCGTCGCAGACAGCCCCGCAACCCTCGGACACGCCGTCCTCAAGGCCATGGGAAAAGCATAACCGCCGGCCCGGGGCCGGCATCCGGAGGAGGAGAGACAATGAGCCCGGTCAGCGCCGTCAAGGACGGCTTCGTCAAGGCGTTCACGTTTTCTGGCCGGTCACGCCGGCCCGAATACTGGTGGTTCTTCGGTTTCGTCTTTGTCGGCGCGGCGGTCATCGGCGCGCTGGAGTCCGCCGCCTTCGGCGCGCCGGGGCGGGTGGTGCGCTTCTTCCAGATCCTCGTGTTCCTCCCGTTCCTGGCCGTGGGCTGGCGGCGGTTGCAGGACACCGGGCGGCCGGGATGGTATCTGCTGGTGCCGGTGGCGGTGGTGATGGCAAGCTGGTTCCTGATCGGATCGGCGCCGCGCCATGTGCTGCCCGAAGGCGCGATCCTGGCGCCCGCGCCGGGGCAGGGCCTGGGCGCCGGGTTCAGCCCGACGGTGCTGGCCGGGGCGACGGTGGCGCAGGTGCTGGCGGGGGTGGTGATCGTCTGGTGGATGATCCGGCCCAGCCAGCGCGGCGCCAATGCCTTCGGCCCCGAACCGCGCGTCCGATGAGTGTCCGCCAGGGCACCGGACCCAAGACTGAAACAATCCCCGTTTCCAGTACCGCAAGGGTGCAGACATGACCGAACAAAGCCCCAACGACCAGTTTCAGGCCGAAAGCTTCCTGCACGGCAACAATGCCGCGTATGTGGACCGCCTGCACGCCCGCTATGCCGAGGACCGCGGCGCGGTCGATGCCGCCTGGGCGGCATTCTTCGACGACCTGGCCGAGGATGACGCGGACGTGCGCGCGCAGGCGAGCGGGCCAAGCTGGGCACGCCGCGACTGGCCGCCTGCGCCGACCGATGATCTGACGGCCGCGCTGACCGGCGAATGGCCGCAGGCCGCGCCCGTGGCCGCCGAGGCGAAATCGGCCGCGCAGAAGCTGCAGGGCAAGGCCGTGGAAAAGGGCGTGACGCTGACCGAGGATCAGGTGCGCCGCGCGGTCCTGGATTCGGTGCGCGCGCTGATGGTGATCCGCGCCTATCGCATCCGGGGGCATCTGGTGGCGGACCTGGACCCGCTGGGCATGCGCGACGAGACCCCGCACCCGGAACTGGATCCGGCCTCCTATGGCTTTACCGAGGCCGACATGGAGCGCCCGATCTTCCTGGACAACGTGCTGGGGCTGGAAATGGCCTCGATGCGCGAGATCGTGGACATCCTCAAGCGCACCTATTGCGGCACCTTCGCGCTGCAGTTCATGCACATTTCGGACCCGGAGCAGGTCAACTGGCTCAAGGAGCGGATCGAGGGTTACGGCAAGGAAATCGCCTTTACCAAGCAGGGCCGCCGCGCGATCCTCAACAAGCTGGTCGAGGCCGAGGGCTTCGAGAAGTTCCTGCACGTCAAGTACATGGGCACCAAGCGCTTCGGTCTGGACGGGGGCGAGGCGGTGATCCCCGCGATGGAGCAGATCATCAAGCGCGGTGGCGCGCTGGGGGTGCGCGAAATCGCCATCGGCATGCCGCACCGCGGGCGGCTGTCGGTGCTGGCCAACGTGATGGCCAAGCCCTATCGCGCGATCTTCAACGAATTCCAGGGCGGCAGCTTCAAGCCCGAGGATGTGGACGGTTCGGGCGATGTGAAATACCACCTTGGCGCGTCGAGCGACCGCGAGTTTGACGGCAACAGCGTGCATCTGTCGCTGACCGCCAACCCCTCGCATCTGGAGGCGGTCAACCCGGTGGTGCTGGGCAAGGTGCGGGCCAAGCAGGACCAGTTCGGCGACAGCGAACGCCGTCAGGTGCTGGGCATCCTGCTGCATGGCGATGCCGCCTTTGCCGGTCAGGGTGTGGTGGCCGAGGGCCTGGGCCTGTCGGGGTTGAAGGGGCACCGCACCGGCGGGACGATCCATATCATCGTCAACAACCAGATCGGCTTTACCACGGCGCCGCATTTCAGCCGCTCTTCGCCCTATCCGACCGATATTGCGCTGATGGTCGAGGCGCCGATCTTCCACGTCAATGGCGACGACCCCGAAGCCGTGGTCCATGCCGCCAAGGTCGCGACCGAGTTCCGGCAGCAATTCGGCAAGGACGTGGTGATCGATGTCTTCTGCTATCGCCGGTTCGGGCACAACGAAGGCGACGAGCCGATGTTCACCAACCCGGTCATGTACAACCGGATCAAGAAGCACAAGACGACGCTGCAACTCTACACCGACCGGCTGGTGCAGGACGGGCTGATCCCCGAGGGCGAGATCGAGGACATGAAGGCCGCCTTCCAGGCGCATCTGAACGAAGAGTTCGAATCCGGCAAGACCTTCAAGCCGAACAAGGCCGACTGGCTGGACGGGCGCTGGTCGCATCTCAACCGCAAGGGCGAGGAATACCAGCGCGGCGAGACCTGGATCTCGAAAGAGACCATGGACGAGGTGGGCCGCGCCCTGACCACCTATCCCGAAGGGTTCAACATCCATCGCACCGTGGCGCGGCTTCTGGATGCGAAGAAGGCCATGTTCGAAAGCGGCAAGGGCTTCGACTGGGCCACCGCCGAAGCGCTGGCCTTCGGCTCGCTTCTGGCCGAAGGGTATCCGGTGCGTCTGGCCGGGCAGGACAGCACGCGCGGGACCTTCAGCCAGCGGCATTCGGCCCTCGTCGATCAGGAAACCGAGGAACGCTACTACCCGCTGAACCACATCAAGGCCGGGCAGTCGCGGTACGAGGTGATCGACTCGATGCTCAGCGAATACGCGGTGCTGGGGTTCGAATACGGCTATTCGCTGGCCGAACCCAATGCGCTGGTCATGTGGGAAGCGCAGTTCGGCGATTTCGCCAATGGCGCGCAGATCATGTTCGACCAGTTCATTTCCTCGGGCGAAAGCAAATGGCTGCGCATGTCGGGGCTGGTGATGCTGCTGCCGCACGGGTTCGAAGGGCAGGGGCCGGAGCATTCGAGCGCGCGGCTGGAGCGGTTCCTGCAGATGTGCGCACAGGACAACTGGATCGTGGCCAACTGCACCACGCCCGCCAACTATTTCCACATCCTGCGGCGTCAGATCCATCGCAGTTATCGAAAACCGCTGGTGCTGATGACGCCGAAATCGCTGCTGCGTCACAAGCTCTGCATCTCCGAGACCGAAGATTTCATCGACGGCGCCAGCTTCCACCGGGTGCTGTGGGATGACGCGCAGAAGGGCAACAGCGACACCGAGTTGCAACCCGATGACCGGATCCGGCGCGTGGTCTGCTGTTCGGGCAAGGTGTATTTCGATCTGCTGGAAGAGCGCGACGCGCGCGGCATCGACGACATCTATCTGCTGCGGGTGGAGCAGTTCTATCCGTTCCCGGCCATGTCGATGCTCAAGGAACTGGAGCGCTTCCCCAATGCCGAGGTGATCTGGTGCCAGGAAGAGCCCAAGAACCAGGGCGGATGGAGCTATATCGAACCGAATATCGAATGGGTGCTCAGCCGGATCGAAACCCGTTCCCGGCGCCCGGCCTATGTCGGCCGCCCGGCCACGGCCTCGCCCGCGACAGGGCTGGCCAGCCAGCACAAGCAACAGCAAGAGGCGCTCGTCAACGAAGCGCTGACGATCGAAGGATAAGACCCCATGTCCATTGAAGTCCGAGTGCCCACCCTGGGCGAAAGCGTCACCGAAGCCACCGTCGCCACCTGGTTCAAGAAACCGGGCGATCCGGTGGCCGTCGATGAAATGCTGTGCGAACTGGAAACCGACAAGGTGACCGTCGAAGTGCCTTCGCCCGCGGCGGGCAAGCTGGCCGATGTGGTCGCCGCCGAGGGCGAAACCGTTGGCGTGGACGCGCTTCTGGCGGTGATCTCGGAGGCGGGCGAGGCCGGGTCGGAAACGCCCGAACCCCGCCCCTCGGCCGAAAAGGCGGAAGCGGAGGAAGCACCCGCCGCGGATGACGCCGCGGCGGCAGGCGAAACGGTGGACGTGATGGTGCCCGCGCTGGGCGAAAGCGTCACCGAGGCCACGGTGGCAAGCTGGTTCAAGAAGCCCGGCGACACGGTCGCCGCCGACGAGATGCTGTGCGAGCTGGAAACCGACAAGGTCAGCGTCGAGGTGCCATCCCCCGCCGCCGGAACCCTGAGCGAGATCCTGGCCGACGAGGGCGCCACGGTCGGCGCGGGCGGCAAGCTGGCGGTGATCGCGCCCACGGGCGCGGCCGCCGCGCCGAAGGCGAAGGCCGAAGCTGCCGCCGCGGAACCCGCCAAGGGCACCGGCAAGGATGTCGAAGACGCGCCCTCGGCGAAGAAACTGATGGCCGAGAAGGGCATCGACCGCGACCAGGTCACCGGCACCGGGCGCGACGGGCGCGTCATGAAGGAAGATGTGCAATCCGCCAGCGCGGCCCTGGCGGCGCCCCCAGCGGCCGCCCCCCCCCCCCCCCCCCCCGCCCCCGCCCCCCCGGCCCCCCCGCCCCC
>JAFIEE010000225.1 GCA_020832705.1 Paracoccaceae bacterium
CCGCCCCGCCCAACGGGATGACGGACGCGCCAGCGGACGGAAGACGGGCGGGAGCCCCCTTCACCCCGTTCACCCCCCCCGCCCCGATGCCTCTTCCGGTGCGCGCGCTTCGGTGCCTGTATCGGCGGCCTGCACCGGGCTTGCAAAACTCTCGCAAGAATCCGTAATTAAACACCCGTTCAAATCGCCCCCAGGGTCACGACCCGGCGGCGGGGCGGGACCGGAGGAGAAACCCATGGACTTTGCGCTCAGCGCGGAACAGCAGGCCATCTACGACATGGCCCATGCCGTCGGCCAGGACGCCATCGCCCCCCATGCCCGGACCTGGGAGGCCGAAGGCACGATCCCGCGCGACCTGTGGCCGAAACTGGCCGAACTGGGCTTCGGCGGGCTCTATGTCTCCGAAGAGTCCGGCGGCACCGGCCTGAGCCGCCTTGATGCGACCCTCGTCTTCGAGGCGCTGTCCATGGCCTGCCCCTCGGTCGCCGCCTTCCTGTCCATTCACAACATGTGCGCTGCGATGCTGGACAAATTCGCCAGCGAAGACATCAAGGCCCGCGTCCTGACCCCGGCGATCGGGCTGGAAACGGTGCTGAGCTACTGCCTGACCGAACCCGGCGCCGGCTCCGATGCCGCCGCCCTGCGCACCCGCGCCGAACGCACCAACGAGGGCTGGACCCTCACCGGCACCAAGGCCTTCATCTCGGGCGGCGGCTATTCGGACGCCTATGTCGTCATGGCCCGCACCGGGGACGCCGGGCCAAAGGGCATCTCGGCGCTGGTGGTGGAAAGCGGCGCGCCGGGGCTCAGCTTCGGCGGGCTGGAGGACAAGATGGGCTGGCGGTCGCAGCCCACCCGGCAGGTGCAGTTCGATGACTGCGCCGTTCCGGCCGAAAACCTCATCGGCGAGGAAGGCGCGGGCTTCCGCTATGCCATGAACGGGCTGGACGGCGGGCGGCTCAACATCGCCGCCTGCTCACTTGGCGGAGCGCAGGCGGCGCTGGATGCGACCCTCGCCTATATGGGCGAACGCCGCGCTTTCGGCAAACGGCTGGACGAATTCCAGGCGCTGCAGTTCCGCCTCGCGGATCTGGAAATCGAGTTGCAGGCCGCCCGCACCTTCCTGCGCCAGGCGGCGTGGAAACTGGACACCGGCGCCCCCGATGCCACCCGCTTCTGCGCCATGGCCAAGAAGCTGGTCACCGAAACCGGCAGCCGCGTGGCCGACCAGTGCCTTCAACTTCATGGCGGTTACGGTTATCTGGCCGATTACGGGATCGAAAAGATCGTGCGCGACCTGCGCGTGCATCAGATCCTCGAAGGCACGAACGAGATCATGCGCCTGATCACCGCGCGGGCGCTGCTGGCCGAAAGGGGCTGAATGGAACCGGAACTGCTTGTCCGCACCGAAGGCCGCGCGGGTCGGCTGACGCTCAACCGGCCAAAGGCGCTGAACGCGCTGACCCATGCGCAATGCCTGGAAACCACCGCCGCGCTGACCCGCTGGCGCCATGACCCTTCCGTGGATCTGGTCATACTGGATGCAACCGGCGACCGTGCCTTCTGCGCCGGGGGCGATATCGCCTATATGTATGAACAGGGCCGGGCCGGGAATTTCGACGCAGGCCGTGCCTTCTGGCGCGATGAGTACCGCATGAACGCGCTGCTGGCGGGCTATCACAAACCGGTGATCAGCTTCCTGCACGGGTTCGTCATGGGGGGCGGCGTGGGCTACGGCTGCCACGCATCGCACCGGGTGGTGGCCGAGGACACGCAGATCTCCATGCCCGAATGCGGGATCGGGCTGGTCCCGGACGTGGGCGGCTCGCGCCTGCTGGCCCGTGCGCCGGGGCGGCTGGGGCTGCATCTGGGGCTGACCGGCGCGCGCATGGGGCCGGGGGACGCGCTATTCGCCGGCTTCGCCGATCACTTCATCCCGCGCGCGGACTGGCCTGCGGTGATCGCGCGGCTGTGCGAGACGGGTGATGCCGCGGGCATTGCCGCCGCCGCGCAGCCCGCACCCGACAGCCCGCTCGCCGCGGCCACCGACCTGCAGGCCGCCTATGACGCCCCCGGCACGGGTGCCGCGCAGGTGGCGGCGATCATGGGGCGGCTGGCCGAGGCCGGAGGCGATGGCGCGGCACAGGCGCTCAAGGCACTGAAGCGCAACAGCCCGCTCAGCCTCGCCTGCGCCGCTACCATGATCGGCGCACTGGGACCGGAGGCCACCATCCGTGACGCGCTGCGCGCCGAATTCCGCTGGGTCTGGCGGAGCATGGAGCGCGGCGATTTCCTCGAAGGGATCCGTGCGGCGATCATCGACAAGGACCGCAGCCCGCGCTGGCGGCATGCCGGGATCGAACGCGTGACCGAGGCCGAAGTTGCGGAAATGCTGGCGCCGCTGGGCGCGGACGATCTGACATTCGAGGAGGAGCAGGCATGAAGATCGGATTCATCGGACTGGGCAACATGGGCGGGCCCATGGCCGCCAACCTGGCCCGCGCGGGCCATGACGTGACAGGCTTCGATCTGACCGCCCCCATGCCCGAGGGCGTCACCGCCACGGGCAGCGCCGCGGCGGCCGCCGGGGGCGCCGAGGTGGTCATCACCATGCTGCCCAACGGCGATATCCTGCGCGCGGTGGCGACAGAGGTGATCCCGGCCATGGCCCCCGGCGCGGTGCTGTGCGACTGTTCCACGGTGGATGTGGACAGCGCCCG
This sequence comes from Paracoccaceae bacterium, assembly GCA_020832705.1. GTDB lineage: Bacteria > Pseudomonadota > Alphaproteobacteria > Rhodobacterales > Rhodobacteraceae > Rhabdonatronobacter. Next base: position 2,721 of record JAFIEE010000225.1, read on the forward strand.
CGCGGTCGCGCAGCAGGCCGAAGCCGCCGGGCTGGGCGCGCTGGACGCGCCGGTTTCGGGCGGTGTGGGCGGGGCGGCGGCAGGCACGCTCACCTTCATGGTCGGCGGGTCCGACAGCGCCTTTGCAAAGGTCGCACCGCTCTTCGACATCATGGGCCAGAAAGCCGTCCATTGCGGCGCGCCCGGCGCAGGCCAGGCCGCCAAGATCTGCAACAACATGATCCTGGGCGTGACCATGATCGCCACCTGCGAGGCGTTTGCGCTGGCCGACAAGCTGGGGCTGGATCGCCAGCGGATGTTCGATGTGGTCAGCACCTCCTCGGGCTATTCCTGGTCGATGAACGCCTATTGCCCGGCGCCCGGCGTGGGGCCGCAATCGCCCGCGGACAACGGCTACAAGCCCGGCTTTGCCGCCGAACTGATGCTCAAGGACCTGCGCCTGAGCCAGATGGCGGCCGAGGCGGCGGACGCCGACACGCCCATGGGGGCGCGCGCCGCCGAACTTTATGCGCAATTCGTCGAAGCCGAGGATGGGCTGGGCCGCGATTTCTCGGCCATGCTGCCCCGGTTCGCGGCGCGCGGGCGGGGCTGAGCAACCGCGGAACCGCTCGCACGCGCGGACCTGTCCGAAAACCGTTCCACTCCGGGACGGGGACACCGCGCGACCGGGGCCGATGGTGCGGCGGGGCCTTTCCTGTGATCACCGCGGCATGAACGGGGCCGATGCGGCAGGGTTCCTGACCCGGCCGGCATCATTGAACCGGAGCCCCGAAAGAATGGTCATCTGATTTCCTTGCGCTGCCCGCGCGCCCGATGGCCTTACTTCGGCGCACTCGAGTCACGAACGACCAGGGGGCCACCCTACCCTTGTGCCGGAAGCACCCCGCGCCCTTGTCTGGCGCCGGAGTTCCGGAAAAGCAGCGCTCACCCAGCGCCCGGGTCCGTGGGATATCCGACCGCGCGCGCCCTGGTTTCGTTTCTGCGCTCCATGCCCGCAGGGTTGGCGTTTCCGTGCAATCGGTCAAGCCGGAGCCGCCATATTGAGGCAGGTCAAGGCAGGCTGGCGGCATCCGTGACAGTCTGCCGCATCTTTTGAGGCTTGGAATGATGACGGCCACCAGCCTGCGCGGTCTGGTGATGTGCCGGGGCATTGATGGAGGATCGATCATGGGAATCGACCGGAAGGCATTGACCGCGAATCTGGGGGCCATCGGCAGCGCCGATCTGTCGCTGGCGGGCGGCAAGGGGGCGAGCCTTGGCGCGATGCTGGGGGCCGGATTGCCTGTGCCCGAGGGCTTTGCCGTGCTCACACAGGCTTACCGCGATTTCGTGGATCATAACGGGTTTGACGAGCCGGTGCGGCATCTGGTCGAGGATGTGCCCGCCGATGACCCCGAAGCCCTTGCAAAGGCCGCGCAGGCGCTGAAGGACCGGTTTCTGTCCGGCGAAATCCCGCCGCATGTGTCGGACGCTGTCGCGCAAGCCTATGCCGAAATCGGCGCGGGGCTGGTGGTGGTGCGCTCCTCGGCCACGGCCGAGGATCTGCCGGGCGCCAGCTTCGCGGGCCAGCATGACAGCTTCCTGAACATCGAAGGGCCGCAGGACGTGGCCGAGGCCGTGCGCGGCGCTTGGGCCTCGCTGTGGAACCCGCGCGCGGTGAGTTACCGCAAGCGGGTGGGGCTGGATACCACCGATATCGGCATCGCCGTGGTGGTGCAGCGGATGGTGGATGCCGAACGCTCGGGCGTGCTGTTCACCG
>JAFIEE010000226.1 GCA_020832705.1 Paracoccaceae bacterium
GATCCCAGTTCACCAGCCGCTTGCCGCGATAGATCAGGCCCTTGTTGTACATGTCCACGAAGACCTTGATCACGGCATCGTGGAAATTGCCCTGTTCGCCCGCGGGCGCCTCGGGGGCGCCGGACATGGTAAACGCCTCGCGCGACCAGTCGCAGGAGGCACCCAGCCGCTGCAACTGGCCGATAATGGTGCCGCGCGACTTCACCTTCTGCTGCCAGACCCGCTTCAGGAACTCCGGGCGCCCCATCTCGGCGCGCGTGGGCTCGCCGTTCGCGGCCATCTCGCGTTCGGTCACCATCTGCGTGGCGATGCCCGCGTGGTCCGTGCCCGGCTGCCACAGCACATCGAACCCCTGCATCCGCTTCCAGCGCACCAGGATGTCCTGCAGCGTGTTGTTGAACGCGTGCCCCATGTGCAGGCTGCCGGTCACGTTCGGCGGCGGGATCATGATGCAGAATGTCTCGGGCCGGGACGCATTGGCACCGGCGCGAAAGGCGCCGCGCGCGTCCCAGAGCTGCGCGATCCGGGCCTCGGCGGTGGCGGCGTCGAATGTCTTGTCCATCATCTCGGCATCACTCTCTCACGGGCGGGGACACGCGCGCCGGTTTAGCGCCCCCCGCGCCCGAGGGAAAGGCCGCGTTGCGGTGTTCCGGCGCCGCGAATTGCAGTATCATGCGTCAGCGAGGGCGGCACGAGGGGCAGGTCATGACGATGCAGCGCAAGCAGGTCAGTTATCCAAGGCTGCTGTGGCGTCTGGGCGCGCTCTGGGTGCTTTTCCCGCTCATATTTGCGGTGAGCTTCGGCGGGATCGGGCTTTACATGCTCCAGCAGGCGCGGCTCCTGGATCGCTACGGGATCGAAGGCACCGCCGTGATCGAGGACAAGTACACCCGCACAGGCCGGGATTCGGACGGTCGGACCACCGTGACCTATTACCTGTCCTTCACCTTCCGGCCCGAAGGCGGCGCGCCGCTCTCGGCCAGCGAGTCCGTGCAGCGCGGGTTCTACAATCAGGTGCGCGAAGGCGACGAGATCCCCATCCGCTATGTGGCGCATCGCCCCGAGTTGAACGAGATCGAACCGGGCTCCAGCAAGCTGCTGGGCTGGGTGTTCGGGGGCATCGGGCTGGTGGCGGCGGTGGTGTCGGTGGGGCTGGCGGGCTGGATGTGGCGGCGCAAGCTCTCGGTCCTGCGCGCCGCGCGCAACGGCGAGGTCCGCCAGGCCCGCGTGACCGGCACCCGAAGGACCAACGTGCAGAAGAACAACCGCCAGATGTATGTGCTGCAATGGATCGATGCGACAGGACAGGACGGCGAATCGCGCATGTTCCCCCATGACGCCCTTTCGGCCTATCCCGCGGGCAGCGTCATCGTTGTCTACGTGGACCCGAAGACCGGGCGCGGCTGGTGGGAAAAGGATTTCTGAACACCTGCACCCTGCCCCGCGCCGCGCCGGGGCGCAGAGCGGAGCCGGATCATGAACCGAACGTCCGCCTTGAACCGGCCTCTGTTCTGGCGCCTCGGTCTGCACTGGCCGGCGCTTCTGCTTTGCCTTGGCCTCGGACTTGCCGGGCTGGCGCTGAACACGGCGCGCAACGCCCACCTGCTGGCCCGTGACGGCGTGCAGACGCAGGCGCAGATCACCGACAAGCGGTTCAGACCGGGGCGGTATTCGCTGGAACGGCCGCGCCTGCCCCGCTACAGGCTTCACTTCACCTACCAGCCCGCCGATCACCCGGCGATCACCGCGCAACGCTCGGTCAGCCGCAGGCTGTTCGATCAGGCCCTGCTCGGCGGGACCCTGCCCTTGCGCTACAGCAGCACCGACCCCTACCGGCTGAGCCTCGATCCACACCGGGACCGGACCGGCGCGGCGCTCTTCGGCGGGCTTGGGCTTCTGGCCGCAATGGCCGCGCTGGGGACTGGCGCCCCGCGCATCCGGCGCGCGCATTCGGCGCGGCGCGCACGGCGCCATGGTGCACGGTGCACGGCCCGCGTCACCGGCTTGCGCAAGGTGCACAGTCTGCTGCCCGGCCCGCAGCGCCATGCGCTCCACTGGCAGGACAGCACCGGCCAGACGGGGCAATCCCTGCCGCGCCCACGCAGTCAACTGGCTCGATACCGCCGGGGCCGCGTGATCGAGGTCTGCATCGACCCTGCATCCGGTCACGCCTGGTGGTGCGAAGACCTCTGACAAGCGCAATCGAGAAGGCTTGCACCTGTCGCGCGCACGACATAGATTAGAATAGTTCTAACATCCAGGCAGGACGCCATGTCCGACCCAACCGTCACGCTGGTCTTTGTGGCCGCCCTGATCACGGCCCTGGCCACCGGGCTTGGCGCCCTCCCCCTCCTGGCGATGAAATCCGTCACACCGCGCTGGCTGGCAGTGGGGAATGCTGTTGCCGCAGGACTGATGCTGGCGGCCTGCTTCAGCCTCATCACCGAGGGGTTCGAATTCTCGGCCCCGCGCACGCTGGCCGGGCTGCTGGCCGGACTGGCGGGCATCTGGATCGCCAAACGCCTTTTTCAGAACGGCGACGGGGTGGCGGTGGCAGGGGCCAGCGGCGCGGATGCCATGAAGATCCTGCTGATCATGGGCGTGATGACCGTGCACTCCGCCGCCGAAGGCATCGGTGTCGGTGTCGCCTATGGCGGCGGGCGCGAACTGGGCGATTTCATCACCATCGCCATCGCGCTGCACAACGTCCCCGAAGGGCTGGCCATCGCGCTGGTGATGGTCCCGCGCGGCGCCGGCGTGGGCAAGGCAGCGGTCTGGAGCATCTTCTCGTCCCTGCCGCAGCCGCTGCTGGCGGTGCCCGCCTTCCTGTTCGTGCTGACCTTCACGCCCTGGCTGCCGGTCGGGCTGGGACTGGCGGCGGGGGCGATGCTGTGGATGATCTTCTCCGAACTGCTGCCCGAAGCCTCCGAAGGGATCGAAACCGCCACCCTCGGGCTGGTCGTGACCCTCGCCTTCACCGCGATGCTGGGGGTGACCCTGCTGTTGGGCTGATGGATATTGCCATGCCCGCGCGCCCGCCCCATATCTGGACCATGCTCAAGCTCACCCCCATCCTGCTGGCCGTCGGTTACGCGCTCCTGATCTACTGGTTCTCGGCCTGGCGCACGTCGAAGGAACTCGACGCGCGCTCGACCCTGCTGGCGGATGCGAAGCTGAAATCCCTGACCGACCGCATGGCCCGCGCCCTCGATATCGAACACGTCCGCGTCCACGTCCACGAGACCGAGACCGTCAACGGGCTGGCCGCGCCGGACGGGCGCATCTTCATCACCCGCGGCTTCTACAACAAGTATCGCGCGGGCGATGTCAGCGCCGAGGAACTGGCCTCGGTCATCGCCCATGAACTGGGCCATGTCGCGCTGGGGCATTCGCGGCGGCGGATGATCGATTTCTCGGGCCAGAACGCGATCCGCATGGCGCTGGCCACCGTGTTCAACCGTTTCCTGCCGGGGTTGGGGGTGCTGATCGCCAACGGCATCACCACGCTGCTGGCCGCCTCGCTCAGCCGCGCCGACGAATACGAGGCCGATGCCTACGCCGCCGCCCTGCTGGAAAAGTCCGGCATCGGCACCGAACCGCAGAAGACGCTTTTCCGCAAGCTCGAACGCCTTGCAGGCGCCCGCGGCGGCACCCCGGTCTGGCTGATGAGCCACCCCAGGACCGAAGACCGCATTCGCGCCATCGAGGCGCTGGAATCGCGCTGGCGCTCCCTGCCAGACGCCTGAGCAGGACGGATTGGCGCGCCCGGGCATTGCCGGGGCGTTCCCGGCAGGCTAGGCTCGCGCCACATGAACGGCCTGCACCTGCGGGGCATGATCGCGCCGCAGCGGCAGGCGTTCGGGGCAGCAACGAAGCAGCGAAGCAGCGAAGCAACGAAGCAACGAAGCAACGAAGCAACGAAGCAACGAAGCAACGAAGACGGACACTTAAAGCCGGTGGCGGAAGACCTCATCTCGCGGATCGAAGCGCAGGGCCTGCGCATGACCGGCCAGCGCCGCACCATCGCACGGGTGCTTGACGAAGCGCGCGACCATCCCGATGCCGAGGAACTGCACGCCCGCGCCAGCCGTCTTGACCCGCGCATCTCCATCGCCACCGTCTATCGCACGGTAAAGCTGCTCGAAGAGGCCGGGCTGCTGGAGCGGCGCGATTTCGGCGACGGGCGCGCCCGGTTCGAGGACAGCCAACGCGCCCACCACGACCACCTGATCGATATGGACACCGGCCGCGTCATCGAATTCTGCGACCCCGAGATCGAGGCCCTGCAGGAACGCATCGCCCGACGGCTCGGCTACCGCCTGCTCGGCCACCGTCTGGAACTCTACGGCGAACCCCTTGCCCCGAAGCCGGACCCCGCCGACTGACCCGCCATAGCCCCCGACCCGATGCGCCCC
>JAFIEE010000227.1 GCA_020832705.1 Paracoccaceae bacterium
CGGTGATCGCGCCGGTCCCGGCGGAAGCGCCCGCCGGACCGAGCCCCGCGCCGGGGGCGGCGGGGGGGGTGGCGCTGGGAATGCTGCGATGACCCTGGACCTGCGCGCGCTCTATCGCCCCACGGTGCTGCTGGCCATGGCGCTGATGGCGGTGATCGTCATGATGATCCTGCCGGTACCTGCGGTGGTGCTGGATCTGGGCCTCGCCGCCTCCTTCGCGCTCGCGATCCTGATGTTCACGGTCACGCTGTTCATCCAGCGCCCGCTGGATTTCTCCATCTTTCCAACGGTCTTGCTGGCGTCGCTGATGCTGCGGCTGTCGCTCAATGTCTCCTCCACCAAGCTGATCATCGGCGAGGGGCATACCGGCACCCATGCGGCCGGCGGGGTGATCGAGGGGTTCGCCAATTTCGTCATGTCGGGCAGCGTGTTCCTGGGCGTGGTGATCTTCCTGGTGCTGTTGATCGTCAACTTCATCGTCATCACCAAGGGCGCGGGCCGCATGGCCGAGGTCGGCGCCCGCTTCGCGCTGGACGGGATGCCCGGCAAGCAGCTTGCCATCGACGCGGACATGTCCGCCGGCGCCATCACCCATGCCGAGGCCAAGGCGCGGCGCGAGACCGAACAGGCCGAAACCACGTTCTTCGGCTCGCTCGACGGGGCGTCCAAATTCGTCAAGGGCGACGCCGTGGCGGGGTTGCTGATCACGCTTCTGAACATCGTGGTGGGGTTGATCAACGGCACCATGAACCACGGCATGGACATCGGCGCGGCCTTCGAGACCTATGCCATCCTGACGGTGGGCGACGGGCTGGTGAACCAGATCCCGGCGGTGATCATCTCCATCGCGGCGGCGCTCCTGCTGGCGCGGGGCGGGGCGAACGGGGCCACCGACATGACGCTGTTCGAACAGCTTGGCCGCTACCCGCCCGCGCTGGCCACGGTGGCGGTGCTGATGCTGGTCTTTGCCGTGGTGCCCGGGCTGCCGTTCCTGCCCTTCGTGCTGGGTGCGATGGGTCTGGCGGCGCTGGCGCTCCTGGCCCAGCGCGCGGCGCGGGCGCGCGAAGCGGCGCCATCTGCGCCCGCCGCGGCCGAGAAACCCGCCGAGCCCAGCCTGGGCGACCTGCTGGAGCTCGATGAGATCCACGTCCAGTTCGCGCCTGACCTGGTGGCGATGGTGCTGGACCCGGCCACGGGGCTTGATGCGCGCATCGCCAGCATCCGCCGCCATCTGGTGCGCAATTTCGGCCTGATCCTGCCCGAGATCCGGCTGACCGATGACGCGGGCCTGCCGCAGGGCGGCTACCGGGTGCTGATCCACGGGGTCGAACAGGCGGCCGACCGGCTTTACCCCGACCATGTGCTGGCGCTCTTGTCCGATGCCGACGGCGACACCCCGTCCGGCGTGGACGTGGCCGAGCCGGTCTATGGCGCGCCCGCCCGCTGGGTGCCCCGGCCCGGGCGCGAGGCGGCGGCGCTTTCAGGCGCCACGGTGGTCAGCCCCGCCGAGGTGCTGGCCACGCATCTGCTGGAGGTGCTGAAGGCGAACATGGCGCGGCTTCTGACGCTGAAGGGGCTGAACCGGACCCTGCGCGAACTGACCCGGCTGAGCGATCCGGACCGGGCCGAGGCCAACCAGCGCCTGCTGGATGACCTGATCCCGGGAAAGGTGCCCATGGACCTGCTGCTGTCGGTGCTGCGGCTCCTGCTCGAGGAGCGGGTGTCGATCCGCAATCTGCCGCTGATCCTCGAGGCCATTGCCGAGACCCGCGGCGGGCGCATGGGCCCCGAGGCGGTCTGCGAACACGTCCGCCAGCGGCTGGGCTTCCAGCTCGTCGCCGGGCTGAAGCGCGCCGACGGGACGCTGCCGCTGGTGCAACTGGCGCCCGAGTGGGAGGATCTGTTCGCCACCTATCAGGTGCAGGGCGACCGGGGCGAGGTCGATGTGGCGCTGCCGCCTGATGCCTTTACCCGGCTGGCGGGCAATCTGGCCGAGGCGCTGTCCGGGGCCACGGCCACCGGCGACACCCCGGCGCTGGTCACGCCCGCGCTGCGGCGGCGCTTCCTGCGCACCGTCATGGCCGCGCGGGGGTTGCGCGCGCCGGTGCTGGCCTTCGAGGAGATCGGCACCGAGGCGCGCCCGGCGCTGCTGGGCACGGTGGCGGCATGACCCCGGACCTGCTGGCCGCGCTCGAGGCGCTGGCCGCCGCGACCGCGCCCTGGGCGACGGCGGCGGTGCTGGTGTTCCTGCGCATCGGCGCCATGGCCGCGCTGCTGCCGGCCTTTGGCGAGATGATCGTGCCCCTGCGCGTGCGTCTGGCGGTGGCGGCGGCCTTCACGCTGGTGGTCGCCCCCGCTGTCGCGCCCGCGCTGCCGCCGCTCCCGGAAACGCCGCTGGCACTGGCCGGTCTGATCGCGGGCGAGGCGGCGATCGGGCTGATGCTGGGGATCGGGTTGCGGCTTTTCGTGATGGCCTTGCAGACGGCGGGGACCATGGCGGCGCAGGCAACATCGCTGGCGCAGTTCTTCGGCGGCGCGAATGTGGACCCGCAACCGGCCATCGCGCAGGTGCTGGTGATGGGGGGGCTGGCCCTGGCGCTGATCTTCGGGCTGCACGTGCGGCTGGCCGAGTTGATGATCCTGTCCTATGACATGCTACCGCCGGGGCAGGGTGTTTCGGCGGGCATGGTCGCGGAATGGGGTGTCGCGCGGGTGGCGCAGAGCTTCGCGCTGGCCTTCCGGCTGGCCTTGCCCTTCGTGGTGATCGCGCTGCTCTACAATGTCACGCTGGGCGCCATCAACAAGGCGATGCCGCAGCTCATGGTGGCCTTTGTCGGCGCCCCGGCGATCACCTTCGCCGGGCTGGCGGTACTGCTGCTGGCCGCCCCCGTGATGCTGAGCGTCTGGCTGGATGCCTTCCACGGCTTCCTGGCCGATCCGACGGCGCCATGAGGGCCCGGCCGTGAGCGAGGAAAACCCGTCCGGCGAGAAGGAATTCGCCCCCACCCAGCGCAAGCTTGACGAACAGCGCCGCAAGGGAGAGGTGCCGCGGTCCACCGATCTCAACACCGCCGCCGCCTTCGGCGCGCTGGCGCTGGTGGCGCTGGCGGCGGGTGGCTGGGCGCTGGGGCAGCCTGCCCGCGCCATGGCGGTGCTGCTGGATCAGGCGCCCGCGCTGGCTGCGCTGACGGCGGCGCAGGCGCGCGCGCCGGTGGGCGGGCTGATGGCGGCGGTGGTGGTGCCGCTCCTGCCGCTGTTCGGGCTGCCCATGGCGCTGGTCTGGGTGTCGCTGATCGCGCAGCGGGCGGTGGTGTTTGCGCCCTCGAAGCTGAAGCCGAAACTGTCGCGCATCTCGCCCATCGCCAATGCGAAGAACAAGTATGGCCGCAACGGGTTGTTCGAATTCGCCAAGAGCTTCGTCAAGCTGGTGGTGATCTCGGGGCTTTTGTGGGTGTTCATCCTGTCGCGGATCGAATCCATCGTCGGGCTGGCGCTGCTGAGCCCCGGCGCAGGCGTGCGCGAGATGCTGCTGACGGGGGTGGCGTTTCTGGGGCTGGTCTTCGTCATCATGGTGGTGATCGGCGGGATCGATTTCTTCTGGCAGCGGGCCGAGCATCTGCGCCGCAATCGCATGAGCCACAAGGAAATGCGCGACGAGATCAAGCAGTCCGAAGGCGACCCGCAGACCCGCCAGCAGCGCCGCCAGCGCGCGACCGAGATCGCCACCAACCAGATGCTGGCCAAGGTCCCGCAGGCCGATGTTGTCATCACCAACCCCAGCCATTACGCCGTGGCGCTGAAATGGGACCGCGGCGCGCCGGGCGCGCCGGTCTGCGTGGCCAAGGGGGTGGACGAGATCGCCGCGCGCATCCGCGAACGCGCGGCCGAGGCCGGGGTGCCGATCCACCCCGATCCTCCCACCGCCCGCGCGCTGCACGCCACCGTCGATCTGGGCGCCGAGATTGCGCCCGAACACTACGCCCCCGTCGCCGCCGCCATCCGCTTTGCCGAGGCCATGCGCGCCAAGGCGAAGGGGCGCTTCCGGCCATGAGCCGCGCAAGCGCACCAGACCGGGAAAGGTTGGCGCGGCTGGCGGAACTCGCCGCGCTGCGCGGTGATGCCGATCGGGCGCTTCTGGCAAGGCACGCGCGGGCACAGGCCGAAACCGAAGCGCGGCTGGCCGCCCTGCGCGCCGGGGTCGCCGCGCCCCTGCCGCCCGACCCGGCGCTCTGGGCGGCGCAGCAGCGCCACCGCCAATGGGCCGAAGCGCAGCGCAAGGCGCTGAACGCGGAACTGGCCCGCGCCCGCGCCGAAACGATGGCGGCGCG
>JAFIEE010000228.1 GCA_020832705.1 Paracoccaceae bacterium
TTCGTGGGTTTGGTGCGGGGCCCGGGGGGATACCCCCCAAACCGGGGAAAAACCCCCCCCCCCCGGGGGGGCCCCCCCCCGCCCCCCCCCCCGCCCGGGGGGCGCTTGCGCGGCACGGGGCGGGGGCTCAGATCCGGTAGCGCAGGCTGGGGGTGACGATGGCGGCGAAGATCACGCCGGTGACGAAGCCGCCCAGATGCGCTTCCCACGCCAGCAGGCCCGACAGCAGGAGCCACAGCAGGACGTTCAGCGCCGCCAGTCCCGCGAGCGAGCGCCACAACGGCGCCATGCTGGCGCGCATGTGCCGCCGCACCTGCCATTCCCAGAACTTCCACGCCCCGATCAGCCCGAACACCGCCCCCGATGCACCGACCATAGGCGCCGTGCTGCCCGAGAGCAGCGCGAACCCCGCCGCGCCGCCGATGGCGGTCAGGCCATAGAGCAGCAAGAACCCCTGTTGCCCGATCCGCGCCACCACGATCCCGCCCAGCGCCAGCACGGCGATCATGTTGCCGATGAGATGGAGAAACCCGCCGTGCAGAAACGCATAGGAGACGAACATGAGTTCGCGCTGGAACGGGTAAAGCGGCGCCCACCCTTCCTGCAGCAGTCCGTTCCAGAACGCGCCATAGACCAGCGCCAGATTGCGCAGGTTGCCCTGACCGATCAGGTCGGCGGACAGCAGGGTGAACAGGGCTTCGGGCAGGCAGGTCAACCCCACGAGCCAGAGCACGGCGGGGCTGTTCGGTTGGATGCCGGGGCGGATATGATCGCGCATGGCCCCGGCTCTTATCGTGCCGGTGCGATCTTGGAAACGGTCAATCCCGGCGTTCGGATCACTTTGCACTGTGCCGCGCAGGAAGGTCGACCGACGTCTCAATACCCGGTTCCGCGCAGCACCACCCGAAAGGTCGCAAGGATCAGGACCGCGTCCTGCCAGAAGGTCAGGGAGCGCTCGTAACGGGCGTCCAGTTCGGCGCGGCGGATGAACTGCGCGTCGTTACGCTCGGACACCTGCCAAAGCCCGGTCAGACCGGGGCGCAGCGCGAAATATGCGCTTGCGTAGGGACCGTAGAGCGCAAGCTGTTCAGGCAGCATGGGGCGCGGGCCGACGATGCTCATGTCGCCGCGCAGGATGTTGAAAAGCTGCGGCAATTCGTCAAGCGATGTGCGCCGCAGCAGCCCGCCGACCGGCGTGATGCGGGGGTCGTTCTTCAGCTTCTGGGTGGTTTCCCATTCGTGGCGCAGGGCGGGGTCGGCGGCCAGCAGGGACGCAAGCTTCGCATCGGCATCGCGGACCATGGTGCGGAATTTCCAGACCCGGAACCGGCGACCGCCCCGGCCCAGCCGGTCCTGCGCGTAGAAGGGGCTGCCGCCCTCGATCCAGAGCGCAACGGCAATCACCGCCATCACCGGCAGCACAACCGGCAGCGACAGCACCACAAGCGCGATATCGAGCAGTCGCTTCGCGCCGTTGCGATAGGGCGCGCGCTCCGCCCCGTGCAAGGCGGGCGGCGCGATAGGCTTTGGCTGGACGATTTCACCGGGATACATCGACATCCGGAACACCCCAAAAGGACCTTGGTCACCAGTTACAGGGCGCAAGACGCTCGGCGGGTCCGATCTGCGTTAACCCGCTGTTTACCCCCACCGGATATATCCGCAACTTTCTCGAAAAATGGAACGAGTTTCAGGCGAATGCGGATGTAACAAATCGTTTCCGTGCTGGAAACCCTGGCAGGCATCTGAAATATATGCGAAATCAGCGTTCGGTGACGGCGGTGGCGTCAGGTATTGAAGCTGTGCCATGGGCGCATCCGGGCGGGCGCCGCAACCCCAATGTATGCGTGACGGAATTAGCGCACCCACAGGTTGCATTTCGGGCGCGGGTGATTCCCTTCATTCGGCCCATGCCGTGATTATGCCCGGTTTGAATTCAATTCTTGCCATCCTTTGTCTATATCCCTGCGATGGATCGGGCCCGGGGGGCCGACAGGCAGCAAGGTCCCATGGCAGGCAGATTCGCATCCTATCTGGATCATTTCGCACTTGCGCAGCGCCCCTTCGCGCTGACGCCGGACCCCGAGTTCCTGTACTGGACCGATGCGCATCGCGGCGCCTATGCGATGCTGCAATACGGGCTGACGACGCATGCGCCCATCACTCTGATGACCGGCGAGATCGGCTCGGGCAAGACGCTGCTGCTGCAGTATTTCGTCGAGGAGCTGGACGATTCGGTCACGCTTTCCATGGTCACCAACACCCGGCCCGGAACGCGTGACATCCTGCAGTGGCTGCTGCCCGAACTGGCCAACCAGAGCACCGGCGACGAACGCACCTTTCGCCAGGTGCGCGAATTCTTCATCGCCGAATACAACGAAGGCCGCCGCGTGCTGCTGATCATCGACGAGGCGCAGAATCTCAGCCTCGAGGCGCTGGAAGAGTTGCGGATGCTGACCAACATCAACATCGGCAAGGACGACGTGCTGCAACTGATCCTCGTCGGCCAGCCGGAATTGCGCGACATGGTGCGCCGCCCCGAACTGGTGCAGTTCGCGCAGCGGGTCGCCGCGAACTACCACATCCCCAACATGGCGCCCGAGACCGTGGCGGGATACATCGCCCACCGGCTGAAGGTCGCGGGCGGGCGCCCGGCGATCTTCAGCAAGCAGGCCGCCGCGCGCGTGGCCGAGGCCACCGGCGGCGTGCCGCGCCTGGTCAACCAGATGTGCGATCTGGCGCTGACCTATGCCTTTGCCGAGGGCGACCAGATGGTGCGGCTGGCCACGGTGCAGGCCGTCATCGATGACGGGCTGTTCTTTGGCCCGGCGCCACCGCCACCGGGGCCGAAGCGGGTCTGAGCGGGGCCGCGCCCGCTTACCAGTGGCCGGTGTTTTCCATGCTCGCCCATGGCTCCTGCGGGGGCAGCGGATCACCCGCCTGCAGCAGTTCGATCGAGATATTGTCCGGCGAGCGCACGAAGGCCATGCGACCGTCGCGCGGGGGGCGGTTGATGGTCACGCCGTTGTCCATCAGTTCCTGGCACTTGGCGTAGATGTCATCGACCGCATAGGCGATATGCCCGAAGTGGCGGCTGTCCGAGGGCAGGCCGTCGTCGCCGTCCCAGTTCCAGGTCAGTTCGATCGGACATTCCGGCTGCCCTGGCGGGGCCATGAAGACCAGCGTGAAGCGCCCGCCCTCGCTTTCATGCCGGCGCGTTTCCTCCAGCCCCAGCAGGCGGTAGAAGGCCATCGAACGGTCAAGGTCCTTCACGCGGACCATGGTGTGCAGGTATTTCATCGCGTCCTCCTTGTTCGGCCCTCAGCCTAGTCCGTGCGCGGGTGGCTGCAAGCCCCCGTTGCGGTTGCGCATGCGCGCCATCTGTCGCAAAACGGAGGGGCGCGCGACAGGATGCGTGCGGGGGACGGGCCGGAGAGAGCGGATGCAGACCTATCTGGATGCCCTGCGGCAGGTGCTGGACACGGGCGTGCCCTCGGACGACCGGACCGGCACCGGCACGCTGTCGTGTTTCGGAATGCAGATGCGGTATGATCTGGCCGCAGGCTTCCCGCTGGTCACCACCAAGCGCGTGCATCTGAAATCCGTGATCCACGAACTGCTGTGGTTCCTGTCGGGCGACACCAACGTGCGCTACCTGCAGGAAAACGGGGTCAGCATCTGGAATGAATGGGCCGGCCCCGATGGCGACCTGGGCCCGGTCTACGGACGGCAATGGCGCGATTTCGGCGGTGTGGACCAGATCGCGGACCTGGTGGCGCAGATCCGGGCAACGCCCCACAGTCGGCGGCTGATCGTTTCGGCCTGGAACCCGCCGGATGTGCCGGATATGGCGCTGCCGCCATGCCACACGCTGTGGCAGGTGCGGGTGCTGGGCGGGCGGCTGCATCTGCAGCTTTACCAGCGCTCGGCGGACATGTTCCTGGGCGTGCCGTTCAACATCGCGTCCTATGCGCTGTTGCAGCACATGCTGGCGCAGGTGACGGGCTATGCGCCGGGCGTCTTCGTGCACTCGATCGGCGACGCGCATATCTATGCCAACCACATGACCCAGGTGCACGAGCAGTTGCGCCGCCGACCGCGCCCGCTGCCGACCTTGCGCCTGCGTCCCGGGGTCGATGACCTGTTCGCCTTTACCTATGCGGACATCACGGTCGAAGGCTACGATCCGCACCCGGCGTTGCCGGCCCCGGTGGCGGTATGAGGCGCCCCCCCCCCCCCGCCCGGGGGCCCCCCCCCCCCCCCCCAAAAGCACACCCCCGCCCCGCCGGG